>JAKDPD010000033.1 GCA_030455605.1 Lactobacillus sp.
TCATAAGGAGATAGTTTTGCAAGCAGTCTTAATCGTAGCGCACAAGAATATTGAACAGATGATTAAATTAGCTAATTTATTAAGTCGCAAGTTTGTAGTCTATGTCCATATTGATAAAGCGCATAGCCTTTCAAGGGCTGAGAAAGAAGCACTAGCAATCAACAATATTAACTACGTATCAGAAGTCAGGGTTCACTGGGGTGGTTGGAGTGTTGCAAGAGCGCAGCTTGTCTTGATGAAATGGGCAATCGCCAATCCAAACATTTCGTATCTTCATGTGATTTCTGGGCAGGACTGGCCATGCCAGAATATTGATGATATCTATCACTTTTATGAGCATAATAAAAAGATTTATATGACTTATGAACTCTCTCGAAGTATAAAGAAATCTGCACAATCACTTATTTTGTGGCAGCAGTATTATTTTAATTATGATCAATTCCCTCGACGAACGTTTATTGGTAAGTTATATCATCATTTTTTGCTTTTGTCAGAGACTATTTTAAGAGTGAACAAGTTTAAACGGTTGAATATTGAACTGGAAATCTATGATGGCGCTAATTGGGTGGATATTCCGCGTGATGCAGCCGTTTTTGCGCTTAAGTACCTTGAGCAAAAATCTAATTTACGTCGTATGTTTGAAACGGGCTTCTGTTCTGATGAATTCTGGCTACAAACGATTCTGGTCAATCAGCCCCAGTTTAAAGCGAGAATTGTCAATGACAATCACCGCTATGTGAAATGGGTCAAACAGCATGGCAGTTTTCCTGCTATCATAGATCAAAATGATTTCGATTTAATTCCAAAAACAGCACAATTTATCCGTAAAATTGAACCCCGTTACTCGAATCAGCTGATTCAGCAGCTTAATCAGCGTGATCATAACTAAACAACTAACGCCAATGACTTAATTGGCGTTTTTTTGTTGCGGAGGTAATCAGGCAGTATCCGTGATATTACTGGCTTTTTTGTTTTGCTGGCCAAATGTTGTTTGAATCTTAATACTGTTATATAGGCAATGTTACCGCTTTACTTCAGCTTGCCCTTTCCACCCGAATTTAATAATGTAAGGGCTATCGTTATTTTTTATGAGGGAACGGGAGTAGCGAATGGCAAGAGAAGAATTACTGCAAGCGTGGGAGAACCGCCGCCTAGTTGGTGGGGTCCTCAAATGTGCCAATGTGCGGCGCGATTACAGCAATTATGAGGATCTATTTATGGATGGGATTCTTATCTATGCGGATGAAATTGTGAAATGGCAAAGGCGGGGTAAGACCCGTGCTGAAACCGATCAATTAGCTTTCCGCAAGATTCTATGGCGAACTACCGATAGTCTGAGGCGGTCACAACTACAGGAGGAGTTGCTGACGCCGTTAACGCCAATTACCGACTTGCCAATTTCAAACTGGAATGAATTAGACCAGGCACTGGATTTACAAGGTGCCTTAACGGCGCTCACCACAGCTGAACGGGAGCTATTACTCGCTCATTTTGTGAAGCAGCGGACACTAGTCACGATTGCGGACGAGGAGGGGGTATGTTTACAGACAATATCACGTCGTAAGCAGCGCATCTTACAGAAGTTACGGGGGTTTTTAGCGGCTAGATAGTTTCTTTTTGAGCTGAAATGGTATAAAGTGAAAGGTTCCAAGCAATCATGCTGGAATCTTTTTTGCATGAAAGGCTACCCTAATTTTGCTTGAAAAGCGACATAACTGCCATAAATAGGCTATGATTAAGTTAATAAATGATGAAAGGATGACTTAATGTCAACATCAACCAAATTAAATTGGCACAAACGTACCGATTTACCTGAAGAATATTATTTACTCGACCTTGAATTTACGCGGGTTGTCAAGAACAGCCAGATTGAAAGCCGGCCGCTAGAAATTGCGCTAGGTCATTATCAACGTAATAAGCTGGTAGAGCCGATTTTCGACCGCTACCTCTATTGGGATGCGCCAATGTCGATGCTCAGCAGTGACTTTGTCCGCGGTTTAAAATTAGCAGCCTGCCAGGATTATCAAGCTTATATCACGCATGGTCAGTGGTCAGACATTGCGGCGAGCTTAGTCGACTTCTTAGACCCGAAAATTCCGATTGGTGGCTGGGGCTTGTCGCTTGACCGCGCGACTTTAACCGAAGCTGCCTTGGATTTACCGGATTCACCACTGAACCAAATGACGCTTGAGTACTTCGATGTCAGTGACTTGTTCTCACATGTGATTTTGCCCGGGGATAATTGGAATCAAGTGAATTTTGCCCAACATCAGATTGCCCAATTATGGGGGATTGATACCTCTGATCAGCATCATGCCATTTTTGATATTGGGATGACCCATCAGATTTTACAAAATATGCTGGACCATCATTTAATTGTCTTTCATGGGCAAATTCCTGAAAAGACAGTGCCAATGGCGCGTTTAAGTCAGCCAGCCGTGCGCCCACAATTAGTGGTTAGCCAGCCTAAATCTGCGGTTAAGCAGCCGGCAGCTCAACCTAAAACAGCGTCAGCAGTGAAACCAGCAGCCAGCAAGTCAGCTCCAGCAGCTAAAGCATCCCATGAGGATACCGTAACACCGACTTTTACCATTAAGACACGGACGAGCAAGCCAGCAGCGAAGGTGCATGACCGGGCAGCCACCGATACGCATGATACGAATCACGAACTGCAAGTGCTTCGTGAGCAGCACCGCCAGCAAAGCAGCAAGGCCAGCAAGCATGAGACGCCAAGCCAAACAGGTAAGAATCGCTTGCGCCTCAAGACCTTAAACGGCAAGATGACGGAGCTTAATCTCAATCAGCCCGTAAATTATGTGGTGGTCTATTTTGACCTTGATGGTAAGAAAAAATCTTATAATGGCCCTCATTTCGGCGATGATGCGGCTTTTCAGAACCGGATGAAGTCACTCACGAAAGCCCAATGGGTGAAATTGCCACAGACCAATATTAAGAAAGCCAATCTTTGCTTGGCCTTGATTAAGAAGAGCGAAGAGTCGGGGCCAGTGAAGCTGATTAATGCGAATTTGTCCAAGAAATTAGCCCAACTTGGTGTACCCGTGGTGAACGTCCGAGAATTAGAACGAGCAACCAACTTGCAACCAGGTCAATGGCAGAAGAGCCCAGTTGATAAGTAATAGGCCAAATAAAAAACACCTGACCCAAGCGGATCAAGTGTTTTTTTAGTTATAAGCCCCAACTCCCACCGTGCACTTTCATCACCCGAGACGCAATGATGAAGGCATTGGGGTCAATATGGTGAATCGCAACGAGTAAGCGGCCATAATCACTCGTATCGACCACTAGTAAAATTTGCTGCCGTGAAGCATGACTATAAGCCCCGGTCACATCGTACAGGGTGAGACTAGAGTACTCTGTCTGTAGCATCTTCATAATATCATTAAAGTGAGTATTGCTCATAATCTGCAGTTGATATTTCCGGTCCAAGCCCGCCTCCGTATATTGCATGGTTAGGGTGGTAATGACTTGCGAAACGGCAGCCAGCAAGAAGGCACTGACACCATCAACGAAGAGGTTGAGGGCGATAATACTCATATCAATGACTAATAGGCTGATATTGGCATTGAAGTAGAACTTCTCTTTTAGAATCAGCGGCAAAACAGTGGTGCCACCACTCGAGGCATCCAGCCGGTAGAGCAGGGCAACGCCGACACCGAGCAGCGCGCCGCCATAAACGACTGCTAAGAAATCATTTTGCGTGAGCTTGAAGCTGGGGGTAATGGCTAGTGCCACGGGTAAAAGCAAGCTCCCCAAGGCGATGTTTTTGACCACGGATTTTTTTAAATAAAAGGCGGCTAGAATGACCATTGCCAGGTTCATGATAAATAGTGTCAGAGCACGGTCCCAGCCAAAAACGGCATGGGCGAGAATTGCTAGCCCAGTGGTGCCCCCAGCCGCAATATTAATCGGGGCGTAAAAGAAGTTAATGGCAACCGCAATAATCTCTAAGGCAAAGGCAAAGATCACCCAAAGGGCCCACGGGTATGACTGCAATTTCATCGAATGAATCCCTCCTATCAAGTGTTTAACCTTACTATCTATGTTAGCGAATTAACTGACTTTTGTCGCCTGTCAGGCCTATGACCTTTTTTCCATGAAACCGGTAGCTTTAAATTGGGCTAGTGTTCAGATTCTGGTATGATAAGTAGCGGATAAAACGTCATTGGGCGCGATTAATTGCGCCTTAACGAAAGGACGATGTGCATGCCAACAGATATTCAAATTGCTGAGGCTGCAACTTTGCAACCGATTGATCAGATTGCCGCTAAATTGGGGTTAACGGCAGATTAGATTGAACAATATGGTCACTTTAAGGCTAAAATTAATTTACCACTGCCCCAGCATCCTAAGAAGGCGCATCGCTTGGTGTTGGTCACGGCGGTGAACCCGACGCCAGCTGGTGAAGGGAAAACAACTGTGTTAATTGGTTTGGGGGATGCGCTAAATCAGTTAGGTCACCAAACCACGATTGCCATGCGAGAACCATCTATGGGTCCCGTTTTTGGTATGAAGGGTGGTGCTACTGGTGGTGGCCTGGCGCAAGTTGCGCCCACGGCTGACATTAATCTGCACTTTACTGGCGATATGCATGCCCTAACCAGTGCTGATAATACGCTGGCCGCATTAATTGATAATTACTTGATGCGTGATAATCCGGTGGGACCAGATCCGCGCCGGGTCATCTGGAAGCGCGTTGAAGATGTGAACGACCGCGCCTTGCGCCAAGTGGTAACCGGCCTTGGCGGAATTATGCAAGGAATTCCGCGGGAAAGCGGCTTTGACATTACCGCGGCTTCGGAACTCATGGCGATTCTGTGTTTAGCCGAAGATTTGCATGACTTAAAGCGGCGGATTAGCCGCATTGTGGTGGGGTACAGTTTTAGCCGCCAGCCCGTAACGGTGGCGCAATTAGGCTTTACTGATGCCATTGCGATTTTACTTAAAGATGCCTTGAAACCAAATTTGGTCCAGAGCTTAGGTGGTACGCCAGCGATTATTCATGGTGGTCCGTTTGCCAATATTGCGCATGGTTGTAACTCGGTGCTTGCTACCAAGACGGCCTTGCAGTTGTCAGACTATACCGTAACGGAAGCTGGCTTTGGGGCTGATTTAGGGGCTGAAAAGTTCCTTGACATTAAACGCCCAGTGCTCGGTAAGACCCCGGATGCCATCGTTTTAGTCGCAACAGCCCGGGCTCTTAAATATAATGCAGGCGTGGCCAAAGATGCACTCGACCGTGAAGATGTGGCGGCAGTTGAAGCAGGGTTACCTAACTTATTGCGCCATTTGCACAACTTACAGCGGTATCAATTGCCAGTCGTTGTTGCCATTAACCACTTTAATTCCACACCAGCCGAAAATGACGTGATTGCCAAAGCCTGTGCTAAGCACGGTGTGAAAGCTATCTTGGCGGATGAATGGGCTAAGGGCGGCGACGGGACATTGGCGCTAGCTGAAGAAGTGGTGCGTTTGACGCATAAACCAGCTGATTTTAAGCCGCTCTATGATAATCATGATTCCTTGGCTGATAAGCTGACGACCGTTGCTACCAAGGTTTATGGCGCTAAACAAGTGGTTTTCTCAGCGAAAGCGCAAAAGCAATTACGTGAATTTGCTAAGCTTGGCTGGGATCAATTACCCGTCTGCATCGCCAAAACACAATACTCGTTCAGTGATGACCAGACGAAGCTCGGGGCACCAAGTGATTTTGATTTCCACATTCGGGCCCTCGTGCCAAAACTCGGCGCCGGTTTCATTGTCGCCTTATCAGGCTCGATGATGACCATGCCTGGCTTATCGAAGCATCCCGCTGCTGAGGGGTTGACCATTAGTGATGATGGCAAGATTAGCGGTTTATTCTAACAGTAGACCATTAAAAAAAGCAGCTTACTGAGAGGTAAGTTGCTTTTTTATTGGCGTTATTTGCCCCAAGCCCAAGGATCATCATGCCAAGCCTTTAATAAGTGATACTCGGCTGGCGTAATTTGGCCTTGTGTCAGTTCATTTTGAATGAGCTCGGGATAGCTAATCAGTGGTGCAAAGGGCTGCTGGGCCTTGGCAAAGTTGGTTTGAGCTTCCGGTAAATCGTAACTGAAAATTGAACTAACGCCAATGACGTGGCCCCCGGCAGCTTTGGTGGCTTTTACGGCTTTAAGCACCGAACCACCTGTGGTGATGAGGTCATCAATGAGCACGATTTGATCAGTGGGCCGAATCCGCCCTTCCACTTGGCGACCTTTGCCGTGATTTTTGGGCTTCGGCCGGACATAAATCATCGGTAAATTGAGTTCATTCGCTACTAGCGTGGCGTGCGGGATACCAGCGGTGGCAACGCCGCCGATAATGGTTACTTGCGGATAATTGTTTTTAATGAGGGCAGCTAAGGCTTGCGCAATTTGCTGTCGCAGGTCTGGGTAGGATAGCGTCAAGCGCAAATCTGTGTAGATGGGTGACTTCATCCCGCTAGCATAAGTGTAAGGCTCATGCGGGGATAGGCTAATCAAGTGGTTGGCTTTAAGCGCGGTCATAATGGTAGTAAGTGACATTAATTAAACTCCTTCTTAATCGCGTCATAAGCGGCGCGTGG
Organism: Lactobacillus sp.; assembly: GCA_030455605.1. Classification (GTDB taxonomy): domain Bacteria; phylum Bacillota; class Bacilli; order Lactobacillales; family Lactobacillaceae; genus Lactobacillus. The sequence goes on from JAKDPD010000033.1 coordinate 6,608, forward strand.
ATTACTGGCAAGAGTGATGGGGCGCCCTACCACGATAGCACTGGAACCAGCTGCTTTTGCGGCCGCTGGTGTCGCGGTGCGATTTTGATCATCTTGGGCGTGGCCTGCCGGACGAATTCCTGGTGTCACATACAGGAAGTCAGGACCTAGGGCAACTTTGAGTGTGGCGACTTCCAGAGGTGAACAAATCACGCCATCAGCACCCGCATTTTGCGCAAGCTTAGCTAGATGTAAAACTTGCGCCGTCATTGGCAAGCGGCAATTTTGTTCATGTGCGAGACTATCTGCCGACATTGAAGTGAGTTCAGTGACGGCCAATAGTTTGGGAACGGGATGATTGAGCGGTGTGCCCGCAATGAGCCCAGCTTTGGCGGCTTCAATCATGGCGCTTCCACCTAAGGCATGGACAGTGGTATAACTAATTCCCAGTTTGGCCAATTGTTTGGCAGTGCGATAAACGGTATTTGGGATATCATGTAGTTTCAAATCTAGGAAGATGGTATAGCCAGCAGCGATCCATTCGCGCACCAGTTCACGGCCATAACAATCATAGAGTTCCATGCCAATTTTTAAGGTGGTATCTTGCGGGTTGCCCAATGCGTGAAGCAAGGTCTCTGCGCGTTCATGTTCAGCCGTATCAATGGCCACCATGACGGGATGATTCATTTTATTGCTGCCTCCTCTAACAAAAAAGCCAATACCGGCTGCAGCAGGGCAGCAAGTATCGACTCAGTTAATCAGTCATTTAAAAGGAAACATACTTGCGGTCTCTCTGTACCGGTTAAAGTTGTTTTAGTTAGTGTAGCACGCGTGTTTTTTAAATGCAATGACTGCTCGTCGCTTGTGCTTCGGGAGTGAGATGCGTAGAATAGGGCCAAGATGAAATAAAGAATGCCTGTGAGCATTCCTTTTGGAGGTAAAGATGGCAAAAATTGCAGTGGACTTACCAGGGTTAAGGCTAAAGAATCCCTTATTACCAGCGAGTGGTACCTTTGGCTTTGGTGATGGGCCGATTGCCACACAAGTGCCGTTTGCAGAATTGAGCGGAATTGTTCTTAAAACTTGTACGCTTGACAGTCGCCGCGGGAATCCGCAACCGCAAATTTATCAACTGCCAGACGGGTGTTTGAATTCCGTAGGGCTGACGAACCCAGAAGTGGCAGCAGTTATTGACCAGCATTTAAAACCGTTGCGGCGCAAGTATCCCGCATTACCACTCATTGCCAGTGTCGGGGGCAGTTCACTAGCCGAATATCAAGCAGTAGCTAGGCAGTTATCCGATTCGGGCTGCGTCGATGCTTTAGAACTGAATATTTCTTGTCCGAATGTGGCAGCTGGTGGTTTGCATTTTGGGACGGATCCCGAAGCGGTTTATCAATTAACGCGCGCGGTCAAAGCGGTGATTGATGTTCCCTTGTATGTGAAGTTAACGCCTAATGTGACCGATATTCGGGTGATCGCCAAGGCAGCTGCGAGTGCGGGTTGCGATGGTCTCACGCTAATTAATACCCTGCAAGGACTCGCCATTGATGTGATGCGCCAGCGTCCGCGACTCGGCAATAATGTCGGCGGTTTATCCGGTCCCGCCATTAAACCGATTGCCTTACGCTTAGTGCATGAAGTCTATACGGTGACGACGCTACCGATTATCGGGCTCGGCGGGATTGAAACGGCTGAAGATGTCGTTGCTTTTATGCTAGCTGGTGCGAGTGCGGTGGGCGTGGGGAGTGCTCATTTCCATGATCCGCTAATTTTACCTCATTTGGCGCAGGCATTACCACAATTATTAGACCAGATGGGGGTTGCCGACATTAAGAACCTGGTGGGACAATTACGCTTTAACGACTGACAGCAGTGACTTGACACGACTTAGGAAGTAGGTTAATCTCAAATTTAGATTGCCTAGTCCACCTGGATTAGGCTAGGCTGGAGGCTAACATGGTGAAAGAAATATGGGATGAACTTGCCATGAAACGGGCATTAACCCGCATTACTTATGAAATTATTGAAAATAATAAGGGAACAGACAAGTTAGTCCTCGTTGGGATTAAAACTCGGGGGATTTATCTCGCCAATCGGATTCAACAGCGGATTCGTGAGCTTGAAGGCGTCACGGTTCCGATGGGTGAACTTGACATTACCCTGTACCGTGATGATCGTCATGATGCCCGCTTGAAACAGGACCCAGTTTTACATAGTAAAAAGATTAATGTGGCCATTAATGATCAACATGTCATTCTAGTTGATGATGTTATTTATACTGGTCGTACCATTCGGGCGGCCATGGATGCTGTCATGGATGTAGGGCGTCCGGCCGCAATTAGTGTTGCGGTGTTAGTTGATCGTGGTCACCGTGAGCTCCCCATTAGAGTGGATTTTGTGGGCAAGAATTTGCCGACGTCACTTGATGAACAAGTTTCGGTAAAAGTGAGAGAACTAGACGGTAGTGATCAGGTTGAGATTCATAAAATATAAATAGTTATTGATTTTAGTCTATTTGTTA
>JAKDPD010000034.1 GCA_030455605.1 Lactobacillus sp.
TATCAGTCCTCCTAATGATTTTAGTATAACAAAAGTCAAAAATACTTAAATGATTTGTAAAACTTTTATATAAAAATCGTTGACAAAAGTTTTACGAATGGTATTATATAAATGTAAGTTAAGAAAGGAGGTAATCGGATGGTTCAGCTATATGTAGTTGGCAAAAAGAAAATCGATGTTTTATTGGCATGGCATGGATATACTCAGAAATCGTTGTCAAGCCGTGTTAACATTGGCCCTAGTTATATGTCTTCAATTATCAATGGGAAGAAACCAGTTGGTAAAAGGACAGCAAAAAAGATTGCTGACAAGCTGGGAGTTGAAGTGACGGATATTTTTTTTATTCCTAATGTTGACAAAAGTTATACAAAACCAAAGGAGGCGGCAAAATGACACATCTATCACGAACTACATTAATTAATGCACTAGCAAAGGTTAAGCCAGGAACACCAAGAGTAATGTTTGAGGCACTAAGCGATAAAGCACTAGATGCTGAATTTCGAGCAGTAACGGCCGAGTATAACGAGCAAGCTAGCCAACTTATGTCAGTTTCATATTAGGAGGTGCGAACATGTCAGATACGATATTGATTCGGCATGAGGCTCCAAAGGGCTTCCAATTCATTAGCGAAGAAGAATACGAGAGGTTCCAATCCTGGAAGCAAGCACAGCGTGGTATTCGTACTTGGAAGCTTAAAGATTTGGCCAGGTATAAATACGGAACTAAATCAACCGAACGAGCCTCACGATATTTAACCAAGCATCGCCATGATTTGGATATTGAACAGGGTGGCTTCATTGATTATGTGAATACCCATAACGGCTGGCAGATTCCAGCAGCTGAGATGATGGATTACCTATTAGATCATCCCGATTAATTTAAATTATAGGTGAATTACATGGAAAGGCGATATAAAGCCCTTTCCAAAATACAGAGGTGTAGTTATGAAGAACAAGTTTGCAGAGCAATTGTCATTGGCATTAGGCAAAAATAAAACACCAACACAGCAGCAGATTGCAGATAGGACGCATGTTTCTCCCGGACAATTGTCCCGGTTGAAGAGTGGATCAAGAAGCACTGATCCACAAATCAGGAAGTCGTTAGCAAATGTAATTAACGATTTTTGGCTTAGTTATTCTGGTGCTCGTGAGAATTTCGGCGTGCTGTCATTCCAGAATGACAGGCGTCTAAAGGGTGACATGTTCTCATCCCTAATGCGTCAGAAAAAAGAGCAGCAAGAACGAGAGGCAATGGAAGCTGAGTTTGAGAACGCTATTGCGATTAATCCAAATGATCGGACGCCAGCGCAACAGCTAGTTATTGAACGTTATCCACGTGAATACGCTGAAGAGATTAGCGCCGAGATAACTGATTTAGCTAAGAAAGCTGAGTATGCCGGTATTCCAATGGATAAATTGCAGGAAGTAATCGATAAAGTCAACCAAGAAAATGGCTAGGAGGAAATAGCAATGATTGAAGGAGCAATAGTAGGCTGCGCGTTAACGGCATTGTGGTTTAAACGTCATGAAGTTGCTAGTTGGTTTGGAATTTAAGGAGATGAAGACGATGAAATTTACATTCCGGATTGGAAACGTGCTTTACAAACAAATCACGATTGAAGAATTGAATAATGTTTTTGGCACATTTAAGGAGGCCGAACGAATTGGAAGCACGCAAAGTATCGCTAAATCCTAAATTTGAGTACGAAAAAAGCTGCTCGAGTATTGGTAGTACCCGTGCAGCAAAGACGCTTAACAATTTCATTTTCGAGTTCTATTGTACTCCGAAACTGTCGTTAAGACAACGTTTGGCATGGAGGTGGGCGAAATGAACGGCTACGATAGCTGGCTGGTTGACCAAGAAGAAGCTGCGGAAGGCTGGCGTGATGATGTGCCTACTGAGGAAGAGCTGATTGAAAGTGGCGTCATTGCTGGATATTAAATAGGAGGATTTCAATCATGGATGCAATGTTAAAAGAAGAACTTAGAACGGTGACAGAACGTGAAAACGAAGGCTTCAAAATTGACTCATTGGAGAAAGCTGACTGGGCGTTAAAGAAGCTCAAGGCTATCCAAGCGCATGATGATGAAATTGGCCAAGTTGCGAAGAACAATATTGACCAGGCAATTGCATGGCGCGACCGGGAACTTGATAAGAACCAAGCCAACCGCGAGTATTTCGAAGGGCTACTGACCGACTATTTACGTGATCAACGGTTAGTCGATAAGAAATTCAAAATCGATACCCCTAATGGCCGTGTATCAACTCGTAAGAACCCGGCTGGGTTGGCGTATGACGAAAAGATGGTTTTAAACTCACTTCGTAATCAGGGCATGAGCCAATATATCAAGGTCAAGGAATCTATTGATAAAGTCGATTTAAAAAAAGCTGGTCGCATGGTTGGTGACAAGTTTGTCATGGAAGATGGCGAGATTATCGCTGGTATTACTGAAAAACCGGCAACTGAGAAGGTCACGTTTAAATACTAGGAGGAACCAATATGAGCGAAGCAATCGCGAAAGCAGAAAATCAAACGAATAGTCTATCCCTAATCATGGGTACTGATCAAAACAAGATGGCTAGCGAACTACAGGCTATCTCTAATTTCCAAACTATGGTTCAACATCAACTAAAAGATGGTCAAGATTTTGGGGTCGTACCTGGTACACAGAAGCCGACGCTCCTTAAACCGGGTGCCGAAAAAATTCAAATGTTGATGGGCGTGACCAGCGAATACAACGTTATCGATAAAGTTGAGGACTACGAGTCGGGTTATTTCGACTACACCGTCAAGTGCGTGCTATACAAGAGCGGTATGCAGTTAACTGAGGGATTAGGGTCGGCAAATACAAAAGAGAGTAAGTACGTTTCTCGTGATGGCTTTTCAATGAAAAACACGGTATTGAAGATGGCAAAAAAGCGAGCTCAAGTTGATGCCACACTGACCATCGCTAGTTTATCAAATGTCTTCACGCAAGATGTCGAAGATATGCAGAACTTTAACCAACGTGAGAATAACGAAACCATGACTTATGATGAAGCCTTTAATTTAAAACTTAACTTTGGCAAAAATAAAGGCAAGAGCATGGGAGATGTCATGAATGAGAATCGTGGCTATATTGAATGGCTAGCTGAGAATGCACAGAAACCTGAATTTAAGACTGCTGCTAAATTATTACTAGCTGGCAAGCAACAGCCCGCAACTGACGATGAAGTAAATGAAGATTTTGATCCTACCAACATCATTGCTAGTTCAAAGCAGACAAGTGAGATTGCTAACCTTGCTGGTGAACTGGCCACCCAAACCAAGAATGGCACACCATTATCGGTGACTAATGAGGTTATTCAACAAATTGTCCCTGATTGGAAAGGGACTGACGACGATTGGAAGAATCTAACAGTAGCACAAGCAGAGGATGCTAAGAGCCAGCTACAAGGGTTGCTAGCGGCATTTGATAAGAAATAAACATTCGAATTGGCTTGAATGCAGCAGTGACTGAATCCACCGAACGGGTGAAAGGCCCATTAGTAAAGGAGGGACGAATTTGGATTACTTCAAACAACGACGAGCGTACCGTAATTTTAAAATGTATGAAGCGAGTGTCTCTAACGGCCAAAATAATCTGTATCGCGAGTTACTAGACTATGCGAACGATGAAGGCAAGTTGGACGTTCAGTTTCGCATGAAAAATTCGGCATTACTCAGTCTGACAGGACTATCCGCACCCGGCCTCGATAAAGCACGCAACTCATTAGTGCAACTAGGACTAATTAAATACGTTAGAGGCAAGAAAAATGTGAAACCACCTGAATATCGCATTATTAATTTATATAGTAGGTCAGCTGGTTACCCAACCAGTAACCCAACTACAAGTCATAAAAGTAGGTCAACTGGTTTAGATGAAGTAGGCCAACCGGTTGGGCAAGGTGGAGGTCAACCAGTAGAACATAAAGAACTTACTAGTACTGACCCTGACTTGACTGATACTGACTCTTATGATGATGACGCGGGCGTGACGCGCGAGCAGGTCATTAACGATTGGACCAACCTGTGGGGATTTCCAAATGGTATTGCCCGACCTGAGATTGATGAATGGCTGGAAGAGTTCAAGCCTGAGGTGATTGCCTATGCAATTTGGGTTGCTGGAGAACATCAGATTGGATCTAATGCATGTTTGAAATACGTTCGTGCAATTGTTGCGGGCTGGAAGAAACGAAATATTACGACGTTAGAGCAGGCTAAAAAGGCTGCTGCTAATCATGACGACCGCATGAAGAGCGAAAGAAAACCTAGTGGCTATTCAAAGCCACGCCGTAAAGAAGTTACGCCAAAGTGGATGCAAAACGGCGCTTCTCAGGCGGATTCTAAGCCAAACTCAAGCGATAACCAGCAGGAAGATATGAGTGACGAGGCGTTCCTAGCGTTCATGAACAGTCAGGAGGAAGCTAAATGAATTGGGGCAATCAATTAGTCAAGTTAGCCGCTAACCATGCCTATGAATCATCGGCACTGCATTGGACTAAGCAGCGTATGAAGCGGCATTTAAAGGCCGGTGGTAGTGCGCAAGATGAGGTGTGCGCTCATGAGTACAAGCTATTTGCACTCGAGGTTTTAATTATTGAATATCAGCGGGATGGCTTAAATTTTGATTTGACCCAATGTTGGGGTAAACCAGCCGAGTATTTTATTGATCTAGAGCAAGCTAGACAAGGATTGCAAACGGAGGTGAGCGCATGACTAAAACACAGGTGCTAGTAATTAACGCTGATCTACCCGATATCGATCACCCACTAGCAATCGGGCCCGAACCGGAAATGTTTAAGCTCGCGCAACATAACTACAAATCTGGTGAATGGCCGTTTCCGGTTAGACTGGTTAAGCCTGGGACTAAGGTACGCAGTGATGCGGCCTACCTAGCCAGTATGAAACAAGATCCGAAGCAGGGAGAACGTGAAGATATTAAAGCCATTCGGCAAGCACATAAGCATGGCAAACATTCTCTCAGACAAATATCAGAAAGTACGTCGATTGAGCTTAAGCGGGTAAAGGATTTAGTCCACAAATACAGCCTGCCACTGACTAACGGTTACTGGCGTGCTGAGAAGTATAACAATCCTGATGAAGTGATCGCCTATCAAACACTGGCACGATTATGTGAGAGGATTGACGCCCCAGAGTTTTCGATTAGACAGGCCAGTATGTCTAACGGGGTCGTTAATGGCTATTACATTAGTTGGGTGCCGAAAGCATGAACAAAGTCGTGATTAAGGGCGAACTACCTAGCTTAAATGAGTACATCAAGGCTGAACGGGCCAACAGATATGCCGCAGCTAAACTAAAGAAGCGGTACACGGCCTTATGTAGTGTATATGCGCGAGCAAGTCGAAATTCTGGAGTCGAATTCAGCTGGCCTTGCAAGCTTAAATTTACGTGGTACACGAATAACAACCGGAAAGATGCGGATAATGTCGCGTTTGCTAAAAAGTTTGTGCTGGACGGCTTTATGAAGGCTGGGCTTTTAGGCAACGACAATCGAAAGCACATCACAGGATTCCAGGACGAATTTGCCGTTGATAAACGAAATCCTAGAGTAGAAATAGATGAAATCACGGAGGACGAAGATGCCTAAACACACTAAGAAACGTTCAACGATTAAACGGAAGCACCGGCAAATGAATAGTGGAATGAAAGAGTTGCGTAGGAGATTGGCGAGGGACCGCAACCAGTGTTTGATGTTTGAGCTTAAAAGTGAGGCTGCTGGTGTTCAACAGGCCATTAATGAACTAGATGATTTGATAGGGGATGGCGACGATGATTAAGTTTAGAGCGTGGGACAAAATTCAGAATAAAATGTTATTACCTGACAATATCGAATTTATTAATGGCCAAGCCTATTGGGCAGAAGCTAGCACCGATGGCAACGGTAGTTATTCTAACGATGGTAAAGTTGATGGAATTGGCGCACTGCTTGAGGGTGGAATTGGCGCACTGTTTGAGCTTGAACAGTTTACCGGCCTGAAAGACATGAACGGCAAGGAAATTTATGAAGGCGATATTTTAGAAAATCGGAAGTATCGTTCAATTGTTAAATTTGCTAACGGTAAATTTTTAGCTGATGTAGTTGGAACTATCAGCAGATTTGACCTTATAGGTGAAACTCACGGTTCAAAGGTTATTGGCAACGTGCACGAGAACCCGGAGCTATTGGAGGAAGACAAATGAAATTTTATCGTAAACAACCACTTGAGGCAGAAAAGTTTGATGGCAGTCAAAAACTAGTATTTGGATATAGTGTTATCCCAAGTGGCCTCATTGACGCAATTACAGAAAAACCTGCTTATTATTCAATGCTAGTTGACGACGTTTGTCAAGATTCAGATGATGATACGGGAGTTGTTCTTGAGGCTGGCGATTGGGTTGTTAAAGAAGCAGATGAGATTGAAGTGATTGCAGATGATGTGTTCGAGAAGACGTATGCCGAGTTACCAGTAATCCCATACTATGTTAATGATTATATTAATCATATGAAGTTAAGCTATCGTGATATTTGGGACGCCATGCACTATCCTTTCAGATCAGATAAGATGGATAAGTATATGGAAGATAATTCGGAAACATTTGCCCGTGCGTGGCTAGATGGATATCAAGTGGAGGAAGACAAGTGAGACAGATATTTGAACTTCTTTGGAATTCTTCCCCGTTGCAATTGTTAGGATATTGGGCTATTGCAACTGCTACGATTGTAATCGTTAGTTTGGTACTAATGTGGTGGGTGAACAGGCATGACTGACATCGAAATGGAGTTGAGTGATCGCGAGAGTAAACAAAAAGCCGCCTACTAGGGCGACTAGTCACGGGACCACTCGAATGACCGTTGTAAGTATAACACATAAAAAGCGCTGCCATTGCTGACGCCGCGACAATTGATTCCGAATAAATTAATTATAGCACAGTCAAAACAAGGGGTGGCAGTGATGGAGAGCATTTTTAAGGACGTTGATGAAGAACGAACAATTGCTAATGCGGAACGGGTGCTAAAAGACTATTGGAAATGGCGACTACGAGCTCGCAGGGTTAATTTCAACCTGCAAAGTCCAGCAATGGACGGAATGCCTAAAAGTCCTAGCTATGGCAACCATATTGAAGACAAGCAAGTTAGTAAAGCTAACGATGATTTTATGGCTAATTTAGTTGTCAAGGTCATTGAAGCTGTTACAATTGATGAAGAAACGGAGAAATATTCAGAGCTATTAATGCTGCTCTATGTTAAACGGTATTCGAAAACTAAGTGCATGATTAGCCTGAATATCTCCGACAAAACATTTAATAAGTATTTGAAACAAGCCCAGTTAATGTTCGCTGAGATATATCCGGATGGCGTGGAAGACCTGATCGTTAAAAAGTATGAGCCAGAGATTATTGCTCACTACGACGAGGAATGAATTTACTCCGACAAAATTCCGAGTAAATTCCGACAAGTTTCCGTGTTGATTCCGGTAAATAAGTCAAAAAGGGGAGTAAATTAGTATTATCGAATGTTAGGTAAGCCACCCCGGGCAATTATTACCTAGCATTATTGTGGCCTTAGCTCAGTTGGTAGAGCACCTGACTGTTAATCAGGTTGTCGCTGGTTCGAGTCCAGCAGGCTACGTTGCCGGCGGATTTATAAGGGGTGATGCGCTCCTCTCTGCCGCCGGCATTAGTCTTCGTATTTAACGTCGGCCGTTAAATGTGAGTATCGCTGTGGGCTAATTGGCAAGCCACAATGGGATGTAGGTTCGAGTCCTACCGGCGATATAGGCAGCGGACCAAGTCACTGATCTGAAACAAGTGTGCAATTTGGCCCGCGCTATCACGTGACCCAAGCAAGTCACTAAACTGCTGAAAGCTTGAGATGTGGCTGGAGTCGTGTTGACAATTAACTTCATAACATGAACTCTCATCGCCTTGTTTACATTGGCTGTGCTTGCGGTGGAATAGGTAGACGTTTCAAGAGACAATACAGGATGGTGTTGTTATGTAGGGTGCAAATCCCTACCAAGCACATAATCAGCGCAATTAATCTGACCACAAAATTACATGCAGAAACACGTGCGCTGTGGTATGATAACCATTGCTTAGGATAACCAGAAAAAAATGGCGTTTGGGTACTAGTTGATCTAAGCAAGCCCAGCTAATTACTGGGCTTTTTTAATACATAAATTTAGGAGTGACGTCATGGCAGTAATGATACACAGCAAATACGGGTACGAGCCGCCAGAGTGGGTACAGGCTGATTCCCGGCTAGATAGATGGTACAGGGATAAGAAGCGTCGCAATTTTAATTTGGTTGGGAGGAAAAGGTAATTAATAAGAATGGAGAATTGTTGAAGCGAGTATATTCCACATATAGTAAAATATACTCTTGAAAATAGAAAGAGTAATATGGTATTCTAATTTGTTAGGAGGAGATAGCTTTGAACAAACTTTATGATAGTGATAATCGCGTAGCTATAAGGAAGATGGTTTCAACA
>JAKDPD010000005.1 GCA_030455605.1 Lactobacillus sp.
TTGTTCTTTAAAAATTTAGAAATAATAATAGATTTTTGGAACAAGTTGATAAAAAGCTCCTCATTGTAGGTGCTTGTTAGTGTTAATTAATCGTCAAGCTTCTCTTTGTTAACAACCTTCAATTGCTTGTCAAAGGTATAAACAACTGGCTCACCGGTCTTCATTTCAAGATCCATAATATCAGCATCAGAAATGTTTTCAATATACTTCGTTAAAGCCCGTAATGAGTTGCCATGCGCAGCAATAATGACGTTCTTGCCTGCTAACAAATCTGGTGCAATATGATCTTCCCAGAATGGCATAACGCGTTCCAAAGTAACCTTCAAGTTTTCAGCCTTTGGTACGATTTGTGGGTCAAGATCAGCATAACGACGGTCATGTGTTTGACTGAATTCAGAATCATCAGCAACTGCTGGTGGTAAAACGTCGTATGAACGACGCCAGATATGAACTTGGTCATCACCATACTTTTCAGCAGTGGCTTTCTTGTTCAAACCTTGTAAAGCACCATAATGACGTTCGTTTAATCTCCAGCTCTTAGTTTCTGGAATCCAGAGTTGACCACTTTCCTCTAGTGCAAAGTGTAACGTCTTAATTGCACGTGTTAACACTGAGGTATAAGCTTGATCAAATTCCAAGCCGTGTTCCTTGAGCAGACGACCTGCCTTCTTAGCCTCTTCAACTCCCTTATCTGAAAGGTTGACATCAACCCAACCGGTAAATTGGTTTGAGAGGTTCCATTCACTTTGTCCGTGACGGATTAATACTAATTTAGCCATGAAATATCTCCTTTGTTTATGCAACACTTCACATACATTTTACACATTAAGAAAAAGAATTCCTAGTCATATTGAACATTTTGTCTGAATTAGTTGGCTTAAGAAAATTAGCCTACAGCCGTAACCATTTTCTGCTAACAAAAAAGCCGCAATCTAAAATCGATTGTGGCTTTTCAGTCAAACGCTTAATAAAAGTTAGCGGCCTTGACCAGCGCATATGGAAAGAGCTGGTAATAATACTTCCCATGTAATTTAACCCGGCTACCATAGGTTCTCGCAATGGTTTGCCGCCGCAAAATCTGTCTGCCATAACGACGACCATTTGCCTTGTAAAGATAGGCATTAGACTTAAGACGTCGCTCATTGCCATCAATATTAGTCGCCACCACATAACGGTTATTACCAATTTGATAGAACTTACGTCCCCGTAAAGTTAGGCTATCGTACGCATGAACCTGACTTCCAGCTGACTTAAGGGTCCCTGTATTATGACCATTGGCTTGATAGACATAAGCCGCATGACCTAAGCGTCTTAGCTGATCATCAAGATTATAAGCGACGATGTAACGATACCGGCTCACTTGATAGAACTTACGCCCGGCAAACATCCGAGTACCATAGACCGTCACTTCGCTACCACTTGCCTTGTGGGTACTGGTAACATGCCCGGCACTATTATAGAGATAAGCCGCATGAACCAATCTTCTCGTATGTCCTTGTGGTAATGGTGGGAGTGGCTTCTGTGACTGGGAACTTGCTTGTTTATTACTTGAGGTACTCGTCTTAGCATTGGTTGAGGCTTGACTAGAACTACTGCTGTTGCCAGCATCATTCGTGGTACCTGATTGCTGATTATAATAGTGGACAATCAAGTCAAAAAACTCACCCATGCTGTAATCCCAGCGGTGGAAATAGCCAATGGGGTCAGTATGGTCAGTCCCGCCTAAAATGTTAGAGACGGCATTATGTGTCCAGATGGTCGCGGTCGATGCATTTTGCGACGTTGCGCGAATCGGCTTTAAATTGTATTGGTGCAACAATCCGGCAATATAAATCGCATCATTATTAACGGACTTCGCAAACTTGTCACGGGTATTCACTTCAGCTAGCTCAACTTGGATGAAGCGGCTATTAGCAACTGGGCCCGCACCCCATACGCCAAGCTTTGGTGACATCAGTTGAATCACTTGTTTGTCATCAACAATCGCATGCACATAGGTTTCTGATGAAGCCCAATTGTTGTTAAAGTACTGGGCCTCATCCCAAGCGGTCGCATCTGGCGTCGCGGTTTCGTGTATGACAATACCGTTAGGTTGATGATTTGACGTCCCATAAGAAAAACTGGAAAAAGGATGGTAAGCCATGCCGCGCTGTTTTAATAACTTTGTCAGTGAGCTGACACCCACATACCGATTTTGTACGGCTAAGCTATTAATCGAGGCCGCACCACTAACCTGGCTGTCACCCCATTTGGACCAGCTGAAACCAGCAACGCCAATCACTGCTACCAATGCTAAAATAATGGCCACTCGTGTTTGCTTCAATAAAGCCATAAACGCCTCTCAATCTTTAGAAATTAGTACGCTTGATATACTGGTTTCTACCAACTAGGTAGTAAGCTTTGCCAGCAAGTGAAACAGTGTCGCCATAAGTTCTAATTGCTAAACCTACTCGGTAAGTTCTTTTACCAACTCGGCGCCTTGCACTGTTATAAAGGTATGCACGGCGTCTTAAAATACGGCCAGTACCATCAATATTTCCAGCGGCTAAATACTTGTGACCAGCCAGCTCATAATATTTATGACCAAAAATCAGCACATATCCATATGTATTAACATAAGAGCCAGCGGCGACATTACCAGCCACCCGTTTACGGTTAAGTCCGTAGAGATAAGCACGATGTACCACTAGCAAGCGGCGACTCTTCTTAGTGGTAAAGTAGCGAACGTTAGTATGCTTAGTATGCTTGGGTTTCTTAACTTTTTTAGGTTTCTTGACGACCACTGGCTTAGGAGCCGGTACCTTCGGTTTAGCAGGTGTTTTCGGTTTAGCGGGTTGCGATGTCTGTTGCCCACCCGGCGTCGTGCTGACGACAGTATTGTTAACCCAGCCTAGACCTGCTAGATGCAGACGCTTAGAGCCATCAGGGTAAGAAATCATTTTATCAACGACATACTTTTGACCCTTGACAATGTTGCCACTCACCCAAGTGACATCATGATTAGTCGGTGCCCCGTAAGTATGGGCATTTTGACTTGCATAGTAAGTGGTATTAGGCCAGCTAATCGTCGGATCATATTGATTTAACCCGGATTGACTAACAAGTTTTCCAATTTTAGTTATATAGTCATGAGCCGTTGCATAAGCTTTTAGGCCCTTTACAGCCGTACTATAAGAATTAGAATTTTCTAAAAATGTCTTGCTGTAATAGTTAGGGTTATAGCGTAATACTGCTCCGTTGTCATCATAGGAAGCTTCATATGAAGGGTACTTTCGAAAAGCAGCCATGATGTTATACTTTTTACCATTAACTGTTTCTTCCCCAGTCTTCATTATAATTTGCTCACCCGTCCAGCCATTACCAACTTTAATCCCAAAAAGATTATTAGCTTGCACGGCCAGACCTGAAGCGCCCCAACCAGACTCCCAAATAGACTGAGAAATCATAACTGAAGGGTAAACACCGTACTTCTTGGCTGCACGTTGTGCCTGCCCAATCGCAATTTGCAAAAATTGTTGAGGATTAGGAACGAAATCCGCCGAGACTGTTGTCAACTGGGCTGCCTTAAATCCCGTCACCCCAGTGGCTACTGGGCCAGCAACGCCTGCAAGCATGGTCGCTACCGCTATCTTATTGATTAGTTTATGTCTCATACTCACCATTCCCCTCCTCTCATAGATGCTCTTCATTGTACAATGAACTAAATTTTAAACAACCGAATTATAATTTCTGTAGTCAAAAAGTAATATTTCAAGCGATATCATGGCTAATAAAATAATTGATGCGCGCAAAAAAGGCGACCTTACGGTCGTCTTTTCATTGCAATGAGCCATGCTGTCACATGTTACAACACAGGTGCCATATTTTTAACCCTAACCGACTAATCTGCATGATTACCAAAAATACCTGTAACGGTTCGTTCAATGTATTCAGCAGCTTTTGGAGTTTGATACAAATCCACCCCTCTTTTGGCAAAGATGTTGGCTTGTGTAATGGCCTTCATAGCAGCCACGACAACCGGCTCTTCCAAGTTATCTAATGCGGGTAACGACCATGAGCCTTGCTTACCAGCACCATTTAAAAACACCAATCTTAAAGTTTTAGTTGTTGTCATATTTGTTCCCCCAAAAAAGTAACGAATAGAATTACTCAGCTAATGCTGGCGTCATTGGAATCATTTGGTGCTGTAGCAAGCCAACCCCGTTGAGTTGGTCTCCCCGCAGGCGAGCTAGGGCTGAACCGACTTCTTGTAGTTGGGCGCTGGTCACATCAAGTTTGACGTTGGCATAAGTTTGCTTTTTCAAGCCGTCTTTATACTTGTCGTTTGCAAAGGTAAAGACAACTTCTTGGGTCACTAATTGCATCACAATGGCTCCTTCACTTAATCCTCGTGGGTGTTTTCGGGTTTTGGTGTAATTAACTGCGCAGTTAGCTTACATTAATACTAACGATTGAGTGACAGGAAATTAAACAGATTATTTTAATTTATTGACAAAATATTTGATACGCAAAATTCTGGTATAATATGGAGCTAGAGCATTATTTGGGAGGTAATTGATATGAAGAAATCGACTTTAGTCGCCACTGCAACTGTCATCATCCTAGCCGTACTTGGCGGTGGTATCTTTTTTGCCAACAGACAAGCTAAACAAGGACGAACCAACACAGCTTACAATAGTGCAATGACCAATGGTAAAACAGCGGTCGTGCAAAAACATTACGACGCAGCGATGACTGCTTTTAACCAAGCTTATAGCATTAAAGCAACTCCACTGGCTAACACATATGCCAGCCAAGCGGAACATATGGCGACTGCCACCGCTGATCTTAAACGTGGCGCCTATCAGTTAGCCCTTAGCGCAATTAAGCGCGTCTTAGCACCTGCAAATGGCTACAGCTTACTGCGGCAACAAGCACGGACCCTCAAGAGCAGTGTTCTTAGTGCCAAAGACAACTACGAGCATGAAATTAAGCCGTTAATGGAAAATGCCCTAAAAGCTGAAAATAAGGGGAGCTATCAAGCAGCAGTAGGATATTACCAACAAGTATTAGCCCTACCATATATCACCGGCAGCGCCTACCGGCGTTATCTAGCTGAAGCTAAACAAGGGTTAAAAGATGCCAAGGCGCAAGCAGATAGTAATGATGCTAGTGATAATTCATCAAGCAGTTCATCAAGCAGTTCATCTAACAGCTCATCTAACAGCTCAGCAAGTAGTAAAACCAAGAACACCAAGAAACAAAAAATAGCTCGAAATAAACAACCTAAAACGCCTGTTGAAGGCAAAGGTGCCACTACTGGTGATCAAAAAGTCCAAGGTAAGACCGTTGACAGTACTATGGTTGAAGCCATCCGGAAACAGCTAAATCAATTAGGCTTTTATGCCAACTCTTGGAGCCCACAAGATATTATTAATCTTTACCGTCAAGCAGCTGCTAACGGCCACACGCAACCGAGCCAAATTACAGCTGAAGATGTCCGTAATTGGCTACAGAAATAGCGATTTAGTTGCTTTTCTATGCTAAACTAGGTAAGATATTAGTGACTTTTATCTGAATTTTTATAAAGGAGCGCACTACCTTGACTGAAGAAGAAAAAAATACGCAAGCTGAAGCTGACGATGATTTACTTAAAGTCGTCATGCCTGAAGCTGATCGCGTCACCATGCCCGAGGAAACTTATCAAGAACAACCTGAGTATCTTAAGAACTTCACTAACTTTTATATCTCAGAATTTGATCAGCACGACTTAGAGTTAATGAATCTATTTGATACTGATCACAATATGGTAGATATTAATCAATACCTGATTAATAATAAAGTGCTCTCACGCCGTTCACTCATTAAGCACATCTTGCATCGTCACGCCGATAACTTCTTAAGTTTATTGGCTGAAATTGAAAAAGAAGCTGAAGTCAAGCCTGCTGAAATGACTGATTACGCTGATTGGGAGAAATGGTACGAAAAACGTCGGCAACAAATCCCTGGTTCTTTATCTTAATGCTTGCCTAACTGACTCAAATGTCGGAAAATAGATTCCATTAAAGAATGTCATTTGACATTCTTTTTTTAATTATTCCAGCTTTGAAGGAGCATATTATGGATTCAACTAAAAAGCGACTCACCGCTGCTGGGTTTCTAATCACCATTGGGATTGTCTATGGCGATATTGGAACTAGCCCACTCTACGTCATGAAAGCAATTCTAGCCGAAAATGGCGGCATTGCAAATGCCAGTCGTGAATTGATTATTGGTGCCATTTCATTGATTCTATGGACCGTAACCTTACTAACGACAGTCAAATACGTGTTAATTGCCTTAAAGGCAACCAACCATGGTGAAGGTGGCATCTTTGCACTTTACGCCTTAGTGCGTAAACGTGCCAAATGGCTCGTCATTCCCGCCCTAGTTGGCGGTGCTGCGTTGCTAGCAGATGGTACCCTAACGCCTGCCGTTACGGTAACGACTTCAATTGAAGGACTGAAAGGGATGATGTTTGGCAAACACGTCCTGGTCTCAACTCAGAGTCAGGTATTGGTGATTACCATCGCTATTTTATTACTGCTCTTTGTCATTCAACGCATGGGAACCACCTTAATTGGACGTGGGTTTGGGCCAATCATGATTCTCTGGTTTGGTTTTTTAGGCATCATTGGGATTATTAATGTGGCTCATGATTGGTCCATCCTAGAAGCAATCAATCCTATCTGGGCGGTTCGTATTCTATTTAGTCCAATGAATAAAGTCGGAGTCTTTATTTTGGGATCGGTCTTCCTGGCGACCACGGGGGCAGAAGCTTTATATTCTGATGTTGGTCATGTGGGTAAAGCCAACATTATTGGCTCTTGGCCATTTGTCTTTGCCTGTCTCACCCTTAATTATCTGGGCCAAGGCGTGTGGATTTTACAGCACACGGGTTTTCAAAACTCTACAGCCGATTTTAATCCCTTCTTCGAAGCAGTGCCGCTACCATTTCGTTTGTTTGCCATTATTTTAGCAACCTTTGCGGCGATTATTGCGTCACAAGCTTTAATTACCGGGTCGTTCACCCTCGTCTCCGAAGCCAGTGGGTTAAAGTTCCTCCCGAAAATGAACATCACTTACCCTTCTAATGAACATGGTCAGATCTATATTCCAGCTGTGAATAAAATGCTATGTATTGCGACAATTGCCATCGTTTTATTCTTCCGGACTTCGCAACATATGGAAGCTGCTTATGGTTTAGCCATTACGGTCACCATGCTGATGACAACGGTACTGTTAACCGAATACTTGGGTAATAAAGGCTTTGCTTGGCCTTGGCGTGCCCTGTTCCTCATCTTCTTTGGCTTAATTGAGGTCATGTTCTTAATTTCAAGTCTGGTAAAATTCGTTCATGGGGGTTATGTTACCGTCATTATTGCTGGACTCATTGGCATTATCATGTATATCTGGTTCTTTGGGAATAAAGTTCGCGACAAACGTGAAGCTAAAGATTTTTATGTCCGCTTAGACGAATACACGACGATGCTGACTGAACTCTCACATGATACAGATTATCCCACTTATGCCACCAATTTAGTCTACATGGCCAAGGTAAAGAATAATGAATTTATCAAGCGTGAAATTCTCTATTCTATCTTAGATAAGCGCCCCAAGCGAGCTAGTGCTTATTGGTTCGTGACCGTAAATGTCACGAATGAACCTTACACGGCGCGTTATGCCATCAACACTTTCGGCACCAAAAATGTGATTAATATTCAGCTCTACTTGGGATTTAAGAAACAGGCCAGCGTGAATATCTACTTACGACAAATTGTCCACGATTTAATTGCTGACGGGACGATTGAAGCACAACCACAAGCCTATACCACGACGCCAGGGCGTGATGTCGGTGACTTCTCCTTTGTCATTGTGAATGATGTTGTCAGTCCCCAAACACAGCTTACAGGCTATGAAAAATGGATTGTCACGGCTCGTGTCTGGCTGCAAAACCTCTCTAGCAATCCAGCCTCATGGTTTGGGCTCGAGTATGCCGATACTGTGATTGAACGCGTACCACTGATTTTAGGGGCACCTAATCCTTCTTATATCAGAAGAATTAAGCCGACCACTCACAAAGCTTAACCATTCAAAAAAGTCACGACAACTAAGTTATCGTGACTTTTTGATTAGCTCATCATTACCAGATATGCACCCGCTCTTCTGGTGCCAAATACATCCCATCACCTGGTTTAACATCAAAGGTGATGTAGAACTCATCTTGTGATTGTGATTGCACGTTAGCCCGTTCTGGACCGGGTGCATGAACATCAACCGCAACTTGTGTCTTAATTGATTCCGTTAATTGCTTGTTGGCCCATACCCGGGCAAAGTTTTCAAACAATTCATGTAAATCATTGCCTTCATCTTTGGCTGCTTGGACAGCGGCCGTTAAGCCACCTTGATCAGCAATATTTTCAGAAACAATTTGCTTCCCGTTTAATTTAACGGGACCATATTGAATCCCATCAAATAGTGTAATTTCGGCTTCAGTCCGCTTCTTAAATTCAGCAAAATCAGCCTTCTTCCACCAATCAACCATGTTCCCAAATTCATCGAATTTAGCCCCATTATTGTCAAACGCATGCGAAACTTCATGCGCAATGACGGTACCGATCCCACCAAAGTTAGCAGCCCGGCTCTGCTTCAAGTCATAGAATGGGGCCTGTAAAATGGCAGCTGGGAACGTTAAATCGTTACGTTGCGGATCATAACAAGCATTAACGAGGTTTCCTGGCATGAGCCAAACTGTGCGATCAACTGGCCGGTGAAGTTTTTCCAGCTCATAGGCTTGAGTAGTGACAGCGGCAGCACGTACATTGCTGTAAAGCGTTCCACCGGCGCTGGCTGGAGTAACCTGCAAGCGGTCATAAATCGCTTCAATCTTATCTGGATAACCCACCTTTAAGATTAACGCCTGCAATTTCACAATAGCTTTTGCCTTAGTGGCTTCAGATAACCAGCTATTATTTTGCAAACGTTGTTCATAAACTACCAGCATCTTATGAATCATGTCAAGCACATCTTTTTTAGCCTGATTGCCAAAGTAGGTCTGGCCGTAGTAAACCCCAACCACATCGCTAAATTCACTATTAGCAAAGTAGTAAGACTGCTTCTCGCCAGAAGTGAGCTCTGGTTGACCAGACAAGGCCTGACTAAATGGAAAGGCAGCTTCACGGAAAGCTTGAGACAAACTAGCAGCAGCGCCATTAATGAACTTAACTAAGAGCCAGCCTTTGAGTTCAGCAAAGTTATCAACATTAAGGAGGTCATTAACTTCATCCAAAAATCTCGGATCGGTATTAATGATTCGTTCTGGCGTTTCACCTAAAATTGCTGGTGCTACCTGTGCCATGTCAAACTGATCAAATTTGGCCGCAAATGCCGCAAAGGACATTGGGTTGTACATTGCTGGATAATCAGCCCATTCCTCAGCTGACTTAACCAACCCCGCAATCCGCTTATCAAAAGCAATCGCAGCAGTGGCATAGCTTGCAGCGGCTTCAGCATCTACCCCAGCCATCGTGAGCAACTTTACGGATTGTTTTTCTAAGACGGCCAACAATTTAGCCGCACCATCCGTTTGGTAAGTTGTGATGTCTGGTAAGAACGTGCTTGGTCCACCAAAGAAGGTCACGTTCACTTTGGTATTTTTCATATCAGCATCAACTGAGAATGAAAATGGCAAGCTAAAGGCATTTTTAGCAAGATCTGCTGCCTTGGCATTGAACGCAGCAAAATCCTTTAAGCTGGTCAATTGTGCGAGATCCGCTTGAATCGGATCTGCCCCTTCGCGGTTCCGCTTATCAAAATCACGTGCCAATTGATATAAAGCGACCGCTTTATCAAAATTAGGCACCTGAGGTAAGTCTTTAGTACCAGCAGCAAACGCTGCAAAATCAGCCATTAAGGCCTTTTCGACATTTAAATCAATGCCATCAAAGGAGCTCGTCCGAGAACGGTCGGAAGGAATCACCGCTTGGTTAATCCAATCGGCATTAACTGCCAAATATAAATTATCTTGTGGTCGGACACCAGTTTTAGCTTCAAGAATATCACCAGCACCGCCACGAATCTGCTTAGGTTTTGTCATTAAACAAGCCCCTTCTATTTATAAAATTAAAAATTATCAAGTTGATTATAACATTTTAATGAAAAGCATGCCAAACCCGTTACTTAAACCAGGTAAGGCGCCTGCGACAGAAATGATACAGGGGCAATAATAAAATAATCATGAGGAAAATAGCCATAGCGGCGACAATGAACAAGGCCAAATAACCCTGTCGATCAATCACGACACCACCAACGACTGGTCCTAAAGCACGCCCAATCGAGGAAGCGACCAAACTCATCCCCTGATACTTACCTTTGTTGGCTAACGGCGTTAGCTCATTCACAAAGGCCGGAATGGCCGGAAATGCCGTAGCTTCTCCAGCCGTTAAAATGACCATTGATAGCACAAAATGGGAGAAATCTTTAGCAAACATTAACGTGACAAAGGATAAGGAAAACATCACAAGTCCAAAGATAATTTGCCAAAACAAGTGCCGAAACAAATGCGGATAACGCGCCAATAAGATTTGTACTAACACAATAATCCCCGCATTAATGGTCCACAACAAACTATACCGATGAAACGGAATTCCCAGCGAGACCATATAAACTGATAAATTAGACTCCCAATTCATATACATGAGCCAAGTGACTGCTAACGCCGTAAACAACCCGAAAATCATCGCTAAATTAATTTTGGGCATGACCACTTGCAGATGCTGCTGGCCTTGACGGACGGCTGCCTGACGACGCCGATGGAACTGGCTAATCGGGCGATAATGCCAAATTGCATTCACAAACGCGATTAAATACAAACTCGCTGCTAAAATAAAGAGCCAGGTAATGGAAAAATCATACAGGTAGCCGACCCCGATGGTACCAATGACCACACCTAAATTTTGGGCAAAATAAAGAATATTAAACACATAGCGGCTGCTATAACGTTTTAAGCTCGTGCCAATGGCATTAATGAGCGTCCCATTCCAGCCGCTTAATAAGCCTGTAATAATCATCCAGCCCCAATAAGCCGGCCAACCATGAAAAGCGGCTAACAAATATAGGGTCAAGGTGCTAAGACCAATGCCAATCACAATCAAAGGATACGGATTGAATCGATCAAAACATTTACCAGCGAGCAGCGAGGTCACGATAGAAGCAATACAATTAGATGCTAAGACTAGCCCAACCATGGTCAAGCTTACATGTAATTGCTTATTCAGATAAACTGAGGTGAGTGGCCAAATAAAACTCGAACCAATCCATGTCACGAGTTCACCTAAAATAAGCCACCTTAAGCTAATTTCCTTAATTGTCCCTGATTTTGCCTGGATTCTCATGTACACTCCTGTTCTGACCGTCATTCCAGCTAGTGTAACAAAAATTAACCATAAAGAAAAGGATGTGCTTTGGCACATCCTTTTTTTAATTACGGCGATTATTATCTGACTAACTTATGCCAAATGACGACTTTCCCGGCCTTTAGTGACTGCTGGACATCAACAATTCGCTGATTGCTAGACCCCCTGAATTGTAAGGTGAGGTCTTTCTTTCCTTCAAGAAAGCGCCCGTCCACTAAAATATCAATTAGCTTGAGCATTTCTAACTTATCAGGCGTCTCCTGCAGGAGTTCCTCCCAGCTATAGCCAGACCAAGACCAAATATCCTTTTTGTGGCCAAACTCACGACGGACCCGCTTGATTAACTTCAAGCAAACCCAGGTATTTAGAAATGGTTCGCCGCCTAGTAGCGTCAATCCTTGCACATAATCATGCGACATGTCCGCAATAATGTGATCTTCTAACTCTTGCGTATATGGTCGCCCATAGTTGAAGTTCTGCGCCGCTAAATTGTAGCATCCCGGACAATCGAACAAACACCCTGAAACATAGAGCGAACAACGGACGCCTTCCCCATCAACGAAGTTGAACGGCTTATAGTCCGCAATCTTGTGGAGCGAATAATCCTTTGAATCCCACTCTTTAGATTTGGGATTTTTAGGTAGCCGCTTAGGCGCAGTCTCATTAGTTGGCTTCTTAGCCACTTGGGGTTTATATTCATCAGGATTGACAAAAATTGATTCGCCATCCACGCTAATTTTAATCAGGTTGCCACGAACATCTGGTCCTTCCTGTGAATTTTTATCCCTACTTGGCATTTTTAGCAATTTCCTTTTCTGCCGCTGCTTCAGCAAAACCACGACTCATATGCTTTACCCGGTGCACAATTTCTTCATGACGACCATGAACCATTGGCCGGCGTAACGGATTCCCTAAATAGCCACAAGTCCGCTTGACACAATCACAAGTCTGCGGATCATGGTTACCACAAACGGGACACTGAAAGCCCTTAGCAGTCGCTTTAAACTCACCAGCAAAACCACACTTGTAGCATTTATCAATCGGCGTATTGGTTCCCAAATACCCAATCTTGTCATAGCCATAGTCCCAAACGGCTTCAAGCGCTGCCGGATTTTGTTTTAAATTCGGGTATTCACAGTAGTGGATAAAACCACCAGCAGCATAATATGGATAATCCTTTTCAAAGTCGAGCTTTTCAAATGGCGTCGGGTGCTTACGAACATCGTAATGGAAAGAGTTCGTGTAGTAATCCTTATCCGTAATATCTTTCACCTGACCAAAGCGCGCTTTATCTAACCGGCAAAAACGGTCCGTCAAACTCTCACTTGGGGTAGAGTACACACTGTAATGCCAATGATCCGCATCTTCCCGCTCCCACTTGGCACATAAGTCATGCATTCGTTTCACAATTTCCACTGTAAAATCATGTGCCTCTTGATTATGTTCCCAATTCGGACCATAGAAGATGCTGCCAACTTCATACAAGCCAATGTAGCCGAGAGAAATCGTGGCACGACCATTCTTAAAGAGATCATTCACAGTACCATCTTCGGCTAAACGTTTACCAAAGGCCCCGTATTGATACAAAATCGGTGCATTAATTGGCTTAGCTTCTGCAGCCCGACGACCTTTAAACGCTAAGGCTTCATGGCAAGTTTGCATTAAGTCATTAAAAATTTCCCAGAAAAGTTGTTTATCGCCATGACTTTCCATCGCAACCCGAGGTAAATTAGCCGTTACCACCCCTAAGTTCATCCGCCCTGAATTGACTTCCTTACCTTGCGCATCTTTCCAGCCTTGTAAGAAAGACCGACAACCCATCGGACACTTAAAGGATCCAGTAATCTTTTTCAACGTATCATAGCTCAAAACGTCAGGATACATCCGCTTCGTAGAACACTCAACAGCCAACTTTTTAATATCATAGTTAGGTTCACCAAGGTGTAAATTAAGCCCTGACTTCAAAGTGAAAATCAATTTCGGGAAAATCGCGGTCCGATGTTCCTTGCCTAACCCAGCAATCCGAATCTTTAAGATATCTTTTTGAATCTCACGTTCAATCCAAGAAGTCCCTAAGCCGAACCCAACTGAAGTAAATGGGGTTTGGCCTTGGGTTGAGAACATGGTATTAACTTCGTACTCCAAGCTTTGCATCGCATCATAAATATCTTTCTTGGCGCGACTAATAGCAAACTGCTTAGCTTGTTCTGGATCAGCAACAAGCGGCTTAATGTCAGCTAAATGCTTGTCATAACTCTTCTGGGCAAATGGTGCTAGCACTTCATCTGCCCGATCAAACGAACACCCACCATATTGACTAGATGCGACATTCGCAATAATTTGAGCCACCTGACTCGTCGCCACATTAATCGAATTAGGGCTCGTCATCATGGCATTCCCAATCTTAAAACCATGCGTCAGCATTTCCTTAAAATCAATCAAGCAGCAGTTGGTCATTGGTGATAACGGGGTGTAGTCTAAATCGTGCCAATGAATATCGCCGCGCAAATGCGCCTTAGCTAGATGCAATGGCATCATGGTTAGTCCGACCGTTTTACCAACGGTCCCAGCGGTTAAGTCCCGCTTGGTACTAAAAACATCCGAGTCTTTATTGGCATTTTCATTCAAAATGGTCGGATCGCCTGATACCATCCGCGCTAAACGTGCCCGAGTATCCGTCTGCTCACCCCAATCCGCTTCATCATGTTGGCGATACTGGGTATAAGCCTTAGCTTGTGATAAATAACCCAGTTCATTTAAACTTGCCTTAAAGGCAGCAGCTACGGTCGCCGCAGTTGCGACTGGTGTCGTCAGTTTTCCCAAAAGGTGCGTAATGATTGCTGGGGCTTCATCAACTAAATCAAGGGACTCCAAGACAAGCTGCAACTTAAAAACCTCAAATGGGTAACGCGTACCATCCCGTTTAATAAATGTCTTCGGAGCGGGGACCGCTGCAATACTTTCGCGCAAAACTTCTGGTTTTAACATGATAACTGCTTCCTTTCTAACTTGAGTAAATTCTACCATGAATACTAGATATTGTATTCTATGTAAGGCAAGAACACATATATTGTGCTTCAGCACCCAGCTTACAGCGCCTAGCTATTGCCGAGATTTTAGGTCTTAAAAAATTTTTTCAAAAAAAGACAACTTATCAAAATAAGTTGTCTTCTTTGGTTCATCTCGCTAAAAAGCAGTCGTTAATCTTCTTTTGAGGCCACTTTTTTGGCTTTAGCTTCAAAATATTGGCCTTTATTAACTTGATAATAAGTCTGGTAGCGTTTGAAGTAATTATGGAACATATACTTCATCAGTAACCAACGCTTAAAGGTCTGATCTTGGTCATAAAAGACCGTTGTGCCATAACGACCCACACGCAATAAGTGTAGAGCCTCACGTTTGGTTTCATTATCATAAGCATACTTTTCAAAGATTTTTTTCGGGACACCTAGCCACAATTTATGACCAGTCTTCAAATTATTGGCGTAGACAGTTTCCGCTTGACGCAGTTCCCCAGTAACATAGTCATCTACGAACCATTTGGCCAAATTATAGCCATTCAGCGTCACATAGAAACTTGAGCGGCCCTGACGCAAATTAATCTCAAAGAACTTGTATTGGCCATCGCGCGCATCATATTTGATATCGAAGTTCGCCATCCCCGTATAATGGAGCTTCTCCAGAAAGGCCTGAACCGTCTCATAAAGGCTCTGATCATAAGCAGGTATGATTGCCATATAGTTACCGATAGATTGTGGTGTTGGGTCCTCTAAGAGCGGATGACCCAAGCACATCATCTTTACTTGATGATTTTGATCCACATATGCATTCAGCACCCGCATATTAGAGTCATCCCCAGGGATGAAATCTTGTAAAATCAAGTCCTCAGTATAACCATGATGGTAAATCTTGCCAACAATATCAGCCAGCTCTGCCTCATCATGAATCGTAAATGCCTTTTTCCGACCTTCAAATTGGCACTTCAGCCATGAAACCGGATCTTCCGGCTTCAATTCAACTGGATACTGGAAATCAAAGTTTAAATAGGCATCCGCTTGATAATCGGCCATAGTAATTATCTTTGTCTTCGGATATGGGAGACCATACTCGGCAGCAATCTGATAAAAGCCTTCTTTGGAAATCAGCTTTTCGAGCAAATCATAGTCAATATAAGGAACCACAAAAGTCTTTTGTAGTTCTGCCTTATGCTTAGCTAATAATTCTGCGTAGCCATCGCCACAGGCAATTAAAATTACCGGCTCTTCATGATTCTCATATTGTTTGATCTGCTCACGCATGACCGTCATAAATTCAGGATCAGCACTAAAACCGTGATGTAATTCGACATCCACAATTTTTGAGTACCGGGTTGCGGCTAATTGCGCATCAGCTAGGGCCTTAACCTTAATACCATACAATTCATGAAATGAACGTGCCATCCCGTATACATTAATGTCGCTGCCAAGTAAAATTGGCGTAAATTTAACTGTCATCTTAAGTGATTTACTCTCCCTTATTAGATTAACTTACCTTGAGCCATCAATTCTGCTACCTCAGGTTGCACGTGTTCATACTTTTTGAGCGTCCCGGCCCAATCTACGAAATATAGTTGGTACCAAACTAAGAAAGTATAAATAGTCCAAACCTGCCGCCGATGACTGCCATCACCATGGTAGTTATCATCCAGCAATGCCAAAATTGCGGGTTGATCAAAAATCTCTTTCACAAAACTGGCATTAAAGAGGGCGCGAACTTGTTGGTAGAACTTGGGCTCTTGTAGCCACTGCTTAATCGGAGTTGGGAAACCAAGCTTAGGCCGCTTAGCCCATTCAGCTGGTAGTACCCGCTCTGAAGCCTTGCGTAACGCATACTTGGTATCATGTTCATTAACGAGATAATCCGTCGGGATGGAATTTGCGAGTTCCGCAATCTTCCGGTCTAAGTAAGGGACACGCAATTCCAACGAATGCGCCATCGAGATTTTATCGGCTTTTTGTTCAATATCGTTAAGCATAAAGTGATGCAAATCAATATATTGCATCTGCTTAACGTGATCACAATCCTGTACTTTTGCAAAATCAGTTTGGTAGAGCTGATTGACGGTTAAATCATTTTGAAAATCAGTTTTTAAAATTTGATTGGCATCCCGGCTCGTAAAAATGGTCGGATAATCCATATCATAAATAACCGATTGCCCGACATAAAAATCAGCCGGTTTAGCTAAATTAGTATAAAGGTGCACTTTGCCCGGAAAACTCGGTAATTTTTTAATCACCCGAGCCAGTTTCAATTGTTTGCTTGGTGACAAACGCTGTAATTTAGCCGTTAAGCGCTTAATAGCTGAGTGATGCGTATGCATGCCATAATTCACATAGCCGGCAAATAACTCATCTGCTCCTTCACCTGATAACGCCACCGTAACGTGCTTGCGCGCTAATTTACAGAGGTACCACAAAGGGATAATCGAAGGATTCGCATCCGGTTCATCCATATGATATTGCATTTCGGGAAAATCATGCATGGCTTCCTCAGCATGCACCTGATCGCCATAAAAGCGCCAGCCCTTGATATCAGCCAAGGCTTTTGCTTTGGAAGCTTCGTTATAAGTCGCATCGTCAAAGCTAATTGAAAAGACATCATCCGGATTCAAAATGCTAGTAATATAGCTAGAATCAATTCCTTCCGACAAGAAAGAACCCACCGGTACATCGGCATTGTGATAAAGCTTCACGGTCTCTTCTAAATCGGCGTTAATCTTATCAAGTGTTTCCTGAAAACTCAAACTATTCTTTTTGTATGTCGCATCCCAATATTGATGAGTCTTAAAATCACCTTGATGATATTCGAACCAGTGACCGGCAGGGAAGCGATAAACACCCTTAAAGAAAGTTTCAGACAAATCATTATATTGATTCATGAGGTAAGGCTTGACGGCCTCACGGTTTAATTCTTTATGAAAACCAGGAAATTCCAAAAAGCTCTTTAATTCTGATCCTACCAATAAATGACCATTCTCGGTGCTGTAGTACATCGGTTTAATCCCGAAGAAATCACGGGCTCCCACCAAAGTTTGGCGGTCATCATCCCAAATTAGGAAAGCAAACATCCCACGAATTTTCTTGAGTAGCGTATCCATCCCCCATTCTTCATAACCATGAAGGAGCACTTCAGTATCAGAATTGGTGGTAAAAACGTGGCCAGCTTTAATTAAGTCAGCGCGTAGCGGTTTAAAGTTATAAATCTCACCGTTAAAGATAATGGCCTTGCTGCGATCTTCATTGTAGATAGGTTGGCTACCACCTCGTAAATCAATAATCGATAAGCGACGAAATCCTAAGGCAACCTTATCATTCGTGTAATAACCATCAGAGTTTGGCCCACGATGGCGAATAGTTGCCATCATTTTGCCGATAGTAGCTTGCTTATCGTTAATCTCAGGGTCATAAAAAGCGACGATTCCACACATAGCGTAAACTTCTTTCCGTGTCCATACATTTCAATTACACAACTTATCCATTATAGGCTATTGATGTTCAATCACCATAAACTTTACGGATTTTTAATGAAATAGACCCGTTTCGGACTCGCAGCCCCGTAACCAAAAACTTGAATCTGACCACGTGCTAAATCGACATTAACGACGTAACCAGCAGCCTCATTAGGCTGATCCATCTTGCGATTCAAGGCCTTATTGTACTGGGTCGTTAGCGAATAGCCTGGTCCCATTAAAGCTGAGCAATTGAACAGAATATATTGTATCCCGTTGATTCGAAATTGATCTTCACGGTGCCGATGCCCACAGAAATAGGCAATCACATGGGCATTTTCAATCTGAGTAAAGTCAAAATCATTTGAGAGTCGAAATTCTGGTGGTACACCGCTCCCAGAATACATCCGGCCCCGCTCACGCTGGTTAAAGGCAACCAGCAATTCATGCAATGAGCGACCATTGTACTTCAGCGCATTGCCACCTTTGCGGTTAATCGGATTACCATGACTCATTAAAATAATTTGCTTACCAGCTGATTGTTCTAGAATTTCAATTAATTCTTCAACTTGGTCTTCCCGGACCGCCAAAGTGAGTTTAGCATCATAAATCTTCTGCCGCTGGCTGTTCACCACATACGGCACATCACTAGTATTGAGGCTAATAATCCGTAAATCATCGAAGTCAAAATAGCAGACCCCATGCTGACGAGAAACATACTGAACCTTGGGTTGATCATACATTGCTGGCCACATAATATGCTCAAATTCATTTTCCGGGAATGAGGCACTCAAATCATGGTGTTCATCAAACTTATCATTTTCATCGTGATTGCCCTTAAGCATTAAGAATGGCACCTGCTCACTCTTAAAAGCACGCGCAATTTTATGGAGCTCATTCTCACCAATGAGGCCAGCATCAGAACCGTCAATCCAATCGCCAAGATGCGCCTTGAGATCAAGCAAATCCAAATCATCTAAGTAGGAAAATTCACGCACATGCGTCAACCCATTCCAACCATAAAAATCACTCGCATTTTTATCCTTAAAATGGGTATCGGAAATAATCCCAATATTAATGGCATTATGACCCCGACGCGTGTGGGCCTTCACATTATTGGCAAAGTTATCTAAATATTGTTCCGCTAAATAGCGACGACCAGTAGCCTTATTTTTAAACGCACGAAAACGCCCCAAATCACTATTAAACTTGCGCACATACTCTGGTGCTAGGCGCTGCGTACTTTCAGGACTGAGTGCCTGATGCAAAACACCTTTATCATCTTGATAAACAGTCAGCACATAATCCCCACCATTAGGCGTACCATCGGCCGCATCAACATGATAATCACCAATCGTAGTATATTGCTGCATTGGATCAATTAGGACACTTTGCTTAGCAATACCAGCGCGGTGACGAGCACCGACTACTCTGTCAAAGACACCATGTGCATACTTAAAAATCCCCATTTTTTGCCCCAGATAATCAAATTAAGCGTTGTGTGTTAAGGCGTAGCTAGCTAATCCAATCGATAAAAGCGCATCTTTAGACAAGACTGCCTTCAAGTCACTCAAGTCGATGGCGGCTACGGCACCGATAACTTTCAAACCATAAGTGACTAAGTGATAATCAACCTCTGGATTGTAGCGACCATCTTCATAAGGATTCTCATGATTGTAAGTTAAGTTCAACTGGTTCTGATCAACATAGCCATCAACGTGATTGGTTAAAATGCGGTCATGTAAATCACTTAACTTATCCGTCAGCGCCAACAAAGTTAACTTGTGGTCGCTCTCAGTCTTATCGTACTGTTCTTGTGTCATCTCAAAATAGCTGGCAATTGGTGCATTCAATACCCCAAGCCCATCAATGATTTTGTAAATCATTTCTGCGTCAAAGGGTTCTTCGCCATCTAAAAATGCTGTTTGTGCGGCAGCCAAGTTATCTGCCACCATCATTGTCTGTAACTTTTCCATTTTGGACCTCCTGAAAATTCATCTATCATTATAGCAAAAAAGCGACAATTCTGATTTTTTATCCCATAAATTTGCTTTTCTTAATTCTTTTGAAACAAAAAGAGAAGTAGTCTCCTACTTCTCTTTCACTTACACGAGTCGGGCCCGAATCCAACCGGATAGCCAATCGACTAAGACGACCATGACAATGATTCCGAGTAAGATAATGCCAACCCGATCCCATTGCCGGTATTGCAAGGCAATAATCAACGGATAACCAATCCCACCAGCCCCAACTAATCCTAAAATGGAAGCCGATCTTAACGAAACATCAAAGCGGTAAAGCGTATTAGAAATGAGTGCGGGTAATAAATTCGGTAACGTAGCAAACATCATGATGTGCCACTTAGAACCACCAGTAGCCGTAACCGCTTCATTGGCCCCTTCTTCTAAGTTCTCAAT
The DNA here is from genome assembly GCA_030455605.1 of Lactobacillus sp. Lineage (GTDB taxonomy): Bacteria > Bacillota > Bacilli > Lactobacillales > Lactobacillaceae > Lactobacillus. Next base: position 20,337 of record JAKDPD010000005.1, read on the forward strand.
TGCTTCAGAGAACAGCTTTGCGAGCATCCCGACGGAGTGAAAACCTAAAGCAAGCACCCCAGCAGCTGAACCGGGGCCAACTGCTTTAATAAACATCAGTGCTAGCACAATCTCGGGAAAGGAACGAATAACGGCAAGCACAATCTTACCTAATCGAGCTGACCACCAACGTTTATATTTAGTATGAGCTGACCAGAAAGCGAACGGGACAGAAATAATCGCTGAGATAAAGGTTCCTAAGAAGGCAATACACATCGTCTCCCATAATTCAGACACCAAATCTTCCCCATCACCGGTATAAACATAATGCCAATCGGGATGAAAAATTCCTTTAAAGATGGCACCTGCAATCTGACCGGCACTTGCTTTAATCCCACCGAAATCCATATCCGTAAAGGACCAAGCAATGAGGGCAATCGCAGCAATGGCAATTAGCCAATGCCAGCAAACTTTGAGTTTATTAGTGGTTTGCGGGACTAATTTTTGATAACTTGTTTCCATTACCGCATCAACGCCTCCCGTGACTTCGACGAAATATAGTCAATTAGCACGACGACTACAATGATGATAATAATAATGGTACCCGTTCGCGCATAGTCAAAGACTTGCAACGTTTGCTGCAGGTAAAGACCAATCCCACCAGCACCAATATAACCCAGCACAGTTGAAGCCCGCACATTAATTTCAAACGCATAGAGCACATAAGAAATAAAGTAGGTCATAACTTGTGGCAAAATTGCCACTTGAATAATTTGCCATTTATTCGCACCTACTGCGGTTAAGGCCTCAATCGGACCAGGATCAATGGTTTCAATTGCTTCATAGAAGAGTTTAACCACCACCCCAAAGGTAAAGACGGATAGTGCTAACACCCCGGCAACTGGACCAATGCCGACAATAGCGACAAAGATAGCACCTAAGAGTAAGTCCGGAATCGTCCGAATGATATTCATCACAAAACGCAAGACCGCCGTGACTAAGCGATTTTTAATAACATTACGCGCAATGAGTAACGAATACACAAACGCGACAATCGAGCCAAAGAAAGTACCCAAGATTGCAATTTTAATGGTCTGAATGACCAACGGAATGACAGTGCCAGAATAACTCCAGTCAGGCTTGGCCATTGCGACAAAAATTTCAGTAAAGTTACCGAAGTTGGCAAACAGTGCTGGGAGTGACGTATTAGTTACCTGAGTTGAAACAACTAACCCACCTATGAGCACCACGAGCCATAGAAGATTCATGACCCTAAGCTTTTTACGCGGTAGCGTCAACAAATCCGTTGCGGGTTTGGTCATGATTGCGCCACCCCCTTACCAACACCGCCATTATAGATGTCATTAAAGACCGCTTCAGGCGTATCACTCATCTGCCCATCATAAACGATTTCTCCGGCACGAACGCCAACCACTCGTTGGCCAAATTCACGTGCCAAAGCTACTGAGTGTAAATTGGCAACAACCGTCATGCCATACTTCTCATTCAACATTTTTAAATCATTCATGACCTTACGTGAGGTTTGTGGATCAAGTGATGCAGTCGGTTCATCGGCTAGAATCAGTTGCGGATTCTGGGCCAGAACACGTGCAATCGAAACCCGCTGTTGTTGTCCACCAGACAATTCATCAGCCCGGCTATAAACCTTATCTGCTAAACCAACTTGTTGCAAAGCTTCATAAGCGGTCTGCTTATCTGCTTTAGAAAACAGATTGAACGTTGTTTTCCAAGTTGGGTAATAAGCAATGCGGCCCGTCAGCACGTTACGTAGCACACTAGAGCGCTTGACAAGATTAAAATTTTGAAAAATCATGCCAATATTGCACCGCAATAAACGTAAGGCTTTACCGCGAGCTGAGGTAATTGACTCACCTGCAATTAGAATTTCACCTGAGGTGATATCTTGCAGACGGTTAATGGATCTTAAGAGCGTCGATTTACCCGCACCAGATAGCCCCACGATGACGACAAACTCACCCTGAGCAATCTTAAGATTGATATTTTTGAGTCCAACAGTGCCATCAGGATAAACTTTTGAAACCTTGGTACATTCAATCATTGGCTTAGTTGTAGCTGCCATTCTGAAACTTACTCCCTTAACTTAACGACCTAATTTACTTGGTTTTAGCGGACTGAACCATCTTGTCGTAACGACGGACAATGTTGAAGTCACTATCTTTAGCGTGTACATAGCCTTCATGGCTGTAAACGCTTTCGATAACCCGCTTACCAGTTTTAGACTTACCAATGGCAATAAAGGCTTTAGCTAACTTATTGCGGAATTTGGTTGACATGTCAGACCGAACGGAAATCGTGTCATTTGGAATTGGCTTGGTAAAGTAAATTGGTACAACTAACTTCATGATATTTGGTTTATCTGCCTTGACAATGTTACGTGCACCTTCAAAAACGAAGGCAGCATCTGTATCACCATTCAGAACATTCAAAACCGCTTGATCATGACCAGTAACTGTGACTAATTTAGCGTCTTTTACCACGTCAAGGCCCTTTTGCTTCAATTCAGCTACTGGGAAGACATACCCGGCTGAAGAAGTTGGGTTTTGAACAGAAATGCTCTTCCCCTTTAAATCCTTCCAAGACTTAATCTTAGATGATTTCTTAACAATAATTTCAGCACGGTACGAACGAACTAATTGCTTAGTCATTTCACCACCTGGTTGCTTAATACCATAGCGTTCAGCTTGTAACAAGACATCAGCCGCATTTTGCTTATGAGCTAATACGTAACCATCTGGTGGTAGAAAACCAACGTCAACCTTCTTCGACTTCATCGCTTCAACCACAGTATTATAGTCAGTTGACATAGTCACTTGAACTGGAATCCCTAAGCGACTTGATAACATCTTAGCAAGCGGCTTAGCACGCGATTCCAACTTATTAGCAGCTAGACTCGGTACAAACTGTACGACTAATTTCTTTGGCGTATAGCTCTTGCTATTACTACTGCTCTTACCACAAGCAGTTAAAGCCAAAGTGACCACTAAAGCCGCAGTTGTTACGAGCAACTTCTTGAACTTCTTCATCTCTGTCCTCCTCAAACACAATCCAGCAATTATCTTCTGGCATAAAAAAGACTTAATAAAATCACTTGTCAGTAATTCCATTAAGTCAAATTTATATACCAAATTAAAGCAAAAACAAAGATACCAGTCCCTACGCTAAAAGTAGCAACCATGAATGCAGTCACATTATCATATACTCGCTCCTGCATCCTAGTACCCTCCCTCGTCCAGCACTGTTATCACAACAATAATACCAGAAATAAGGGACAGTTTAAAGTAAATCTTACTAAAAGACGGATAACCGCTTAAAAGCAGTAATTTTGGTCAAGACCAAAGTTAACGGGACTTAAGTGGCTGATTTTGTAAATCAGTACGGATAATCAACACATCTGCGAGAGCATGCTGATTGGCATACGAAGTCACTGAGCCCATTAACATCCGTTCAACGACGTTAAGACCCGTTGCCCCCATCACAATCAAATGATTGTGATGGTCTTTAATGAAATCGTACGCAATGACCCGTTTAGGACTGCCATAACGAATATGATAAGCGACATCACTCACTTTAAATTCAGCTAATGCCCGTGCTTTGAGACTCTTTAAGTAATCTTCTGAGTCCTGGGTTAATTGATAAATGGCATCCCCTGATACTAATGTATCCTGCATCTCACCCATAAATTGTCTCGTATCAATGACATTCAAAAGATCAATATGAGCGCCATCAGCAGCTGCCATCTGACATGCTTTATCAAAAGCGAGTTCAGCCGCATCTGAACCATCAACGGGAACTAAAATGTTATTTTTCTGATCTGCCATGGTATTCACGCTTCCTAATTTTGACACTTATGTTAATCGACCATAAGGTCGCTTCTATGATACTTATATTTTAGCATAAGCCGACATCATGTTAATTGTTTCCAGCGTGAAATCCTGTTAAAATGTTGTTTACGCATTACATAGGAAAGCAGGTAATCAGGTGCCTAAAAAACTCACGCATCAACTCATTGGCGTTACCAGTGGCCGCAATTTTCGCGAGCTTGGTGGTTATCGAACCTTATCTGGCAAAACCATTAAATACCATAAACTCATTAGAACCGGTAACTGGTCAAACTTATCACCGGCTGGTCAAACTTACTTACATCAATATGGTGTCAAAACCATCATCGATTTTCGCTCACAAGTCGAAGTTACTAAGGGACCTGATCGTGTTCCTGAGGACACGCGTTATCATTACGCTCCCGTCTTTAGCACCGATTTAACCAATGCTTCTAAGGGCATGAATGATTTAAACGTGTCAGCACATGACGATGGTCGCTTTGGCTTTAAGAACATGATTTCGGCTTACGAAGATATGATTCAAAGTAGCTCCGCCCAAAAGGCTTATCGGACTTTCTTCGACCTGCTCTTAGCTAATACCGCTGCAAACGAAGCGGTCGCGTTCCACTGCACCGCAGGTAAGGATCGGACTGGCTTTGCGGCCTTGCTCGCTTTAACCGCGCTGGGTGTGCCACTCACCACCATTAAAACGGACTATTTACTCACTAATATCACGACCCAAGATTTTGTCAGCGGGATGCTGAACAAGGCCAGCCAGCATGGTGCCAATCACAACGTGTTACAAGCTATCCGTGATATTCAAAGCGTGCGCCCAGAATATTTGGACCACAGCTTGAAGCTCATTAATCATGACTATAACGGGTTAAATGCTTATCTGCACCAAGTGATGCACCTTTCAAGTGCCGATATCATGGAATTACGTCATATTTATCTCACTGCTTAACCAATGGTTAAGCAGTTTTTTTGATACCTAGAGTGAACTATGCTGGGTTAAAAAAGCGCCAATTGCCGCTGGATCTTTGAGATTCAAAAAAGTTCGCAAGCTGTTCACTGGCGTCTGCACCAAAAAAGCCATCACCTCAGCTAACAATTGTGCTTGACCATCAGGTTTAGTATCTAGCAGGACAAATAAAAAGCTCACTTCTAGCGCCTCACTGGGATTAACCAAGTGATGAAAAACCACTGGGTTCTTCAGTGCTACGGGTACAATCAACTGACTTGTCACAAACTGTCCTTCGGTATGCGGGAGTGCAATATTAGGGAGCTCTGCGCCTAATTGGTCAGTTTTGAGTCCCGTCGGGAAATGTTGTTCACGGTGCAAAACTTGACTAAGAAAATCGCCTTTCACTGCACCCAAGTCGAGCAGCTGGTGGTAAATTTCGGACAGCAAATCGATTTGATTAGTCTGCTCACTGACGAAGATAGCATCCGCGCTAATATGTGTCATAAAATAATATCTCCTTTATAACCACAATTTAAGCGCTTTAATGATATTTTTCAAGTTAAGGTCTTAAAAAACGGCCCTAGTGATGATAAAGTTAACTAAGTGGAATTATCACATTATTTGAATGAGGTATTATTATGACAGCAAAAAAGACCCTTTATTTTGGGGCTGGCTGGTTTAGTGACAAGCAAAACCAAGCCTATGCCGCTGCAATGAAGGCACTAAAAGCAAATCCTAGCGTTGACATCGAAAACAGTTATGTCCCGCTGGCACACCAATATAAGGGCATCAGAGTCGATGAACACCCTGAATACTTGCATGACCGCGAATGGGCAACTGCCACTTATCAAGGCGACTTAGTTGGGATTCGTTCCTCTGATTTCGTCTTAGGAGTTTACTTACCAGATGAAGAAGACGCTGGTTTGTGTATGGAAATGGGCTACGCACAGGGCCAGGGCAAATACATTATGCTGGTCATTCCCGATGAGGATTACGGCAAGCCTATCAACCTGATGAGCTGGGGGGTAGCTGATAATGTCATTAAGATGAGCGAATTAGCCAGCTACAACTTTAATCAACCTGGTTTCAATTTCTACGACGGTGCTGTTTATTAAAACGACCGGCTAAAAAATATTATTTATGGAGGAATCATGAAATTTAATAAGCTGTATCGTACAGTCTTATTGGCTAGTTTAGCCATTAGCCCACTAGTTTTAAGCCAGCAACCCGTTCATGCGGATCAAACAGCACAATCCGCTAATCAGCAAGCTTCCAGTACCAACTCAAGTACCAATACGACTACTAGTACCTCAAGTGCCACCAGTAGCACGTCTACACCTAGCAGCAGTTCCACTGCCACGAGTGCAAGTCATGCAAGCAGCAAGCAAAGTAGCACAAGTACGGTAGCAAGTACGCCTAATAGCGCAAGCAGCAGCTCTTCAAGCAGCAAACCAGCTCCAGCACCCAAGCCAAGCAACAGCCAGGCTGACTGGAAGAAGTTACCAAATCGTTTAAGTAAAGCCGCTGTCAGACGCCTCGTTAGAGCTTGCGGCATTAAATATCGGAAACTATCAAAAAACCAACTGGCAGCACTGCGCAAAATTAATCTACACAGTAAGCGGCCCCGTTCTGGGAGACGTTTAACTTATAAGAACATGGCTGACATTGCCACTGCATTAATCAATGGTAATAAACGCTACCGGATTCCTTATTTCAAGGCTAACAAGATTGAGAACTTGAATAGTGCATATACGGTTGATGCGCAAGATGCACCAAACGGACCAAAATCCAAGTTGGATATTTGGGATTCATGGGCTGTTCAAAATCCCAAAGATGGCACTGTCACTAATTGGAATGGTTATCAATTAGTCATTGCCATGATGGGTAAAGCTGATCCAGGTGCCAACTCAAACCACCTTTATCTGATGTACAACAAGTATGGAGATAAAAACTACCAAGACTGGAAAGTCGCTGGTTCGATTTTTGGTTATAATGCCAGCTCAGCCTTACAGCAATGGTCTGGATCAACGACTGTCAACAGTGATCACAGTCTTCAGCTCTATTACACCAAAGTCCTCGATACACCTGAAGCACACTAGAAACAGAGTTTAGCTTCAGCAACCATCAATTTAAAGCTGGACGCCGATGGCTTACCATTCTTACCAGAGAATGCCATTAGCAACGACCGGGTTATTTTTGAAGGAGACGGTTTCCACTATCAGACGTTTGCACAATATCTTTCCGCTAAAGCTTCCTATCCCAATAATAGCAATAGCGACTTGTCTGCATTGAGAGATCCACACCTGTTTACAGATACTGATAATCAACACTACCTAGTCTTCGAAGGAAACACCGGAGAGGGCGACGGCAATATTGAGGGGATTAATCAGCTCTTTGACTTCAATAATTATGGTGGCAGTAAACGATACAATTTAAGGACTTTGCTGAAGATTCTTAAAAATAAGGACCAAATTGACCGGGCGACTTGGTCTAATTAACGCTTGGTTTAATTGGGCTTAATAATGATGAAAAAGTACCAACCGTCAATAACATCTTTAATCCCTTAGTCACAGCAAATATGTCCACTGAGGAAATTGAGCGTCCTAACTTAGTACATATGAATGGCAAGTACTATTTGTTTACCGCTTCACGGCTTTGGCGCAGCAGTAACACAGATGCCACGAAGCGCGCTAATCAAAAAGTTGGTGATAGCGTGATGATGCTAGGTTATGTTTCTAAGCATTTAACTTACGGCTATCGCCCACTCAATCATTCTGGGATTGTCTTAGCTGCAAGTTTGCCAAGCAACTGGCGGACTGCAACCTATTCTTACTATGCACTGCCTGTTCAAGGCAAATCAGGTTCAAATAAACTTTTAGTCACTTCCTACATGTCAAACCGATTCCAAACCGCTGGACCTGGCATGAGTGCTTCACCAGCACCAACAATGCTGATTCAATTGAACAATAACGATACGACCAAGGTCTATCAACTCGCTGCCAACCAAAATGTTTGGCATGGCACCGCTAATGACTTTTCACGTCGCTTAATTTCAGCTACTCGTTCCGGTGCTTACTTTACCCGCAATTCAGTGTCAACTTACCGTTTCATTACCGTCACTTCTAACCAAGTGACGCATTACTTACTGGGCAAAAAGTTAGTCAAACGTGTTAAGGGACGTAAATACCTCGTCAAAGCTACTTACACGACTAATGCCGGTACAACGACTTATCTATCACTCTACAATGCTAAAACAGGTAAGCACGTTGGTTATATCAACTTGATTAACAGCTGCGCAGCCTCAGCCTTTGGTAAGGCCCATCGCTATGGCCGCAAAGTAACGATTAGATCTAATCGTTACGCGATTTACCGGAACTTAAACGTTACCCCTAAGCCATTAAAAGTTGGGCGTGGTCGTTACTTCGCTAAGTACTACTACAAACATCTAAATGGTGGAATCTACTACTCTTTATACAATTTAAAGACCAAAGCTTGGGTCGGCTATATCAATAGAAAAGCAACCAAGTAACGCACTAAAACAAAAACAACTTGCGTGTTCATCACACAAGTTGTTTTTTTATGCCCTTTTAAAACTGGGTAATTCTTGGCACCGGCAATGAAGGTACGTTAAACTAGAAATAATTTAGCAGAAAGTAGGAAAAGTTATATGATTAAGCCACTTGCATTACAGCCACATGATCAAGTTGCCGTAGTCAGCCTTAGCGCGGGCACCTTAGGGGAAACTTTTGCAGCCCACCAGCTGCAATTAGGAATTGCACGCTTAAAAGCCATGGGACTGCAACCACGTTTCATGCCCAACGCTTTACGTGGCCGGGCCTATCTTAAGGATCATCCAGAAGCGCGCGCTGCCGACTTAAAAGCCGCATTCCTCGATCCAGCAATCAAAGGTATCATTTGTGCGATTGGCGGAGATGATACTTATCGTATTATCCCCTTTCTGCTCGATGATCCTACCTTCACGCAAGCCGTGCAACAACATCCGAAAATTTTTACCGGTTTTTCCGATACCACTATTGACCATCTAATGTTCTATCAATTAGGGATGACGAGTTTTTATGGTCCCAATTTTTTAAATGATTTGGCTGAACTCGGCACTAGCATGTTGCCTTACACTGCTGAGCATTTTCAACAATTCTTCAAAAATTCATCGACCACTGCCCTGACCTCTAGCCCGATTTGGTATGAAGAAAGAACGGACTTTTCTCCCAGTCAACTGGGTATCCCGCGGCCATCACATCTAGAAACACACGGCTATCTTGCCTTGCGGGGGCAAGGACGGATTACAGGCACGCTACTTGGCGGCTGTCTTGACAGTTTACATGATTTAATCTATCCGGTGCGTTATCAAGATGAACCCGTAATTGCCCAAAAATATCAACTTTTCCCACAAGATTGGAACAATAAGATCCTCTTTATTGAAACTTCAGAAGAACAAATAAGTCCGGCGACTTACCACACTTATTTAAAACATCTTGGCGAACATGGTGTATTCAAGCAGGTCAAGGCCATTCTCGTCGGCAAACCACAAAATGAAAAGTACTTTGATACTTACCAACACGTTTTACGTGAGCTGACACAGCCTTACCAAACGCCAATTTTATACAATTTAAACTTCGGTCATGCCTATCCTCGCGGTGTCTTACCATACGGCTTACAAACAACCATTGATTTTGACCGCTACTGCGTGACAGTAAATGAACCCTTCTTTGCCGATAACTAATTAAGGCTTAACAAAAAAACACTAGGAAAATACCTAGTGATTTTTTTAGTTTTTTGATTCATCTAAAAAAGACAGGGCAATATTAAATAATGAAAAAAGGCACTACCAAACTGGTACCCGCCTTTTCCATATCTAAAATCACCAAAAACCAATGAGTTTAGTCCAGGCTAATCCACCACCAAGCCAAAGAACATTGAACATCAGCCCGAATACTGCACTTAATTTCCACCAGTCTTTAGAACTAACGTACCCAGTTGTTGATAACATTGCAGCGGGACCTGCAGAATAAGGGGTAGTTGAACAGAAGAGGGACCCAGCAAAACCTAGCATTAATCCGGCCATTAGTTTAGGAACACCTGCCCCTAATGCAATTGATAAGAAGCCAGCCAAGAGAGCTGAAATTTGGGTAGTAATACTTGGAAATAGGTAATGTAAATAAAAGTAAACTAAGAATAGTACAACCAGTACCCAAACCCAGTTAATCCCGGTTAACATGGCACCTAACGTTTTTGAAAACCACGGAAAGAAACCCAAGGTCGTTAATTTAGCTGACATCAGCATAATAATCGATAGCCAAATTAACAAACTCCATGCACCCTTTTGTGCCATTAGGTCTTTGACACTAATTACACCTGTCAATAGCAAAATTGAAACAGCAATAAAACCAACCATAATAGCGTCAATCCCAAATTTAGCGCCAACCAACCATAGCATTAAAGCTAAGACGAAGACACCGGCCATGATTTTTTCCGCTACGGACATTGAACCCATTTCATTCAATTTATTAGTTGCCCATGCGTGCGCATGGGGTGTTGCTTTAACCTCTGGTGGATACAGTTTGAATAAAACGTATGGCGCTAACAGTAGCGAAATTGCTCCAGGAACAATCGCTGCTAAGAACCATTGTAGCCAAGAAATCGTGACTCCTTGAGCATTTGCAATTCCAAGTGCGACCATGTTACCTGCCAAACCAGTTAAAAACATAGTAGATGTTATAATGTTGACTTGATATTCGTTAAAAACTAAAAATGAACCGAGTTGCCGTTGTGTCCCCTTTTTAGGATCGGACCCCATTTCTTTGGAGAGTGAATCAATAATTGGAAACATGATACCGTTAACTCGCGCAATGTTACTGGGAATAGCAATTGCCATTAAAGTCTCGACAATGGAAAGTGAGTAGGCTAAGCCTAATGTTTTTCGACCAAAGTTACGGACAAACAGGTATGCGATGCGCTTACCAAGGCCCGAATTAATAAAACCTGCAGACATGAACAGACACATTGCAACCAACCAAACAGTGGTATTTCCGAAAGCAGTGGTCACTTCTTGTGTGTTAAAAATCTTGAGTACCATACCCAACGTAACAGCAATTAATGTAGTTGCTGGCATCGGTAATGGCTTCGTAATACACGCTACGATTGTTGCAACAAAAATGGCGAACAGATACCAAGCATCAGCCGTAATCGCAACTGGTCGAATTGGCGTTGCCAACCAAATCACTAGTCCTAAGACTAGTGGGGCAATCAATCCCTTATAATTAACTTTTGCTAACATATATGTTTCCTCCTATGATTTAATTTGTGCTAGCGCATTTTTAACAGCGTTACGATACCCTTTACTAGTTGCCGAAGCCCCCGAAATAATATCAACATCATAACTATTTTCCCGAATCATGGCTTCTCGCAACTGCGGAATGGCTTGTCCACCAATACTTGGTGTTTCAGCTGCTTGCAAAGTTTCAATATTGGTGATGTGTTGATCATCAACTGTAACTCGAACCGCAATTGGCAAATCTCCCATGCCTTGATTAGCAATACCGATATACTGATTAGAAGCAGTTTTAAAAGTTGGTGTATCCTTGGTCGCATCGCTATGTAATTCTTCACTCGTTCGGGAGGGAGCAGTAATTGCATCTAACGCTATGGTCGCATTCTTCTTAGGTTTAGCGGCATTTAAGCCAGCTAGCCGACCCGAAACGAGTAAATCGGCAACGGAACTACCACCGATGTATTTCGTCGCAAACGGATCACCAAGTTCGCCCGCTTCGTAAAGGTGTGGAATAACATTACCCTCTAAATCTAAGACCTCACACTGACCATTGCGGCGAGCACCTCCGTGGGTGTGTAAAATATTGTGACGAATGGGAATGGCATAATAGGGTCCGTCAGCGAATTCACGCATCGTCGCTGTGGGGCGATCAGCGATATAATCTCGACCTCGAATCACGAAAAAGTTAAAGTCATCAACGGCTTGAATTAATCGTGGCGCTTTAATTTTTTCAGCAAGTGCGCTCAAGGTAGGCGCTTGAATGGCATGAGCTATAACTTGTTTTATCTGGTCCTTTTTTGGTGACGTATCACGTTGGAGCTGGTCATATTCGGCTTGATCCATTACAATATGCGGATGATTTTGATTTGGTAACATGACATAATCACCATGATTATATTGGTAGCCATGTCGATCCTCACATTGTTCATTAAGATAGCGGGTACCATCGTCACCGGCAATAAATACGCTACCAGTAAATAAAGATTTCCACTGAATCATGTAGGCAAATTGTTCGTGCGCGTGACCTTCATGCAGTGAAAATGCATGAGAATCAAAATTGGACATGTGCCAAAGTCTGGCACCAGCTTCTATGGCCAAATCAATCCCTTTCCCTTGGTTGTACAGCGTACCAATCGGTGCAAGTGAACCACGTCCAAGGTAAGTTTGGATCATTTCAGGATTGTTTTCATAACCTCCCAAACTCATGATGACACCGTTCTTGGCAGCAATATTTCTCAATTTCCCCTTGTGTTGAATCTGAACGCCCAAAATTGTATTAGTAACGGAATCTTGAATTAAATGTTGCGCCGGTGAGTTGTACCAAACATCGATTTTATCTAATTGATCATAAACGCCTTGACGTAATAGTTTCCAGAAACTACCATCATACAGAGTAGTCATACTTTGGTGAATCATGCCGTTGGCGTTATTGAATTCGTAATATTCACTCCGCTTGTGCATACCGGAAGGGTGGGTTTCCAATCCAAAGTCCTTTTTCGCATATTGGGGCAACTGCGTGATTTCATGAATGAAACTATTAAGTGTATCCTCATCGTGGTCAAAAGGAGAAAAGCTTTGTAGGTAATAATCCTTAGCTTTATCGAAATCGACAGCAGTGGCAAAGGCTCCAGCGGCAAAACGTGTATTGCCGCCTTCACTGCCTTCAGGCGCGGCATCAATCAGTAAAATGCGGTTGTCCCGCTTAGCGGCGTAACGTGCGGCAGTGGCTCCTGCACCACCGAAACCAATCACGATGACATCGTACTTGGCATCCCAAACTAGTGTATTTGAATAATTCATCATTAAGACTCCTTTTAGTGAACTTCTTAATTTGTAATATAAGCTTTTGAAAAATTGGATTCAATTTTATTTATCATGTGAATGGTGGATTGTTATCCTTCTCATATTGCTGATATAACAAGGATCATTACATTTATGAAGCTAGAAGCTTATAATCTAATAAAATGGACTTATTTAAAAAAATTATAAGTTAATTGAGGGTGGAAAAATTGAATGAACGTGATTTAACCTATTTTTGTAAATTAATTGAGTTAGGTTCCTATACCAAAACGGCCAACTTTTTTGAAGTTACGCAACCAACAATTTCAGCCGCGGTCAAACGGTTATCACAACAATATAATGATCCGCTGATTATTCAAAAAAATCGAAAAAGTCAGTTGTTTCTGACCACAGCTGGTATGATTCTGTATGACAAAGGGCTCAAACTAATCAACGACTTAAAAAGTCTTAACTATGACGTTGGTCACGCTAATGATAAAAAAATCCGTATCGCCTTTTCGGGAATTGCAGGAGGATTTTATATGCCGGACATCGTCCTAGCCTTTTATCAAGCCGGTATCGCATCAATGCTTGACCCAACATTTATTCGCTCATCTTCGGCTTTAAAAGATTTATCTGCTGGTAAGGTGGACGTGGCAATTTATTCGTGGAACGTCCCCTTCAATGACCCCAAGTACTATTTGCGGACGCTCGAAGTAACGGATTTTGTCATTATTTGTCGAGCGGATACACCACTCGCAAAAATGGATAATATTACGGTGGATCAATTACGCCATCTTGACTTTATTGCTCGTGATCGCGAATACCTTACAACGGAAGCCTTGCTAGAAACCTGTCATAAAGAAGATTTTTCTCCCAATATCATTTATAAAGCTAATACGTTAGAACTGATGATTAACTTAGTTCAACGTGGTATGGGAGTAGCTTTGATTCTTGAGAACCGTATCAGGGACATCGCTGGAATCGCTATTATTCATATCCGTCCCTCACAACGGATGTACTCTTATTCACAAATTGCGATGCGTAAAAGTTTCATTCCGAATAAATACCAACGTAAGGGGATTGAAATTTTACGTAACTTTAAAGCTGGTCAATCTTGGTATGAATAAGAAATACGCAACGTATTGCGATATTATAATTACACACAAAATAGGCCTCTCAAATTTGATTTTGAGAGGCTTATTTTTATTGATGTTCTTGCAAATTATGATTAATTATTTTGCGTGTTGAAGGTAAAACAATCATATCCACCCTGCCACCTTTCAAGCCATACTTGGCAACAACTTCTAAGATCAACACTAACGAGATGACCACTGTACTGATTCTTAAAACCTTCTTGAAATTCAAATACCCCCGTTGAACTTTTCAGACAAAAAATGGATAAGTTAGAAACTAACTTATCCATCGCAACCCTCAAATCGAATTGAACGGCTCAATATCAATTAACACGGGACACTTTAACTTTTCTGTGGATAAAGCTAATAACTGCCACCAGTGTTAACAAGACAAAGCTAACATAAAACAACACATTCTGACGAAAAACAGCCATGCTCGAAACATGACAAAAGATCAACAAAATGGCAACTAGGTTGAGCCGATGAACTACCATGACCCGCCGATGTGGCAAAACACCAGCTAATTTACGGTTAAGCTGACGAATCCAAGCCACATGTGCTTTAAGATCACCATTTAAGAATAGCATTGAGAAAAGACCAATGACCACGAGCAAAACAAGCCCGAAAAACCCAACCATCGTTGTAAAATTCACTTCTTGTGTCAACTTGAAGCTCTTATGTAAAATTGCCAAAACGACAGTGCCAATCCCCATCGCCATATGTCCACGATAAATGACTGTCATGCCAAGCCAACGAGAAACCCAATTAGGTCTGCTAGCAAGAAAAAGGGCATTTAACATAAAACTATACGCTAAAATCCCTAAAACTACGGGCATTACTTGATAAGCACTCGCCTGAATTGAAGGGTAAACCGCAACGATTAAAAAAAGCGCTGGGACGAGACTTAAGAGTGATAAACCAAATTTTTTCATATTGCAACCTGTGCCTTTCGCTTAATAGTGACTAGCTTGCTAAAGTCAGCGCTAATTAGGAATAGTGTAACGTGAGTGAATCAGAATCAAAAGTCTAAAAAAGCCCAATTTATCCAAAAAGCCAGAAGCTTTATTGCGAAAATGTCCCTAAAAAACTTCATATTGCTACGGTTGCCCATTGACAATGGCTAAACCATCATCCAATCCCATGGTTACAGTATCTGTGTAAAAAACACAGTGTGGTGAAATCAAGACGTTAGACATTGCCTGTAGGAATAAGCAGACATACACGCACTAGTGACGGTTACTTTATCAACAAATTGTCACAGATAGCGATTTAAAGTCTGACTCAAAACGGATATGTTGACGATAACTTGGGCGTTATGAATAATCGCCAGTAATCTACGACGATTACAGATAATCGCCGAATTAGTTATCAATTCGGCTAAGTATGGGGCCTTTATTAATCTGAAGCTATGCTATAATATTGTTTATTATCCTTGTCCATGACTAAGTTCGTTTTAATGACTATCCAGGAGGTACCCATGACCCTAGAACCCGATGATATCCGTTTCCATTTAACTTCTTCTCAGTAATTTGATGTTCGAGCCTCAATGCTTTTATTACACCATAATCAATTGCTGGTTTATCGTGGTTGCGATTATCGAAAGACAACTTTTATCGTACCAGGTGGGGCCATCAAGTTTAATGAAACAGGGCAAGAAGCTGCGGTGCGCGAGACGCTGGAAGAAGTCGGCATTCGCATTGCAAATCCGGAATTCGCTGGTTTTATCGAAGCCTTCTGGACCAATGATCATAAGTCCTTTCATCAAATCACGATGGTTTTCAGGCACGAGGTCACCCTTGCTGAAAGTAAGCAATTAATAGACCTTCATGAAGAAAACTTAGATTTACCAGCTGACACCAAGCTGATTTGGCGTCCTATTACGCAACTTGAAGACCAGATTCAACCCCGCCATCTGCTCAGCTTGACTAAATTGGGTAGTAGCCCCAAACATGAAATTGATCGCCGCTAAGCAGACACACTTTCCAAATGTCACCCTATCGTATCTATTTGAAATGCTTTTTTAATGTTACCCATTCCAATCAATGCGACCATCAGTCTTATTCCGTATACCCAAACCGATGAAGCAGCTTTTTCATGGTATCAAAATTTGAGAATACAATGGCTAGTGAGCCGCTTAAAACGTCCGTATACGCGACAAGAAGTCAATGAAATGTATCACTATCAAAATTGTCATGGCGCACTTTATTATATTAGTGATAACGGTGTTTTGGCCGGAGACGTCTGGCTAGGTCGCGAAGACTTTTCCATTGTCATTGCCCCCGACCATCAACAAAAGGGCATCGGCACCACCGTTGTGACCTATTTCTTGAAGCGGCTTGAACAAGCAGGAGCAAAGGAGATGCGCGTGGCCGAAGTTTATAATTATAATGCAGGTTCTAATAGACTCTTTCAATCTTTAGGTTTCAAGCGTGTCAAACAAGCGACGCATAATACTTACTATTATCCATTTTATTCACCTAAATGAGTATTACCCAAAAGCAAGAAATGATAATGGCGATAACTAATTACGGCTTAACAAAAAAGGACCACTAGGAAAATACCTAGTGATCTTTTTATTTTTTTGATTCACCGAAAGTGGCTACGAAAGATTGACCAAGTCATTCCCATAAAGGCTTAAGAGGAGTCACTTACTGGGTCAACTGTCCGTTCTCAAGCCGGTAAGTTTGCGTGAAAGGAATCTCTTCAAGCTGATCATGAGAAGCAATAATAATAGCTTTCTGAGTAGCGGCTAGCTGTTTTATATAATTTAATTAGCGAAGACCTTTAACGACGCCTTATCGAGCCCTCGAGTAGGTTCATCCAACAAGATTAAATCCTGATGCCCCATAAATGCTTGAATAATACCCACTTTCTGCCGCATCCCCAGTGAATATTTTTTAATTCTAGTCCGGTCGTTATAATCCAAATCAAAATCTGAAAACAGTTGCTTAAAATAAGCCCGATCAAGATGATGACGTAACTTAGCCAGATACTCAATATTATCTCGGGCACTTTGATATTCAAAAAACTGTGGATTTTCAATCAAGGCCCCAACATATGTTTCAGGGTTCAAAATGACTTTACCCTGGCTGAAAGGCACCGCACCGATGATAACTTTCAAAAGCGTAGATTTACCAGAGCCATTGGCGCCAACTAAATGAATGATTTCGCCAGAATTGACCTGCAATGACAAATTATCAAGTACACGCTTTTTACCAAAATGACAATTTAAATGTTCAATCTTTAATTTCATTTTTCTCCTCATGGGTGGCTTAAAAAGTAACGGTACAACAAACTTAGTCATCTGGCTGCTTTTATTCGGCTTCTGTTATCGGCTACTCTTAGCGCGGGGATCACAGCAATATGAAGGAGTTGGTGCCTGATGAAGTGGCGCATTTGGAAGTCCATTTGGACACAAAGTTTAGAATCATTTTCAATTTATAAGACCGCCAGTTTTCTGACGTTACTCTTGGCGGCGGTCTTCTTCTTTATCGAAATCTTAGCCGGTTATGTTTATTTCAGTCCGGCGACCCAAATCGGTGGCTGGCACCGCAATGATTACCTCTTGCTGATTACCACGACCTCAATCATTACCTATATCTATAATATCTTCTTTATCAATGGACATGAGGAGCTGAGTGAGAAGATTCTGGAAGGGGAGCTGGATTATCTATTTGTCCGGCCAACCTCGTCATATTGGCTGGCAATCACGAGCACGCTCGACATCCCGAGCATTATCAGCTTAGTCATTGCCATCTGTGCCCAGCTTTGGTTTATCCAGTCTTATGCTTTGAACTGGCTCACGCTGGGCTGGTACTTGCTAAACATTCTGATTGGCGTCTGCTTTCTCTTTGTGACGAATCAAATTATGGTCTCCATCAGCTTTTGGTTTGACGGCTTTTCCGCACTTGGGGGTCTCATGGAAGATCTCCTTGATTTAGGAACGCGCCCGCGGCAGGTCTTTCCGCGCATCATTCAGCTGCTTTTTAGCTTCGTATTACCGATTTTGCTGATCACTAACCTGCCCACAGCCGTGCTCATGAACGGCTTTAAGCTATTTGAAGTGCTCTACTTTGCGGTCTTTACGGGCGGCCTGTATCTCATTTCCCGCCTCGTTTGGTCACACGGACTGCGACACTACGCCTCAGCCAATTAAACCACCTGTCCGTTAAAAACGGTTCCTAATCACGCTGCAAGTGTGATAGGAATCGCTTTTTTGCTTTGCTGGTTTTAAGCACCAGTAGCTGGCAAGAAGCTCGTTTATTCGTAACCACTAACCGTTCAATCCCAGCATTATCATAGGCCCAAACAGTCTTTAAGAAGGCCCAATAGTCTTGGTCAAAGTGTTCTGAAAAGCCGGCTGGCATTTCTGGCCGCGACCGGCGGCTGCGTTTAAAACGCAACGAACGCTTAATGACGCGGTAAACCGCCTTACTTCTGCTGACTTTTAACCAGATGATTAAATCGGCCTGGACTACCCGTTGCTTAAGTGAACCTTTATAATTGCCTTCAATAATCCAATCAGGCTGACGCATAAATTGTTGTTGCTGCGCTAGAAACCATTCCTGCGCTGCGTCTGAGTAGTCTGTCGTGTGCCATAACGTGTCGAGCTGTAACAAGGGTAGCTGCGTTTGGGCTTGCACTTTCCGAGCAAGGGTTGATTTCCCACTACCGGGATTCCCAATAATAATGATTTTCATGACATCACCTTTCTAAGATCAACTTAGTGCTTTAGCCGCATGGCACTAAAAAGCAAGCATCCATCGTCTGAACACTTGCTCTTTAAGCCATTTAACGAACTATTTAGCTTGATAACGTGAAACCCCATCTAAATAAGTTTCGGCCAAGGTTAAATCAGGGTTTAGCACCAAGAAGTCGGCGGCCTTATCTGGTTTAATCGAACCGCATTGCGCCAGCCGATTAATGCTCTTAGCCGGCACATAGGACGCCATCATAATCGCATCTTCCGCGCGCACAATTTCCCAGTCAACGAGGTGCTTCACCGCATCTTTCAATAATAAGACCGAACCGGCTAAATTATCACCCTGTTTCAGCCGCGCCATACCGTCTTTCACATAAACCGGTAGCTCACCTAGGATATAATCTCCATCTGGCATCATCCCTGCTTCCATACAGTCAGTAATCAGACAGATATGTTCGCAGCCTTTGGCCTGAATTAACGCCCGGATAGCTGATTGGGACACATGATGACCATCACAAATCAATTCATCCGTGACCAAGCGGGCGGCAAAAGCCGCATTGGTAATCGTGGGTTCATGGTGCGATAACGGTGGCATCCCATTATAAGTATGGGTAAACATCGTAGCACCAGCCTCAACGCCCGCCATGGCTTGATCATAGCTCGCACTGGAGTGTCCTAATGAAACCACGACACCCATGTTAGCAACAGCCCGAATGAAGTCAGCTGAACCGGCGCGTTCTGGTGCCAGCGAAATTTTCCGTAATAAGCCATGACTCGCATCCAACCAGCGCTTAAATTGTGCTAAATCTGGATCAGTCATATATTTACGATTTTCAGCCCCTGCATGCTCCGGCGTAAAGAAGGGACCTTCAAAGTGAATCCCCTGAATTTTCGCCCCGGATTCACTACCTTGGTGGGCCGCAATCAGTTCACAGACCTGCGTTAAGGCTTCACGTTCAGCAGTAATGGTCGTTGGCAGCCAAGAAGTGACCCCAGCTTGTAATAGACCTTGAGAAATGCGGTCAATCCCGGTCCAATTCAGCTTCATCACATCCTCGGCTAACAAGCCATGAATATGCGTATCCACCAGTCCCGGTGCAATCCATTTTCCCGAATAATCGATAATCTTACCTGTTGGGCGGGCCTGCTCAGGCAAATAGCGACCAAAATGACCGTCGCTCGTTATCTCCAGAAAACCGCCCTGTTCGGTTTGATTCTCTAAGAAAAATTTATCGGCATGCAGATAATATGTCATTGGTACCAGTCTACTTTCTATTTTGCGGACTTTTGATCCAGTTTCAGCCCCTTTTCTTAAAAAAAGACTGAATGCTTGTCAGATACTTATATCTTAGTTTAGTTTTTCGTTATAATAAAGGAAAGATGACGATTAGGAAGAAAGAATTATGACACAAGAGACGCAAATGGGTAAACACCAACTTGGTTCACTGACAGGAGCCAACAAATGTAAACATTATTATGAATTGCATTACCGCACGGGCGAAGTCGCACGGCTCTATATCCTAGCTGATGGCATTTTTCGCTATTATTTAGATCCAACGGGACAATTTCCAGCGGAAACAACCACTACTGACCCATTAATGGCAGATACCGACTTATTTGAAGCGTCGCAAGCCAAAGCCACCAGTGAAGCCTTAATCATCAAGTCCGGTCATTATCAGCTCATTTTTCAGCAAAAAACGGCGTTACTGTCAATTTTCGATGAACAACTGCACCGGACGCGTTTTGCCCAAGCTAGTCCCTTAGAACTAGGGGCCGGCCAAAGTTGTGAATTCATTAAACAAGCGCCTAATGAATTTTACTATGGTGCCGGTTTTCAAAACGGTCATTTCAGTCATAAGGGCCAAAAGGTCATCATTAAACGCGACCGCCTAACTGGTGAAGACGGCGTGATTACCCAAGTGCCATTCTTCTGGTCGAATGCCGGTTTTGCTGAACTGCGACGCACCAACGCACCTGGTTGTTATGACTTTGGTAAAACCAATCCAGCCGTCAGTGCCTTGATGCACCAAAGTGCTAGTTTCGATAATTATTACTTGTTAGCCGACTCCCCTCAAGCCTTGCTCGGCAAATATTATCACCTAACTGGCAAACCATGTCGCCTGCCTACGTCCTGCTTACAACTGGGGCACATCGGTAATTTCTTAACGACCTTATGGCGACCGGCGCTGGCCAAAGAACGTCAAGCCGATTTGTTCGAAGACGGACATTACTATTTGCGCACGAGCAATCCTAACCAAGCCGCTGGCAAAGCTTCACTCAACGGTGAGGAAACGTTTCAGTTCTCCGCACGCGCCATGATTGATCGTTATCTGCGCCACGGTTTTCCCCTAGGTTGGCTCATTCCCAACTATGGGCAAGCTCCAGTTGACCCGCAAAGCCTAGCGACCTTAACCGATTATGCTGAAACTCACGAATTAGGTCTTGGCTTATGGTCAGCTGCTAGCCCGCAAGCATTGGCAGCTGGCATTCACTTTGTACTGACCAGTTCACCAACTTCAGCCACCGTAAAACAAATTAACAGCACCCTCGCTGCCAATCAAATTTCCGCGCGGCAGTTTATGCTCAGTGATCAAGGCTTTGTCGGCAATCAAAATCAGCTAGTCCTGCTGGTTAATGCGGCCGGCGGTGACTGGCACAATATTCCCGTTCAAGTTGCTGGTATCCTAGGTTCTGGTTTATCGGGACAACCCCTCGTCGGTATGGCGGTCGATGGCGGTGCAGGCGGTGGTAACGCCCAAATGGCGATTCGGGATTTTGAATGGAAAGCGCTCAGCCCCATTCTCTGTTTTATCAATGACCAAGGTCGTTATAGTAAGACACCGTTTGCCTACAACGCTAAAATGACTGAAATTAATCGCGCTTATCTGGCTTTACGTACCAAGTTAGGGGCCTATCTGTACACGTTAATGCATGCCACTCAAGCTGGTCAACCAGTGATGCGGCCAATATTTTGGGAATTTCCACATGAACAGCTTAATTACACGACTCAAGTTGGGGCGGAATATTTATTAGGACCTAATTTGCTCGTTGCCCCTATCTACAGCGGGCGTGAAGATGCAAACGGTCACTCTAAAAAAGACAAATTGTACTTACCGGATCATCGTACCCTGTGGATTGATCTCTTCACGGGGGAACCACTCGTTGGTGGCCGGGTCTACAACAACCGTTCTTACCCATTGTGGCATCTCCCCGTCTTCGTCCGTGGCGGTGCAATCTTTGATTTAGGGGAACGACAATACGTCATCTATCCTCAAGGTCAGAGTCATTATGACAGCTATGAAGATGATGATCGTCGTGCCCACCATTATGCTAGCGCCCATCTGAGCAGCAGTTTAGATGACAGCACCTTAACCGTTAAAATCACACCCACGACTGGCAGTTATCCCGGAATGGTTACCCAAGCTGGCACCACTTTAAACCTGTTAACCGACCATTATCCTGATGGTATACAACTTAAAATTAATGATCGCATTATTAAGCTCCAAGAGTATGGGACGGTCGAAACCTTCGCCCATGCCAAAGAAGGTTTCTTCTACAATACGCACTACAGCTGGCTACCAGAATTCGACGGTTACCAACCACCACGCCAGCAAGCCCTACAAATTAAACTAACCCCTCGGGATATCACACAGACAACACTCGAATTAACTATTCGGAACTTTAACTATGGTGGCAACCGAATTGCTCATGCGATTACCGATGCTTTACTGCGTTCGCCAAAGCAGCCGACGATTCTAGGAGAGAAAACAAGCGCTCACTCAATTACAGTGTCTTGGCCAGCCATCACCAATGAAGTCCAGATTGAAGTAAATGGTATTCTACACGTTGGACTTCAGGGGAATCATTTTACTTTCCATGAACTCGCACCACATACCCGTTATCTCTTCCGTTTACGGTATCTTGCGGGCAATAAAGTTTCGGAATGGTCCGACCCATTCGGTGCGGTCACCAAACCACGACAGCTGGATTATGCCATGCGGCATCTGCAAGTTGACAGCAATTTACCAAGTGCCCCCGACCATCCTTTAGCCTATCTGACCGACTTAAAGCTCGCCAGTGAATGGCAAACTGCCACTGGCGTTAGCGAGACAGCACCATTGGTCCTAACTTTTACCTTTGAACAAGTCGAAGAACTCAGCCGGATTGTCTTTGTTCCACGGGCAATTGACAGTACTGGCGATCCACTTAGCGTTCAACTTGCAAGCTCGCCAGATGGCACCCATTTCACACCTTATGGCGACCGTATTACATGGAAAGCCGATAATAAGAATAAGGTGATTGGCCTACGTGATGTCACTGCTAAAGCCATTCGGCTCACCGTCTTTAAAGCCGTAGGGAACTGCGTCTCTGGACAAGAATTGATGATTTTCAAAGCACAACATTAATCTGATCAAAAAAGCACGTGCATTTAAGATGCACGTGCTTTTTTGATGATTTAATGACCTAATTGCTGATCTAACCATTCTAAACTTAACTTGAACCAATGTGATGCATGCGGGTTATTCTGCCAAGCACGGCCCTCAGTGACGAGCTCTGGCCGCGCTAAAGAAAAGCCGTGACCACCATGAGCAAAGAGATGCGCCTCACATGATACCTGTTTAGCCTGCAAGGCAGCTAAATATTCCAGAGAATTGGTAATCAGAACAATTGGATCGTCCCACGCCTGGAATAAAAACGTCACTGGATGTTTAGGGGTAACCCCCTTAGCAGTATCAAGTAGTTCTACCTCAGCTGGATATTTGCCCTTTTGATCTTCAGGAATGATAAAACCAACCTTTTCAATATTAATCAGTGGGTAGCCCAAAATAGTCGCATTGGGACGTACCTGATCGCTCACATAACCAAAACGCTTAGCTAATTTAGGCATATTAGCCAGAATATTAGCCGCTGACACCACATGACCACCAGCTGAAAAACCTGCCGTCACAATCTGTTGCGGATCAAGTTGATAGGCTGACGCATGTTGTCTAAAATACCTCACCGTTGTCAGCAAATCCAAGGCAGCGTCGGGATAAATATTTCCCGGATCTTGCACCAGATTATAATCCATCACAGCCGCATTATAGCCATGGCTGAGATAGGCCAAGGCGACTGGTTCACCTTCACGCTGTGCCAAGTGGTTAAAACTACCGCCCGGAACGACAATAATCAAAGGACGCTGCGGCGTGACTAAATTGGGATTGACTTCAGCACAATAAGTCCGCAGGCGAAAGGCACGGCCATTAAAATTAGTTAACGTTAACTCTTCACTTTTCATTCTTCACCTCAGTTTTCGTGATACCCTCAACCAACAGTATAGTCGTAAGTGGCACTGTCAATAATACGCCAATTAGTGAATACATGATAATCAAGGCTTCATTCACAAATAGCTTTTCATTCAAAACTTGGCCAATACTATAATTGAGCCGGAAATACCAGAGAAATAAACTTAAAAAGCTCCCAAACATCCCAAATAAAATGGTATTCAGTGCCGTGCCAATCACATCGGTCCCAATCCGGTTACCGCTACGCTTCAAAGCGACCGCTGAGATACCAGGTTGTGCCCGCTTTAAGGCTAATAAGCCAGATGACATGGCAACCGCGGCCTCGGCAATCGCCCCCAGTGACGAGAACATCGCGACTGCTACAGCAATCATCGGATAACTGAGTCCTGGCATCTGAGACAGCCCGACTAACACTTCACCGGCTTCTGGACCGAGTCCAGCAGCCTGCGCAAAGTACTGTACCACTAAGATTAACAAACTTACTGTCACTGAAACGATTAAGGCGGCCACAAAGGAATTTTTAGCAACTCGCCCATTATGGGTCCCTAGGAAAATAATAGTGACTAATTTCAATGGAATAAAAATCAAAATCAATAATTCAATGTTAATTCCCCATGAAATTAATAATGCCACCAAAATCAGTAGCAACGTATTAATCAAGACACTGAAGAAACTACGAATCCCGGTTTCACCACCGACGATGGTCATCAAGATTGCCAAGACCACAATTAGTGCTGCTAAAGTACTCACACTAAGTCACCCCGCTTTCTTGCTCGCAAAAACCACAGACTACAGCCCGTCGCAAAAATAACGGTCAAGACAATCCCAATAGCCGCAATCACACTTTGCGTTGCACCGAGCGACAAGGTAAAACCAAAGGCAGCGCTGAGCGTATTATTATCTCGCAAATATAGAATCGTTTCTGGCAAAGCCCCTGAAATAAAAATTAAGACGAGCACGTTAATCAGTGGCCCCATAATTTCCTGTCCCATCGCGCGGCCACTTTTAATCAAAGTTAGTGGTGTGATGTCAGGCGTCGTTTTAACCAGTTCATGAAGACTCGATACAATATCGGTGGCTTCATCCATCACGGCACCCAAGATACCCAAGAGTGCTTGTGCCATAAAAATACCACGGGGATCTTGCGTTGCATAGTCGCCAGTTTCATACCGCATCTCAGTCTCACCTGTCAGTTTCATCATAGCATAACAAATGCCAAAACTAATAAACACCCCCAGAAGTGTCGCCACCCAAGTGACTAGCATCTTCTGATTGACACCTTGCACAATCGCCAGACTGACAAATGAGAAAATGATATTAGCACTGGCAAA
The DNA here is from genome assembly GCA_030455605.1 of Lactobacillus sp. GTDB lineage: Bacteria > Bacillota > Bacilli > Lactobacillales > Lactobacillaceae > Lactobacillus. Next base: position 45,662 of record JAKDPD010000005.1, read on the forward strand.
GAAGAGAAACATCGAGGTCCCATTGAGCTTAACGTCCGCTAAGATGACCCCATAAAAAATCACCCAGCTCAAAACCAACGAACAAATTAAGGGAATCGCCTTTTTCCCAGTAACCGACACCATTAGCGCTAAAGTCAGGGTAAGCATTAAGACCAATACCCAGTCCCGTTTGGGATTCACAATAGCCGGCTGGTTCTTCTTAATATCGACGAAAATCCGCTGACGCGGACGATACTTCTGACTAACCAGTTGCGATGGATAATAAACATTGCTCGTCACATATTTTTTGCCACGCTGGGGACCAGACAGAATCGTGAGGTGGAGTATTTGTCGCCTCGTCTGGTCAACATTGCCATAAACATCCTTATCGCGCTGCACAAAGGTATCCTTAATCTGATGATCAGTAATTAAAGCCACCGAATCACGTTGATAAATGTGCGTCGCAAAATACGTGGCTAACGTCAAACCACTACCAACCAATAATATGATTATCGCTATCAGATACTTTTTTTTCATTGCTCTCCTCAAACTATTATGGTCACTGCTGTTAGCGTAAAACAAAAGACGGCCTAATGCTAACCGTCTTCTGAAATTTTAAATATTTATAAACCTTTGCCACCAATGCTTGGTCTTCGGCAACTGCATATCTGCCAGCGTCCGTCCCATATTTGGATGGCGCTGGCTATTTTCTTGAGCTTTTGCGAGCATCTCAGCATGAACTTCTTGATCCGACTTATGCATATCGGCCGCTATTTCAGCCCGTTTCGTGGCCGTACTCTCAGCATGAGCTGACTCAGGTTTAAGCAGCTCTGACATATCCGGTAGCGTATTAGTTTTAGCTACCAACGGTTGTAAAGCCAGTAATTGCTTATTCTGTGCTTCAAGCTTAGCCATTTTGGCTTCCAGCCGTGCCATTTCAGCTGTTTGGCCCGCTAAAGTCGTTTTGAGTGCTGTTAAGAGCGTCAGCATTTGATTATCAGCTACTAACGGCGACTGACTAGCTTGAACTGGTTTCTCAGTGATAGAAAAAATTTGGCGCGCGGCTTCTTCTAAAGTTAACGATTGATTTTGCGTTAACGCGCGCATCGCCTGTAAATCCGCAATATCGGTCTTGCGATATAAACGTGACTTCTGCTTCGTACGTGCATAGTAATGCGGATTCATCGTTACTTTTTCAACAATCAAAGAATGGCGTCTTAAAGTTCCACTACTTAGCTTTAATTGTTTCGCTACCGTAGCAGCGGCAACCAATGTTTCAAATTCTTTCTTTCCACTCATGACATTCCTCTAGTCGTGCTTATGCAATAAAGTGGCCTTGTGGTCAAACCGAGCTTGTCCATACGCTAATAATTTGGTAATTAAATCAGAATAACTGATACCAGCTGCTTCAAACAGCTTAGGGTACATGCTAATATTCGTGAAACCAGGTAATGCATTCAGCTCGTTAAAGATTACCTTATGATCGCTCGTCCGCAGCATGGAATCAATCCGCGACAAACCGCTACACTCAGTGACTTGATAAACTTTTAAGGCTTGCTCCCGGACTGTTTCAACCACGCTTGCAGGTAAATCTGCAGGAATCTGCAGGGTTGTCGTCGAATCACCCGCATACTTATTGTCATAAGAATACCAAGTGCCCTTCTGATTGATAATCTGACCAACACCAGAAACTTGTGGGTCATCATTGCCTAACACGGCCGTTTCGACTTCAGTCCCATCGATGGCCTCTTCGACCAGCACCTTATCGTCAAACTTAAATGCCTCCGCAAGTGCTGGTGCATAATCGACGGCTTGCTGAACATGGCTGATACCAACCGATGAGCCTTGATTAGAGGGTTTAACAAATAAATCGCTGGTTCCTAACTGAGCACTCACTTGCGCATAATCTAATTTGGCATTACCAGCATCATTGTATTCAGGCCGTTTAATGGCAACCCACTTAGAAACTGGGACGCCAACTCGGGATGCCAAAATCTTGGTCATTTCCTTGTCCATGGTTACTGCCGCAGCAAGCACGTCATCGCCAACAAATGGTTTGTTTAATAACCGGAACAAGCCTTGCAAGACCCCATCTTCGCCCAAATTACCATGAACAATTGGGAAGAAAATATCGATTTCTGGGCGACCAGCGAGCTCCGTTAGATTAGCTAAATTAGCAACTTTTTTAGGATTCTCAACTTGATAAGTTGGATCCTGCAGCACCTTAAAAGAATCGGCTTCACTGGCGATATAGCCTTCGTTCGTAATCCAAATTGGATGAACTTCAAATTTATCTTTATCAATGGCATCATAAATATTGCCACCGGAGACGATGGAAACTTCATATTCAGAAGAATTACCACCAAAAATTAACCCTACACGCGTTTTCTTTGTCATCTTTATTACCTCTAATACTTCACTATCAAAACTTCATTATACGCATTTAGAGGTCAGTATTGAATAACTCAGGCCCAAATCATACGAATTTTAATCTTTTTTGGAAGCTAGCAAAAAACCAGTTGAGTCACTCAACTGGTCCTAGCCAGCCAGCATCACTTAGGTGACGTCGCTTGCCATGGGATTGCCGCTATAATATAGAGCACAACCCCTACAATGACATAATCTAGAAAGGTAGAACTGGCGAGTTCGAGCAAATAACCGATACCCGTCAGGTTCAATGTCTGGGTCGTCACAAAAATCGGTAAAATAGCCAAAAAGCCGAACAATAGGATCATCCAAAAGCCTGCCCACATCACACCCCCAGTCACTTCATGGATAAGTTGGCGCCATCCTAACCGGCCACGCAAATCCTGAATTAATGACACCAGCATAATCATCGTAATCACGACGATGACCACGTTGATAATAAGTAGGACGTTGACTAAATTCGCACCTAGTACTGCCAAGCTCAAGTTAAATGCCGTGGTAACGTTAGCTAAAACCAAGTCTGACTGCTTCTTGAGACCATCACGAATATCTTGGGCATCAGACGCAGAATCATCATCAATATTCTGCTTAATGGCACCATAAATATGGTGCGCTAGTTCAGTACTGTTGGTGCGAAATAAGTGTACGCCCAAAGTATAGTCCACAATATAATCGGCAATTGGCAATGCCTCACGACTGGTCAGCAAATTAGCATTCGCCTCTGAATTAGCCCCCACCAAAGTGGCAAGCTGATTAAAGTGCAAATCAACCTCTTTGACGACAATCGCTTGATTGTTACTTTGCCGCATCTGTCCCTTCATAAAGCTGGGATTCAAAAAAGTAACGGTGATCATTACCAGTGATATTCCTAAGAAAATCACAAAAGCGAGCAAGCGTTTATATTGTTTTCCTTGCTCCTCAGTGATTCGTTGCAAACTTGCCCTCGTAACTTCGGCCATTCATTTTTACACTTTCATTTACTGCATCATGCGCTTCGTCAAATGCCGTATCAATAGCCGCAAAAACAACATTTACATCAAGTTTCGTAATAATCGCATGACCAGCGGTCATCGCCCGCTTAATCTCCATTGCCGGACTTTTGACAAAACTAAACATCAAACTTCTTGCAGCCGCTTCGGCAATTGCTTCTGCATCCATTGGTATCCGCGAACGATCATAGTAAAGCCTGCCAACCCCAGCAGTGATAAAAGAAATGCCTAATCGCAGCTGTTCTGCATTCACTTTACTACAATCAAATACATGTCGATCATAAATCCATGTTTCTAGCATCGTTCCCCAAGTATCAAGGATCTGGTTATTTCTAAACGCTTCTGCGATTAGGCGGTTTAAGCTATTATCCGTCATTCCTAAAGTCACAATCAAGTAAATGTATGCCTTAGTTAATGCATATGGATTGCTACGATCTTCTCCGCTTCCCCCAGCGGCCATTTCGACGTAGCGACTCAAGGTCGTTAACAACTGATAGGCAATCTCACTCACCAAATTTGCTTTATGCGGATAGTAAGATTGTAAAAGTGACTTAGAGATTTTCGACTCTTCAGCAATTCTTTGTAAACTCACATCGTCTAATCCATACTGCCGGATTAAATTAAATGTGTTAGAAAGAATTTCTCTCCTTCGCTTCATATTTTTACGTCTTGCCATTCTCATTCCCCCCGAATTGATAAAATTACCCCTTAATTATACAAGATTGGTAATCTAAAACATACTGCTTAATGGCGGTTGCTAAAAAAATAACTCCCTCTGGTTGAGGGAGTTACTTTTGAATTGGAAAATTTGCTTTAAATCAAACGATTTTGTTCATCAAAAATCTTATGGATCGACCGGTCATTATAAACATAATCAATGCCCCGAGCCAATAACTGGTCAACCGAAATGCGGACCATCCGATCTGGATAATGACTGTGACGAATCGTGTCTGTCACCACAATTTGCTCAATTGGTAAACCGTTTAGACGATCAACGGCATTTTGAGAAAGTAAGGCATGGGTCACGGCAACGTACACCTTAGTTGCACCCGCAGCCATAACAGACTTCGTTGAAGAGGCAATGCGCGAGCCAGTATCAACCAAGTCATCCACAATAATACATTTCTTGCCCTTAACGTCACCAATCATATCATGCACTTGATCGTCATAACGCATCCCGCGCTGATCCACAATCGCAATTGGCGCATTGAAGTACTGCCCAAAATCACGGGCTAACTTGGCACCAGCATGGTCTGGGGAAACCACTACCACATCATCATCTTTAGTAGCAATCCCATTATCCAAAAAGTATTGTGCCAGCAGTGGCTGAGCATGTAAATGGTCAACCGGAATATTATAAAAGCCCTGAATTTGTGAAGCATGTAAATCAATCGTGAGCAGACGATCAATCCCCGTTAATTGTAATAAGTTAGCAATTAACTTAGCAGTAATCGGTTCACGCGAGCGTGTCTTCGTATCAGAACGAGAATAAGCAAGATAAGGAATGACACAACTCACCGAATGGGCCGAAGCGCGGTGTAACGCATCGAGCACAATTTCTAATTCCATAAAGCTCTGGTTCACCGGATCTTGAATTGTCTGGATAACGAAGACATCACATCCTCGAACAGTTTCACCAATATTCACTTGAATTTCGCCATCACTAAAGTGATGAACCGCCGTTGAAATCAAAGGCTCATGTAAAATACCAGCAATTTTATCATTCAAGGCTGGATTGCCACCTAAGCCAATCAATTTCATGGGATGCAATAACTTATGGAGCTCTTCCTTATTCATAACTGTCCTCTTCTTTTAAAAACGCCTACAGCTGTATTATACCTAAAAAGTATGACGAGTTGATATCAAGTGTGTTATTTACAAAAGCTTTTAATTAAGTCGAGCAACTTAAGACTTCTATCTGCATATGAGGTATGTGATTGCCGCGGCATAATAATTAATCGGCCGCGCTGAATGAGCTGGCTGTACCAGCGCACATGCTCAACCTTCACCCAATCATTCTCCCCCACCACACATAGTGTCGGGACGCTAACGCGGCGTAGTTCAGCTGGCGACATGAAACTTTCAGTCAACTCTACCCGAGAATCACGATCCAAACGGAAAATACGCTGGAAACCTTCAGTCATATAATGATACGGTTGAATTCCCGCACCATTCACGAAAACGCCGGCAACCATCAACTTTTTAAATAAGGTTGGTGCTTGACTTGCAAGCATTAAAGCGACTAACCCGCCAGCATCATAACCGAAACAATAGCAGCCTTCCAGATGTAAATGTCTGATGAAACTGGCAACATCTTGTACCTCAATTTGATAATGTTTAGCCCGGTCGCCGCCGCTTAACCCATGTCCCCGCATGTCTAAAATATAGACCGTATAATACAGCGATAGCGGAGCTGCAATTTTATCATACATACCGCCATCAGAATGATGTCCATGTAACAAAAGTAGCGGGGTACCCGTTCCTAATTTATGGTAATACAGCGACACCCCATTTACTGTTTCCTTCATTTGCGTTCCTCACTAAAGCGTGATGTTTGCGCCATTTTTTTGCGTAACAGCCGCCGTTGAGCAGCTTCCTGACGTTTCTCGAGCAAGCTACTAATAATCCGTTGCCAGACGCGATAGTTACCGCGAAAATTATCTTTGACCTTTTTAAAATTATGCTGGTGAATGATACTATCTGGGCGCTGCCAATAATGATAATACGGTTTTTGCGTATAATAAACACCATTAGTAACTGTGACGTAATTGACATTAAAGATTTGATCTTCTAATAAAGAAATATCGCGATCAAAAGTCAGATGATGTCGCTTCACAACTGCGGTTTTATAAGCCTTGTTCCAGCAGTATCCCTTCATCGAGGAGCCAAAGACATTAGTTAATTTCAAGTACGACGCAGCTGTCGTAATTTCGCCATTTTCAAAATGACCAACTTCTTTTTCTTCTTTATTGGGATAGCTAAGCCAATAACCGCAGGAGACCAAATCCACATCAGGATGCTCTTTAAAAGCCCGTAAAAAGAATGCGGTATAACCTTCACTGACCCAATCATCCCCATCAAGGAAAGTGAAATAAGGTGTATCCAAGTATTGCATGCCCACGTTACGAGCATCAGATGGCCCACCATTCTTCTTTTGAATTAATTGAAAATAAGGAAACCGTGACTGATAGCTTTTAGCGATTTCCACTGAAGCATCCGTTGAACCATCATCGACGACAATCAATTTAAAGTTAGTTTCTTCTTGTTTCATTAGCGCTTCAAAAGCACGTCCTAAATAGGCCGCAGTATTATAAACTGGCATGATAATTGTCAATAACGGCTTCTTTAACATAACTACCCCCCATTAATCTCTTATTATACCATTAAATAATCAGACCCCAACGTTCCCGCCAGTTAACCCTTTAACAGAGTTTAAGAATTAGCTAAAGCTAGCCATGCTGAATTCTTTCCTAGTATAATGGACTTAATGCAAGGAGGATTTAATCATGAAAAAATTAATCACACTCGGAAGTTTGCTATTAGGCTTACTCGCACTTAGTTTTGCACCCGTTAAGGCGGACACGGATAATACGCCAGTCGTGACCTTAGGCCGCTCGCTCACAACCCAGCAGCAAAAAGGGACGGTTGCAACCCTAACGCAGCACCTTGATGGCGACAGTTATAATACCATTACCGTGACCGGCGACGATTTAGTGAAATACCTCAACCCATCAGGTAGTACTTTTACGAGTAACTCAGGGGTTTGGTCGAGTGCCATGATTCAAAAGACTGCTACTAGCAGCGGGATTAATGTCCAAATTTTGACTTACCAAGGTAATCAAAACATTACCACGATTACTGCCAATCAATACAAGAATGCAGCCTTAACGGCAGGTATTAGCGATGCCAACATCTATATCACCAGTGCCACACCAATTGATGGCTCCGGCGCATTAGCGGGCATTTATAAAGCTTACGCTAAAGACGGCAACGCCTTAAACCAAAAGCAGGTCAACGCAGCTCAAAATGAAATGGGCACCTTGAGTCAAATTACTCAGGCGAACCAAGACAAAAAAGGTTATAGTGATACCCAACTAAATAATGCCGTTGCTGGGGCCAAAGCTGAGATGGCTAAAGCAGGTAGTCAAGTATCACGTGACCAGATTACGACTATCGTTAACAACCAAATTAATCAAAATAAATTAACCCAGGTCATCACCAACAACCAAAAAGAACAGATTATCAACCTCCTAATTCAAATTCGTAATTCTGGTGCTTTGAAAAATCATAACTTTAAGACCCAAGCGCAAAATCTAACGAAACAAATTCAATCCGGTGCTAAAAATTTATTCAACCGGTTGAACACGACCGAAAATCGTAACTTTATCCAAAAAACTTGGGATGCTATCGTTAACTTCTTTACGCAACTATTTAAATAACCAGCCTTAAGCCAAAAAACAGTCTAAGGCTGTTTTTTTGGCATCCGATCCATAACGCCATTTAATTTATGATCCACATATTCATTGCCGCGATTGTTAGCATGCCCTTTGGTCCACTCAAATTTAGTGTATGGAAATTGGACTAGCAAACGATCAAGTTCTTGCCACTGGGCGACATTTGCTAGTGGCCCATTGCTACGTTTCCAGCCTCGCTTTTTCCAACCAGCTAGCCACTTTAACTTAATGGCATTCAAAACGTATTTCGAATCCAGCACAAAGGTTAATTCTTGCTGCGCTAGTCCGAGTGCGAGTAATTTTTTCAGCGCTTCAATCAACGCTGTCTGCTCCATCTTGTTGTTGCTAGCACCGTACTCACCACCAGCACCAGACACTTGCCGCTGGTTCCACTCAATTAGATAGGCCCACGCCGCCTTATCCGTTGGTCGAACATGACCACCACGGTAATTGCCAGTATTACGCGTACCGCCATCAGTATAAATCGTCACTGCAGACTCCGGCTTAGCGCTATGCTTGCTGACAGCTGGCGCTGGTGTGACCGCGGCTTGTTTAATTTTCGCAATCGCAGCTTGTAAGCTCATTTCCCCCGGTGCCAAAACAGCGGCTTGCGTTTCAGCATTCCAATTCAAATAATGTGTGGCATCACTAATCTGGGTAAAACTCTTGTACTCTGCCCCAGAATAGCCAGATACTTGCACTTTCGCTTCGGGCCAAGTGCGATAAATACCAGGTTGACGTCCTTTTTTTACAACATAAAATTTCATGGTATCCTCTTTGCTATCTCATTCAAGTAAAATGGTAAAATGTGTTTTATAGTCCATGTTAGTAGTAGAAAGGTGGCGTGACCAAGTGTTTTTTAACTCTAAAAAATATCGGATTGAAGCAGAAAAGAATCGAAAACAAAACCTTACCCGTGAGCCTTCCATGTTTAACATGATTAGTCTAGGGCTGTTAGCTAGTTTCGCGCCAACACGCCAGTTACTAAAACTCTTCCCGCTAAAGCTCGACGATCAATCCCAAACACAGCGGCCATTGCCAGCTGACCAAATCCCAGTCATCTACTTTCACGGTTTTCGTGGCGGAGATTATACCACTAACGTGATGGTCCATCAGGCTTTAGTCGACCAACAGAAATCAGATTACCTGAAGGTCACCATTGATTTACTGGGGCATTGCCAATTAACTGGCTGCTGGACCAACGACCATCACCCCATTGTCCAGGTGGTTTTTCGGCATCGAATTGCCGGTATTTATGCGACTGACTATTACTTAAGTCGCCTCTTACCAGTACTAAAGCGGCAATATGGGTTTGACCACTACGACGGAGTAGCCCACTCAATTGCTTGTCCGGCACTAATTCGCACGGAAATGCGCGCCGCCAGCAAACGCCAATTTCCGCATTTGCATCGCTGTGCCATGATTGCTGGGCCCTTTAATGGCGTTACTTACTTAGGTGATATTCCCAACGTGAATGCCTTAACTGATAAAGGCCGCCCCAGCGCCATGAATTTGCACTACCTCTATCTCCTGTTACGACGCAAACGATTTAATCCAGAGATTGCCGTGCTGAATATCTACGGCAACGTCCTCGACAACACCAATACCGACAGCTTTATTTCGGTTGTCTCTGCTAAAAGCATTCGCTACATCCTAGCCCCTTATTCGCACTCCTATCATGAGGTCGAAATCCGTGGTGCTGCGGCCGAACATAGCTGGATGCACGACAACCCGTTTGTCATTGATATTATTGATCAATTTTTAGGGCTTAAATAAGCCTTAGTTAATTGGAGTAAGCCATATGATTTTGATTAAAAACCTGCTCTGGATTATCGGCCTTAGCAACGCCTTCTTATCCTGTTATATTGTCTTCCACCGCCGACGTTCCGTAGCCACCACCTGGGCTTGGTTAATTGTCTTGCTGATTTTTCCAGTATTAGGCCTAATTATTTATTCTTTCCTGGGACGTGGCATTTCACAAGAAAATCTTTTTGCCATCAACAAGCAGCACCATATCGGGCTCCGTAATGTCCAAAAGATGATTACCAAAGCGCCACGGACCAGTAATCCTCGCGACACAAGTCAAGCAGCCAACGTTCTGATTCGGCTATTAAACCATCGCCATGACTCGCCATTAACCAAGAATAACCAAGTTGAGCTAGTCACAGATGCCAAGGTGTTTTTCAGCAAATTAATTGCTGATCTGACACTCGCACAAGCAACCATCAACATTGAATTTTATAGTTTTTATAATGACACAATTGGTAACCAGATTTTACATTTATTGATTCAAAAGGCTCAGGCAGGGGTTAAAGTTCATTTACTTTACGATGCTTGGGGATCACTTGGGGCTAGTCAGAGCTGGTTTGATCAGCTCAGACAAGTGGGTGGCAAGGTGTTGCCTTTTGTCACCTCGCGTAATGCCATTACCCGTTACCGCATCAACTACCATTTGCATCGTAAAATTGTTGTCATCGATGGTCGCACTTCTTGGACTGGCGGCTTCAACATTGGGGACCAATATTTAGGTCAAAAGAAAAAGTTTGGTTATTGGCGTGACACACAAGTCCGGCTACAAGGATCGGCTTCCCTTTTATTGCAAGAACGCTTCGTGATGGATTGGAACGCTTCAATTCATCACCCCAGCGAAATCATTACCTTTGACACACAATTATTTCCTGATTTGGATGAAAATGACTTGCCCACTAACGCCATCGCCACGCAAGTGGTCTTTGATGGACCGGACCGAGACGATTCGGACATGCGCAATGGCATGATTCGCCTCATGCTCTTAGCACGTAAACGGCTGTATATCCAAACCCCTTATCTCATCCCAGACAGCGCGCTCTTTGCCGCTTGGGAAATTATCGCCAAGTCGGGAATTGATGTACGCATTATGATTCCTTGTAAGCCAGATCATCCGTTTATTTACCGTGCCACCCAATGGTATGCCAATGAGCTAACAAAATCCGGAATCAAAATCTACACCTATAATCGCGGTTTTCTCCATGCAAAAACCATACTCGTCGATGATAAATATGCAACCGTCGGCTCAGTAAATCAGGATTATCGCTCTTACCACTTAAATTTTGAAGATAATGTTATCTTCTATGATCGTGACTTTAATCAAAAAATGGCTGAGACATTTGAACATGATCTCACCCACTCGACCTTGCTCACTAGCAGTGATTTTGAACACCAAAATCGCTGGCTCAAAACCTTGCAGGCCTTTTCTCGGATGCTTTCCCCAATTTTATAAGCAAATTAAGCCGATTGAACCTCAATGCCAACATCACCAAGATGCGCTTTTAATGCCCGAATCACGTCTGCTAAATCGCCACTGAAACGCAGGAGATATTGTCGTTCACGCTCAGATTTAAAAACACAAATAACCGATGCCCGCCGGCGATTGGTAACATTGACGATTGTCACTTGGCGAATCTGTTTAATCGGAATTGTGCGCTTAAAATAGCCCGAGACGACTAGCCGTGTCTTGGTAATGCCAGAAAAACCGTCGACAATCGAAATTACCATGAATAGAGCCACAAAAATGGCCAAGCCTGAATCGCCAACTGTCAGATAATTACCAGAAAAGCCAATCCAAACAAACACCACGGCCCAAACAATTGACGAATAACGATAACGCGCTGCATAAGCGAGACTTGCCTGCCAATACCAACTATAAGTGGCATACGCGGCCATTAAAATCACGATTAAAAGATTGAAACTATTTGCAATGGTCATTTTATTCACCCCTAAATGTCTTACTGCTTCTATTATATCAGACAAGTAGCTTATAATTTAATCAGTCGTTTTATTTAGGAGGCAACATCGCAATGACTAATTCTCAAATAACAGCCCTTAAAGCTGCTATGGTGGCAGCTCATCACATTGTTTTTTTAACTGGTGCAGGCGTTTCAACTCACTCTGGCATCCCTGATTACCGCTCAAAAAGTGGTATTTACAATGGTATCAGTGAACCACCGGAAACCATCTTAAGCCCTGACACCTTGAACCACCGGCCACAATTTTTCTATGACTTCGTCATGCACAACATGTATTTTCCCGAAGCACAGCCTAATCTGATTCACCGAAAAATTGCAACTTGGTGCCGAGCTAAAGGTACGCTAATCACACAGAATATTGATATCCTCGATACTAAATCCGCTAATCCGCACGTGATCGAATTTCACGGTAACTTATATCGGCTTTATTGCAGTAATTGCCACCAAAAAGTTAGTTTTAAAACCTATCAGCAAGGCTGGCGGCATGAAAGCTGTGGCGGTATTCTACGTCCTGGTATCGTGCTCTATAATGAAGGCATTGATTCAACTGTCCTAGAGCAATCAGTCGCTGCCATGCAGCAAAGTGATTTAGTCATCATTTGTGGCACTAGCTTCGTGGTCTATCCCTTTGCGCAGCTACTAGCATATCGGCAACCTGGCGCTAGCGTCTGGGCGATTAATAAAACGGCCATTGCAGCGACTGGGGTTCATAGTTTAATTGGCGACGCACTAGATGTCTTCAAAGAACTCTAGTGCCTAATTACTTTGGAAAAGGAATAGCATGTTTATTTTAAAACTTTATGCGCCATTTTTTAGTTTACAGAATTGGGGCAATGTCCTCACCAGCGGAAAAGATTGGCTAATCATCTTGACACTTATTCTGATGGAATGCTTATTAAGTGTTGACAATGCCGTAGTATTAGCTGCGCAAACCCAAGTCTTGCCCAGCAAGAGCTACCAACGCAAGTCCTTAATTTATGGCTTATGGGGCGCTTACCTATTTCGCTTTATCGTCATCGGCATTGGTACTTATCTCATTAATTTTTGGGAAATTAAATTGGCAGGTAGTGCCTATCTATTTTATCTGGCTGTTAAATTTTTCTGGGATGAGCGTCATCCAAAAACTGCCAGTAAACAGCCACCTAAAACGATATCTTCTAAGAAGCACCACGGCTTATCCCTCTTTTGGCGCACCGTCATTGGGATTGAAGCCATGGACATTGTCTTCTCAATCGACTCGGTACTGGCAGCCTTAGCCATCTCTGATAATCCGGTAGTCGTCCTTATTGGCGGTATGATTGGGATTATCTGTATGCGGGGAGTCGCCGAGCTGATCATTAAATTAATGGTCATTATTCCCGAGTTACAAGCAATGGCCTATATTTTAATTGGCGTGATTGCCTTGAAGTTGGTAGTATCACTGCCACCACTGAATTACGAATTACCCAATAGCCTATTTGCATTTTTCGTCCTGGCTATTTTTCTACTAACCATCGGCTTTCACTTTTTGCGGCGCCACCGCGATAGCCACCATCGTTTTTAATTAATCTTGACACTAAGGCTTGACAAATCGCTAAGAATCATTTAATCTAAATTTCAGTTAAATATTTTTTCCAATGCAATAGAGGTTGCGACCTGCACTAGATGGATTAGAGTTCACAAAGACTTTGACGATTCATCTAAGGCACGTTGCCGAAACAACCTAACTTTTTGTGAGGTCAGGTTGTTGGGCTACAAGAGCACATCTTGTAGACTGTCCTGGTCTGTCCCCAGGGAGCGCTATATGATCTGGTATCAATTTTTGGTATCGTTATTGATGATAACGCCTCGTTGTATGAAACAACGGGGTTTTTTAATACGCTTTTTATTGTGTTGGCTTTATTTAAAACCATGGGAGGTTTTTCAAAATGAAGTCAAGACTTACTGCTTGTTTAACAAATTTGTTAGTTCTGTGCAGTTTATTGCTCGGATTCGGGCAATTTCAGTCCGTGCAAGCAGCTAAACATGAACCAACGTTAAAAATCGGAATGGAGGCTAACTACCCACCGTACAATTGGACGCAAACGACGGCTACACATGGTGCAGCACCCATCGATGGCTCTAAACAATTTGCTAACGGCTACGATGTCCAAATTGCCAAAATTATCGGGCGTCATTTGCATCGCCGGGTCGTGGTTGAGAAAACTCAGTGGGATGGGCTACTACCAGCCTTAACTTCCGGCAAAATTGATTTAATTATTGCTGGAATGTCACCTACGTCTGATCGTCGTAAAGTCATCAACTTCTCGCAACCATACCGGAAAAGTACTTTTGTTATTATCGTCAACAAGGCCAGCAAGTTTGCAACCGCAAAAGGCCTAAACGATTTCATCGAGGCGCGTTTAACCGCGCAGCAAGGAACGCTACACTATGATTTAATCAAGCAACTACGTGGTGCTAAGCGCGAAAACGCCATGACTGATTTCTCTGCCATGCGGCAAAGTTTACAGTCTGGTACCATCGATGGTTACGTAGCCGAAGACATCGAATACGAGAGCTACCATCGCGTTAATAAAAATATTGTCGCTATTAACCTAAGCCGGATGAAGGGCTTTAAGGTCGCAGAAAGTGATGCCATTACCTCAATCGGGGTAAAGAAGCGCAATACTACACTGCTGCGTCAGGTAAACCGTATCTTAGCTACCGTTTCAGCTGCTAAACGTGTGGCTCTCATGAACGCCGCCGTAAGACAACAGCCTCGGGCCGGCGACTCACAAACCACGCAAGAAAAGCATGAGAACCTGTTCGTCAAAATTATGAGACAATATGGCGGCATGATTTTAAGCGGGGTTGGGATGACCTTACTACTTGCCCTCGTTGGGACGATTGTTGGTTTCGTTATTGGATTACTCGTTGGCATTGTGCGCACAATCCCCACGCCAACAACTCGCGGCAAGCGTATTTTATTAAGAATCGTCAAGTGGCTCTTATCCGTTTATGTTGAAATCTTCCGGGGAACACCAATGATGGTCCAAGCTGCCGTAATCTATTATGGCATTGCTCAATTGTGGCATATCAATCTCAACCGGACTGTCGCTGCACTTTTAATTGTTTCAATTAATACTGGTGCATATTTGGCAGAAGTCATTCGTGGTGGGATTACTGCCACTCCTCAAGGACAATTCGAAGCTGCCAGTGCTCTCGGGATGTCGCATAGCCAAAAAATGTGGCACATTATTTTACCGCAAGCGATTCGCAACTGTTTGCCTTCAATTACCAACGAATTTATCGTCAATATCAAGGACACTTCGGTCTTAAGTATCATCTCTGTCTCTGAATTATTTTTTGTCGGTACGACCGTTGCTAGTCAGACCTTTGAATTTTTCCCAACTTACTTCATTATTTCGGTCATTTATCTCATTCTTACCTTTAGTATCACGCGGATCTTTAACCTAATCGAGCGTAGACTAGCAGGTCCTAAGAATTATGATTTGATGGGAAATCAGTTACAAGTTGGACTTATGGAAAGCGAGATTCAGCACGATGACAACAACTAAGCCAATTTTAAGTTTACAGCACTTACAAAAGCAATTTGGCCAACACCAAGTCCTGGAAGATATTTCATTTGATATCCAGCAAGGTGAAATTATGACGATTATCGGCCCTTCAGGTGGCGGTAAATCGACCACGTTACGCTGTATTAACTTGTTAGAAAAACCCACTGCTGGAAAAATTTGCTTCCATGGCGAGAACATCCTAGATCCGGGCTACCAGCTTAACCGCTATCGGGCAAAAGTGGGGATGGTTTTTCAGCAATTCAACCTCTTCATTAATAAAAATGTTCTAGAAAACTGTATGATTGGGCCAGAATTAGTGCTCAAGAAATCTCCAGAAGAAGCGAAGGCCACTGCCCTCGGCAACCTAAAGCTAGTTGGAATGTCACCCTATATTGATGCCAAACCCAATCAATTATCTGGTGGTCAGCAGCAGCGGGTAGCTATTGCCCGGGCAATCTCAATGAATCCCGAGTTGCTCCTATTCGATGAACCAACGAGTGCCCTTGATCCAGAAATGGTCAATGAAGTGCTAACTGTGATGAAGAAACTTGCAGCTACCGGGCTTACCATGATTATCGTTACTCATGAGCTCGCCTTTGCAAAAGAAGTCTCCGATCAAATTGCCTTTATCTCCGGTGGGGTCGTAGCTGAAGCGGGAACACCAGCAGTTATGCTAGAGCACCCCAAGCTCGAAGCAACTCAAAAGTTCTTACGTCACTTTAACGCCTAACCAGCAAAAATAAGTAGGGAAATCCCCTACTTATTTTTTTATGGCAGTTTTATTATTGGTCTATCAATATTGGTCTATATCTTTTGTCACTGTTTTCCTTATTGTTAGTGCTTGCATTGCATTATTACAGAATTGGTATGTGCTTTATAATCTAATTGGTATATAATTACCAATTGAACCAGACAGGAGGAAACAGGATGCCAAATCTACTATTAATCAGTCATGGCGACTACGCAGCAGCAACCCTCGCCAGCTGCCAGATGATTGTTAGCCCACTACCAGATGTAAAGGCCATCGCTTTTAAACAAACGATGAACCAGAATGACTTGCTTAGCGAAATTGAACGTGTGGCTACTAGTTTTAGTAGCTTGCCAACCATTATCGTTGACTTTAAGGGTGGCACCCCAGCCAACACTGCCCTGCGGTTTCAGGCTAACCATCCTAGCGTTGCCATTTATACTGGCTTATCTTTTTCCTTGCTCTTAAGTGTTGCCACGGGAACAGCTCCTGAGCAGGCTTATCGGGAGGTAGCTGCAAGTAGCGGACTATTAACCACTAAGACTGCAGCTAAAACAACCGTGGCGCCACAGCCAACTAAAATAGCTCCTAAAGGTGGAAGCTTCAATGTCCGCATTGATGAGCGTCTAATTCATGGCCAAGTGGCCACGATGTGGACTAACCGCCTACAATTAACTCGGCTCATGGTGGTAGACAATCAAGTGGTTAAGAGTAGCATCCAAAAGACGGCACTCAAAACCGCTTGTCCGGCAAACGTTCATTTGAGCATATTAACCAGCAAAGGTGCTGCCAAGCGTACCAAAAGCCATCAGTATGATGGACAACGCGTCTTGTTACTGGTTAAGGGGCCGGCTATCTTGAAAGAACTAGCCGACTTGCAAGTCACACTATCTGCAATTAATGTCGGTAACATGTGGACTAAACCAGGCTCAAAGCAAGTTGCAAAGAGTGTGGCTGTGACACCGCATGATATCGCTGACTTTGAAGCACTCGCCCAGCACGGCTTAAAGCTGTATCATCAAATGGTTCCAGCTGAATCAGCAGTTGACTTTATGCCACTGTTAAAAGCTTAGAAATAGAGGATTAATCAGATGACTACTTGGTGGCAAATTATTTTATTATCGGCACTCGCTTTTTGGATGATTATTGATCAGCTAACTGTTTGCTGGATTAGTAATCCGCTCTGCATTGGGATGATTAGTGGCCTCATTATGGGCAATCTCCAAACTGGCCTAATTGTCGGTGCAGCCTTACAACTAATGGTGCTAGGTGTTAGTACCTATGGTGGCGCCAGTATGCCCAACTTTTTAACGGGCGCCATTATTGGCACGGTTTATGCCATAGGAGCCAATAAAGGTACGCAATTTGCGATTGGCTTAGCAGTGCCAGCTGGCCTCTTGATGGTCCAGCTCGATGTCTTAGCACGGTTTACGAATACGATTTTCCAAAAGCGAATTGATCGCTTTATCACCCAAAACAAGCCTCAGGCAACCGGGCGCAATGCTTACCTAGGTTTATTTACCTGGGGCATCTCACGGTCCCTTCCCGTGTTTGTCCTCCTAATTGTCGTTAATCGGATTATCAAAAATGTGCTCGCCACCGTCCCAACTTGGCTAACCAATGGGTTAAAAGTGTCTGGTGGCATTTTACCCGTCGTCGGGATTGCTATTTTATTGCGTTACTTGCCGACTAAGAAATATTTTTCCTACTTGCTAATCGGCTTCATTGCCGCGGCTTATCTCAAGCTACCAATGCTGGGAGTAGCCCTCTTGGGTCTAGCATTAGCATTATTAAACTATCAGCGTAAGCAAGCGCAAAGCCAAACCAGTAACAGTCATAACACTGAATACGAAAATGAGGCCGGTGAATATGAAAACTAATGAAAATACGCCTTTAACGAAACATGATCTCTTCCGAGCTAACTGGCGTTGGCTCTGGACCAGCCAATTATCTTGGAATTACGAAAAAATGATGGCACCGGGTTATTTCTACACGGTCCTACCATTTCTACGACGATTTTACCCACAAGATGATGAACTGGTTGAAATGATGCAAATGCACAACCAATTCTTTAACACGAATGCCTTCACTGGTCCCTTCATCATTGGGATGGATTTAGCGATTGAAAATCGTAAAGGCTATGCCGCTAAAGATACGGTAGCCGGAATCAAAACTGGACTAATGGGACCGCTAGCCAGTGTCGGCGACACGATTTTCGGGGTCATTATTCCAACAATCTTTGGCTCAATTGGGGCTTATATGGGACTCAAAGGAAGTCCGATTGGCGCTATTCTTTGGCTGATGGTGAACTTAATTATCTTCGTTTTGCGGTTTGCTATTTTACCATTAGGCTTTTATCAAGGTCAAAAATTACTAGAATCAGCGGAAGGGAAGTTAAACCTCGTCACTGATTCAGCTATTCTCTTAGGACTAACGGTGGTTGGTGCACTCATTCCAACCGTGATTACTGCCCATGTGCCGTTTGTTTTCCAAGCAGGTAAGGTCACTCTGCATTTGCAAACCGTCCTCAATCAAATTATGCCTTCACTTGTGCCAGCCTTATTGGTGGCACTCGTATACTGGTTGCTCGGCAAGAAGCATGTAACGGCTACTAAAGTCATCCTCTTCGTGCTCGTCCTAGGTATTGTGCTAAGTTATTGTCACATTCTAGGCTAATAATGATAATGATTAACAAAAAACCTACTAAGGTGTTCACGCATCCCTTAGTAGATTTTTTCTTGTTTCAGATAATGTCGCCACGTTCTTGTGCTTGCGCAAGTTGCCAACTTGTCACTAGATAATCGCGGCGCTGCTGACATAAGACTTCATAGTCACTTTGCAAGCTATCAAGGACATCTTGCAATTGCTTATTCACTTGCCGTTGTTGGTTCAAGCTGGGGCTTTGGATCACACCATGTAAATGAACCTCAGCTGCTAATGCTTGGCGTTGTGCTTGCAGCTTACTTTTCAAAGCGGTCAAGGTCTGTTCATAGGCGACCAGCTGCTGATTAATGGGTGACAGTTTGGCATTCAACCGGCAAAAAAAGGCATATGGCATATCGCCCTTGGTACGATTACACTCATGACACGCCAGCGTTAAATTTGCGAGCGTATTATTATGTGAGCGCGAAACGGGATCCATGTGATCGATACTATCCCCGCGGCGGCCACAATACTGACAGCGGTGATGATATTTCATCCGAATTTGAGCACGAGTTAAATAGCTCACTTCATTCAACTGAAACGTCACAGCTAGTCCCAATTGCGCCAACTGCTCATTCAAAGAACGGGTTAAATCAGGCACCGGCAGCTCCCCGCGCTCGCTGGCAAGCACTGCTTGATTAAGACGCTGGCGCGGAATTTGCTTCATGGCAAGTTCACTATGATCAAAAGCATGTAAGAAGCTCTCATATTGCTTGCGATAACATCTTACTCGGCTTACTCGGCTCGTCTTAGCAACTGATGCAGCACCTACGGTAGCCTTAGTGCCCACAAAAGTCACTAACTGAACCTCCGCCAGTGCAGCAATGGCAGGATTCGCAAACTCACGAGCAGGCTGACCAGCTTGCAAACAGATATCGCAAATACTCATCAGTTGGGGCCGGGCTGCTAGCGGTCCTTTAAAGTGGCAACTGGCCATCCGTAGCAGGCAACTGGCACATTGCAACTTCATGCCTGATCACTCATGGGTAAAATGCTAAATGCGATACGTAGCATCTTAGCCTTACCGGCAAATTCACCAGCAAAGAGATCTGGTAGAATTTCTTTGATAAAATATTGCACACAAGTCAAATCATCAAATTGTTTAATCGTCTGCAAACTTTCTTTAAACATCTGTAAATAAACGGGATTGGGATTACCAAGTTCAATTTCCCCATACGCTTCATACAGCAAATCCAGCTTATCACATACGGACAAAATTTTGCCTTCTAAGGTATTGTCCTTACCTTCTGATAAGCGCTTGGTATAAATGGCCTGAAATTCACTCGGAATCTCATCACGAATAAATTTGGTGGTCATCTTCTCTTCAACACCAGCAATCATCTGGCGCAATTCTGGCGTGGCATATTTAACTGGTGTCTTAATGTCGCCAATAAAGCGTTCCGTATAGTCATGATTGAGTGACTTCTCATATAGTGCCTTCCAATTAATCCGCTGATGACCACGAACCTCTTCAATATCGCCCATCATCTGTGCTAATTCTGCCGTCCTAAAGCAATGGTCAGCTACTGAGTGATGCTGATACTTAAAATAACCTGGTGCTCGATCAATTGATTCCAGACTATTGAACCCTTGAATATATGCATTTAATCCCATCACAAATCCTCCTCGAAATAGCATACTGTGCTGATCTGTCTAAAAATTTTATCTATGTTAGCAAAAAAAAGCATTAATTGCAACCAAAAAGGACAAGTTGCTGATTTGCAACTTGTCCTTTACTTGAAACAAATTTACTTAGTTTCGTCTTTAGCAGCCTTATTTAAAAATGCGACTACTTTAGCGGCTCTTAACACGCGTGCTTTAGCATTACGCTTATTACGAGGTCTTTGGTTTGGTTCACAACCGGTATTGTAATTCTCACCTTTACGCATAGATCTATACTTCCTTTCAGATTTTCGAAAATCTAGTACATTCTAGCACGCCTAGGCGAGTAGCGCAAGCTTAACAAGTCTTACCCGTACGCAAGTCGGTTGCACTGACAGCTACTGGATGTCCAATTGCAATCGTCACCGCACCATCAATTACGCCGCTATCATCTGATAAACTCAGCGTCGCGTTACGCGCATTCACCACTAAATGGCTCCCTAGAAAAACCATCTCAGCATCACTCGTCCATAAATCAAGACCAGCATTATTTTCAATTTTAATTTGATAAGCAGGATCACGTTCAGGCAGAATGACAAATTGAAAGTTGGCGCCAATGGTACACGTGCCACCCATTTTTGAATAAGCATTAGAACCATCATTTAATGCTAGCAAAACGACTTGTCTTGGTTGCATCCGTGCCTGGAGCTGACGGAGCGCCTCATCCTTTAACTTCATTGAAACAACTGTTGTTTGACTCATCACAATAATCCTCCTATCTGAAAGACACTTAAGATTTGTTATTTAAATTATATAGCAGCTAGTGCTAACTAGCAAAAATTTTGCTTTTAGTGACTCATCCTAATTTATTTGCTATTGCACACATTGCGGAAAAGTCTTTAAATGGTTATTAGGGCTTTTAGGCGATTATCACCATGTAAGGGGGACCCTTAATGACCGTCTTAAAAAATATTGCTAAGGATAGAATTTTACAGATAACCGTGATCATCACGGCCATCAGTTTGCTTTTTGCGAGGCCTAGACTAGCAGATATTAATTGGCATACCTTATTTTCGGTGACGGCAATGCTGACACTGATTCAAATCTATGCCTACTTACACGTCTTAGACGTGCTAGCTTATAAGTTAACTAGTGTAGCAGATAATACCCGAAAACTAAATATCGTTTTTACATTACTGGCCGTCCTGGCCGGGATGTTTTTAGGCAACGACATCACTGCCCTAACACTCATCCCACTTTACCTAAATATTGCTAATAAATATCAACTACCACAGATTTTACCGGTAACTTTAATCGGGATGGGGGCCAACATCGGCGCCGCCTTTACCCCGTGGGGTAACCCACATAATATCTTCGTCGTCAGTCGTTTCAGTGTGATGCCGGTCACCTTTTTTGCATGGTCCGCTCCCTATCTCTTGCTCGCATTAGTCATCTTAGCAATCATTTTTTTACAGATTTCACCAGTTAAGATTCCGATTCAAGAAACGACTAATTTCCATGTAAATTGGCGGTTAACTGTCATCACCACTGCTGTCTTTATCTTCTTCTTCTTCGGGGTCTTTCGCATT
The DNA here is from genome assembly GCA_030455605.1 of Lactobacillus sp. GTDB lineage: Bacteria > Bacillota > Bacilli > Lactobacillales > Lactobacillaceae > Lactobacillus. Next base: position 67,474 of record JAKDPD010000005.1, read on the forward strand.
ATTCCCGTGCAATATCCGATGATTGTTGCTATTTTATTAGCGCTCGGTATTAAGCCGCGGATTATGCTTCGCCTCGACTACGCACTACTACTAACATTCACCTGTTTTTTTATCTTCATTAGTGATATTCAACAAATTCCGTTAGTTTTAATGTTAATTAATTTAACGGTGCACACTGAAGCCAGTACCTACTGGGCTTCCATTGTCTCTAGTCAATTTATTAGTAATGTGCCATCCACGATTCTAGTTGGAAAATTTACCCAATATGCCCAAGCATTATTCCTGGGCTCAAATATTGGTGGTTTTGGTTCCCCGATTGGATCGATGGCTAATATGCTAGTGCTGAAGACTTATAATCAGCACGCGACCGTTAGCAAAAGCCGCTTTTTCGCCAAATGGGTATTGATGCAATTCTGTGCATTACTTGTTTTTTCCGCAATTGGTTGGTTCTTACTCTTTTTCCGGCTTTAAACCGGGTAACAGCACGCAATTCGCGTGCTTGTTTTTATGGCCACAATTCGATAAACTAGCGGTAGTAACAAGTAAACGAAAGGTATAGGTGAAACTATGTTATTCGCCATCATTGGAATTATTGTCGTCATTATTGTCGGTTATATCGTGATCTACAACGGCTTACAGCGGGCCAAAATCAACGCTGATGAATCATGGAGTCAAATCGACGTGCAATTAAAACGGCGTAACGATTTAATTCCGAACTTAGTTGAAACGACTAAGGGTTATGCCAAGCATGAAAAGGAAGCCTTGGAACAAGTCGTCAGTTTGCGTAACCAATTAACACAGGTCCCAGCAGGTGATCATGCCGAAAAGATGAAGGTTTCAAACGCCTTATCCGATTCTTTGAAGTCAATTTTCGCGTTGGCAGAAGCTTATCCTGATTTAAAAGCGAACCAGAATTTCTTAAGCTTGCAAGAAGAATTGACGAATACAGAAAACAAGATTGCTTACTCGCGCCAATTGTATAATTCAACGGTCGCTATCTTTAACCAAAAAATTATTGTCTTTCCTTCCAACATTGTGGCTAAAATTCACCACTTTACCAACTTGAACTTCTTAGAAGTGCCAACGGAAGAAAAAGCTGTTCCTAAAGTTAAGTTTTAAGGTAACCAGCCATGCTATACCAACAAATCGCACGTAATAAACGTAAAACGTGGGGGCTTTTAGCCATCTTTATGGTGATTCTAATACTGGTAGGTGCAGGGCTGGGTTATTTACTTGATAACCGGCCCACGACTGGTATCGTGATTGCCGGCATCGGCAGTTGCATTTATCTGTTCATTATCTATCAAGATTCTGCTAGCCTCGTCATGCGCATGAACCATGCAGAAGAAATTCACGAACAGGATAATCCTCAGCTCTGGCATATTGTCGAAGACATGGCCCTGGTTGCCCAAGTTCCCATGCCACGCGTCTATATTGTTCCCGATAAAAGTCCTAATGCATTTGCAACTGGGCGTGATCCAGAACACAGCGCCGTGGCTGTGACTACAGGGCTCTTAGCCTTACTAGACCGTGAAGAGCTTGAGGGCGTCCTCGGCCATGAACTTTCGCATGTCCGCAACTATGATATTCGGGTTTCCACAATTGCGGTGGCCCTAGTCGCCGTCATTTCCTTTATCTCTGGTTTTGCCTCTCGCTACGTCTGGTGGTTTGGCGGTGGGCGCAGTCGCAGAGATAGTAATGATAAAAACGAATCACCAATTACTTTAATCATTAAAATTGTGGCTATCCTATTCGTCTTTATCTTGGGGCCACTAACCGCAACTTTAGTACAAATGGCTTTATCACGTAATCGTGAATATCTAGCCGATGCTTCATCCGTAGCACTGACACGGAATCCCCACGGCTTGATTTCTGCCTTGCAGAAAATTGAAGGCAGCCAGCCCATGAAACAGGCTGACCCGAGTAGCGCGGGGCTTTATTTTGAGAGTCCCTTTAAGCGCGGACATCGGACGAGTTGGTTTGCCACTCATCCGGCAACCAGTGATCGGATTAGCCGCCTTGAAAAAATGTAAGAATCAAAAAACAGCCCAGCAGATGTTGGGCTGTTTTTAATTTAAATTAATATTGGCCTCACGAAAGAGTTTCTTACGCATGGCTGCGGGCGTCATGCCATAATAGGCATTAAACTTTTTATAAAAGAATGATTTACTAGAATAGCCAACCATTCCAATAATGTCATGAAGGGAAACGTTAGGTTGCGCAAGTAATTTACGCGCTTGTAGCATCCGGCGCTGATTCACGTGCGCCACAAAACCACTCCCCGTTTGCTTTTTAACTAAATTTGAAAAGTAATTAGGATTAAACGAGAAATATTTAGCCGCTTCAGCGAGGGTTACCTTGCGATAGTGGGCATCAATGTAGCGATCAAGCTCTGAGCGTGCAAATTTCACTGCATGCTGATTAGCAGGTGTTAACGTCGTGGACTTAAATGCACTAATCAAAGCTAAAGTGAGCCGAGCATCAATCGCAGCCTTGGCAAACAGACCAACATTCAGGTAATCATTGATCAGTGCCTGTAAATACTCGCCCGCACCCGCTAATTGCCCTCCCGTTAAGTGCAAATATTGATTCCGTCCGAGCTGATCAACTAGTTTTTTTAGAACCTGTTGCTCTTGACCACCTAATTCCGCTAAATGGGCAAAGTAATGGCTAAAGCTAAAACTGGTTTTAAACCGCAGTTTAACTAAAACAGCATCATCACTTTGTGACGTCATTTCAGCCGCAAAAGCACCCGTTGTTAGTAACAAATGACCTGCTACCAAGGCCACACCCGTGCCAGTCACACTACGTAAGTTAGCGGTCCCAGCTAACACATACCACAAGCTAGCACTGCCTGCATGCAGTTGATGAACCCCGCGATTATGATTTTCAAGATATAAAGTAAATAAATCCAGTTGGGAATTACCCGCTGGAAGCTTTAATTCATTTTGATCACTCGTTGTCGCCTGCACGAGACTAGCGAGATATTTGACCAGTTCAACTGCTGCCATCTAAAATCACCATCCTAGGTTCGCTATCTACACATATTGTAATCGATTTTAAGTAAAAGATAGACAGAAAGCCCTTATTCTTATAAAATCAAGTTCACTAGGGGTGCCTAAAGGCTGAGAGATACCCATTGAACCTGCATCTGGTTAAGACCAGCGAAGGGAAAAATAGTTTTTAAGACGCCTGTTTGAGGCGTCTTTTTTTGAAATCATGTTAAGGAAGACGAGTATGACACCATTAACACTCACTGATTTGTCATTTGCTTACCAAACCAAACCAATTATTTCACATCTATCCTATCATTTACCAAGTGGTCAATTGTCCTTGCTAGTAGGCCCAACCGGTTGTGGCAAATCGACCTTGTTAAAGTTAATGGCCGGGTTATTAATTCCCACTGCCGGAAAAATGAATCATCCTGGCATGGTTAGCATGATGTTCCAACAAGCTGGGGAGCAATTTACAATGGCCACCACCCGTGATGAGCTGATCTTCGCCTTAGAAAATTTACAAGTACCAGCCAGCGACTATCCTAAGCGCGTGGCCAAAGCAGTTGCTTTTACCCAAATTGAGCCTTTACTTGACCAACCCATTAACACCTTGTCTGGTGGCCAAAAGCAGCGCATCGCACTGAGCATCTTAATCGCCATGGACGTCGACATGTTACTGCTAGATGAACCTTTTGCCAGCGTCGACCCCGAAGGACGAACTTTTCTAATTAAAAAGCTAGGGCAACTACGTGACCAAGGTAAAACGATTCTTATTAGTGATCATGTGCTCTCAGGCTATGAGACGGTCTGTGACCACCTTTTCCGCTTTAGCGCTAACGCTCTGAAAGAAGTTGATGCGGCTAGTCTATCCGCGTTATTTCGTGCTAATCAGGGACTTGGCCAGTGGTCCTTTACGTTAACGCCCACAAGCAGTGTCTTTGAGCTGCAGGAGATGACACTCACGACTGGGAAGCAATTATTGCAACCAACCCAATTAGCGCTTTATCAAGGTGCCATAACGCTCATCACTGGACCGAATGGGAGCGGCAAAACAACGCTTTTTAAGGCTTTAACCAAGATGCTGCCATACGGCGGTAGCCTCAAATATCAGCAGCATGAATTAACTAAATTACGCAGTAAAACCTATCTCACCCAAGTAGCCCAAATTTTTCAAGCCAGCACTGATCAGTTCTTACGAGTCACAGTGGCTGATGAGCTAGCCTTAAGTAGTAGCATGCGCAATGCGTACTTCACACCGGAGCGGCTTAACCGGGTCATCCACAACTTGCATTTTGACGACAAATTAGACCAAAGTGTCTATACGCTGTCGGGCGGGCAACAAAAGCAGCTCCAACTACTGCTGATGCTAATGACGCAGCATCAAGTCTTACTCATTGATGAGCCCTTGACCGGACTAGATAGCCAAGCCGTCAAGCAAATGGTCACGTTAATGCAAGACGTACACGCCGCACTGGGGCAAACAATGCTCATTATCAGTCATCAGATTGCCCCGCTAGCCCCCATCTGCCAATATCATCTCCACTTTGCCAACCAGCAACTCAATTATCAGGAGCACTAAGCATGAATCCCAGTTTAAAATTTATCCTTATCTTGATATTATCATTAGCCATTTCAATTAAAATGAGCCTGACTGCTAACTATACCTTGATTGGATTAGCCCTATGTTATTTAGTCACTAAGCGCATCCCCAGCAAACGGCTGTTAGTCTTACTGCTCTCACCACTCCCGGCAGCATTAACCGTTTTTCTCACCTTAAACTTTTTTACTGATCAGCCTAATACCTATGTGGCACTCAACTTGTCGAGCCGGATTTACGTTTACGTCGCGCTGATTGCTTGTCTGTCCTTGACCACGACTGCTAGTACGTTTGCCCGTTCCTTAGAACAAAATCTACATTTACCCAGCAAATTTGCTTATGGTGTGTTAGCGGCGCTCAATCTATTACCACAAATGCGTGATAATATTTTACGGATTCGGGCGGCGGGGATGATGCGCGGCTTGTACCTGTCTTTTTGGTCACCGGTCTTATACTTCAAAGCAATTTTGTTAGCGCTGAATTCGGCCGAGAATCTGGCTTGGGCGATGCAAACGCATGGTTTCCAAGAAGGTGCACCGCGTTCAACCATTATTGCGGTTCCATTGCGCCGAAAAGATTGGATCGAATTTGCCAGTCTGCTGATTCCGGCGTTGGGACTGATTGTACTATTTAAGTAAACGACTTGGGCCGCCAGCTACCGTAACCAGAATGCCTCACCTAACGGCAAATTTTCTTCTTAGTCCTTTAATGGCGTTATGCCTTAATATGAAATAACTGAGCCCAATTTGTACTGGTAAGCTAACTAATGTCTTAATCACTCGACTGGCTAACAGCGCCTCGTAATTTAAATGATTCACATAGACAATTAGCCCCGTATTCAGGAAAAAACTGATACCGATGACCACCACCAAATTTACCAATATAATGCGTAGTAAGGTTGGTTTAGCTAAGAAACCATAAGCACCACCCGCAAGTAACGCCGGTAATAAAAAGACGACTGAATAAGCGCCACTACCCATGATGGTAAAAGCCAATAAATTAGCCAGTACCGCTGCTAGCATGGTCAGCTTAATGCCGTATAAATACCCAGCGATAACTAGTGCCATAAAGCCTAAGTTAACGCTGGCAAAAGCGGGGCCGATACTAAATTTTCCTAAAATAATATTAAGTGCAATTAACACTGCAATCCCAGCTACTTGCTTTGTTTTCAATTTCATCAAATATTCGTCGCTTTCTAAAATGACATCATTGTCATATAATAAAAATGATTATACTATTAAATGACACTTGTGTCATGTTTGAA
>JAKDPD010000035.1 GCA_030455605.1 Lactobacillus sp.
TATAATTATTAATATTTTTAATTGATACTAAATTCACAATCGTTGATTCACTTCAAATTTTAACACGGTCTCGAGAAGTGTCTAATAACAAAATCGCATTCAATCGATAGCTAGAAGCTATTAATCGAATGCGATTTTATTGGTTCAGAGTTAAATATTGTTAACAGAGAGTGTTTTGCTTTGATCACGAACGAAGGTGATGAACTCTTCAACAGCGGGTTGAGGTGTACGGTGCTTAAGGGTACCCATGTACAAAATTCGTTGCCATGTTGGAAATGACAATGGAATAATCTTGACTGGCATGGTTTGAAGAATAGACATATTAGGTACAACGGCAATTCCAAAACCGCTGGCCACTAAACCGGCGATGGCCTGATCTTCTTCTACGGCATATGCACTAATGGGTTGACCGCCACAGTCGTTAAATAGTTTTTGCATAATTGGATGAAGTCCACTGCGTTGCGAAAAAGTGATTTGGGGATAGGCTAATGTTTCTGCCAAATTGATACTGGAGCGGTTTGCCAGTGGGTGTGTAGTTGGTGTGATGCAAACCATAGTTTGTTCAGCGACGGGAAAAAACTCGATATCGCTAAAGTGATCCATCTTTGAGCAAAAAGCAACATCATATTTGTTGTTACGTAAACCGTTCAGAATATCTGGGGACAGGCCAGTATCAGTGTTGAATTGAAATTGGACAGCGGCATGGGGGCTTAGTTGAAGAAAACGCTGGGCAATATCTGGCAACCACTTAATACTTAGTGTTCGGAGTGCGGCAATACGAATGGGGGCTTTTTGTTGATCAAAACGTTTAATATTAGTCACACTTTTGTCGAGTAGTAGGAGTGCGGATTCGACATCACTAGCGAAAACCTTACCAGCAGGAGTTAAAGTAACACTACGTCCGGCTTTTTGAAAGAGATCAATGTTCAATTCTGCTTCTAAGGAGTGTATGGCTTTAGTTAAACTTGGTTGTGTAATATGTAACAGCTTGGCAGTTTGTGTATAGTTTTCAGTTCTTGATAATGCGACGAAGTATCGTAAATGATCCAAATTCATGATAGAAATAACCTCCCGAAGTTCATTCTGACGGGTAACGATTGATACTCAAAAGTTAACAACTACGGTTAATATAACAGAATTAATAACTTTTGGCTATGGATAGCCCCAACTAAAAGCAATTGGACGAGTCGAGTGATAGCGATTACATTTAACTTGTAAAATAAATTATGTGAATCACAAAACATGCATGTGTCGAATCCACTATTTGGAGGAAATTATTATGACAAAATCACATCCAATTACAATTAGTTCCTGGACACTTGGTGATCAATGTACATTTGAAGATCGTTGCAAAGCGGCTAGTGCTGCTGGTTACGATGGCATTGGGTTACGCGCTGAAACTTACGTGGATGCCTTGAACGAAGGTTTAACGGACGATGATATTCTCGCTATTTTGGATAAGTATAATATTCGTTGCACCGAAGTCGAATATATTGTTCAGTGGTGTGAAGCAACGCGCACATACGAACAAAAATATAAGGAACAGGCTTGCTTCCATATGTGTGAATTATTTGGTGTAAAGCATATTAATACCGGATTGATGGAAGATTATGATATTGACTATACAGCAAAGAAGTTACAAGAATTAGCAGCCCGGGCGGGTGATTTAATTATTGCATTGGAACCAATGCCTTACAGTGGCTTACCTAACTTGGACAAGACTTGGAAGATTATGCAAAAAGCCAACTGTGACAATGTATATATGTTACTAGATATGTGGCATTGGGTACGAGCCAACCAACCATATGACTTGTTGACCGAGGAACAAGCAAAGCGGGTTATTTCAATTCAAATTGATGATGCATATACTCGGCCATATGCTGATTCTATCTTACGGGATGAATCAATGCATGATCGGTTGGCTCCAGGTGCTGGTGATTTGGATACCGCTGGGTTTGTCAAGATGATAAAAGATGCAGGTGTTGATCCTAAGGTGATTGGTGTCGAAGTAATCTCTGATCAATACATGGCTAAGGGTATTGATTACGTTGCGGATTACACCTATAAGCAGACTGTGTCTGTTTTAAAGGAAGCGTGGCCTGAAATTTTAAAAGACCCAGTTCAAGCTTAGATATTTGATTATAAGGAGTGATTATTAATGAATAATAATTGGTTAGGATTAACGGATAAAGTTGTTGCAATTACGGGTGCTGTTGGTGGTATGGGTACCAAGTTCTGTGAAGAGTTTGCTAAGCAGGGTGCCAAAATTGTCTTGATTGATATGATTGCGGATAAAACCGAAGCGTACGCAAAGAAATTGACAGAAAAGTATGGCGTTGAAACGTTGGCCGTTAAGTGCAATACGACTAACGAAGAGGAAGTTGATGCTGCTGTTAAGGCCGTGACTGATAAGTTTGGTGAAGTCGATGTGCTAGTTAATACGGCTGCTATTTTACGCTTCTCACCACTTGAAGACTTGCGTTTGGATGAATGGCAAGCTGCCTTGAATGTTAACTTAACGGGTTACTTCTTAATGTCACAACGGTTTGGTCGCGTCATGATTCAACAGAAACATGGTGCGATGGTACACATCTCAACCGTAGCGTCACGTTATCCTGAAACATATAGTGGGGCCTATAGTACAACTAAAGCAGCGGTTAATATGATGTCTAAGCAAATGGCTGCTGAATGGGGACAGTATGGTGTTCGGAGTAACTGTGTCTTACCTTGTCTGGTTAAGACGCCGTTATCTGAGAACTTTTACAGTGATCCTAAAGTTGAAGAGGGCCGTGAGCGGTTAGTGGCTAGTCGCCGCATTGGGACTTTGGATGATATTGCTAATACGGTCTTATTCATGGCTAGTGACCGTTCTGACTACACTAATGGTGGTGAAGTGACCGTTGATGGTGGTTTGAATATGATGATTTCTGACATGATTCCAAAGCCAGGTGGTCGTCGTCAATACGCGATTGATCATCATCAACCAGCGAAAAAATAGAAATTAATTCAGTTACATGAACTCGTGGATGAGACTGGGACGACTGTCTCGGTCTCTTTCTTTATTAATTAAGAGGAGATAACAATTATGGAAAAACGAATTTCAGGTACCACTGGTTTATTTACCTTACTCGGCTCTCCAGTAGGTCATTCAGGTTCACCGGCGATGTATAACTTTAGCTTTCAAGAGCAAGGATTAGACTATGCATATTTAGCTTTTGATGTTAAAAAAGCACAAATGCCAGAAGCGATTGATGCATTACGATTATTTAAGGTTCGCGGTAGCAACGTAACGATGCCATGTAAGGGCGTTGCCGCAACACTTGTTGATGAGTTGTCACCGGCCGCAAAGATTGTGGGGGCTATTAATGTCATTGTTAACGATAATGGTAAGTTGACAGGTCATATTACGGATGGCATTGGTTTTGTACGCAATCTGAAAGAGAACGGTGTAGATATTGCTGGTAAAAAGCTAGTCGTGATTGGTGCTGGTGGTGCTGCTACGGCGCTACAAGTTCAATGTGCATTAGATGGTGCTAAATCATTGGCTATTTTTAACCGTGAGGACGACTTTTATGCGAATGCCGAAAACACTCAAAAGAAGATTAAGGAAGCAAAGCCAGAAGTCGACGTTAACGTCTATCATCTAGAAGACCAAGACAAGTTAAAAGCTGAGATTGAGAAGGCTGATATTCTGGTTAACGCTACTATTGTTGGTATGAAGCCGCTGGACGGTCAATCATTAGTCGATCCAAGCTATTTACGTTCAGACTTGGTTGTTGCGGATACTGTTTACAACCCCCTAAAGACCAAGTTAATTGAAGACGCCGAGGCATTAGGATGCACGGTAGCGCCGGGGAAAGGCATGTTATTGTGGCAAGGTGATGCAGCATACACACTCTTTACAGGTAAGGCTATGCCAACGGCCGAATATCAAGCCTACGAGGCACGTCAAGCAGCTAAGCAGCATTAGAAAGGGGCAATAAAAAGATGGAAGCACGAATTGATGGACACACAACTATGCTAGGCCTTTTCGGCTCGCCGGTTGGCCATTCAGGCTCACCAGCAATGTATAACTACAGTTTTGAAAAGGCAGGTATTAATGATGCATACCTGGCTTTTGACATTCAGGCTGATGAAATGGCCAGTGCGTTAACTAAAATGCGCGTTTTAAATATGCGTGGTGCTAACGTAACGATGCCTTGTAAAAAGGTTGCTGCAGAATTAGTTGATGAATTGTCACCAGCTGCAGAATTAATCGGTGCTGTGAATACGATTGTCAATAATGATGGCGTGTTAGTTGGTCATAATACGGACGGTGCGGGCTATGTTGAAAATCTACGCCAGCATGGTGTTGACCCACAGGGAAAGCGCCTTACGGTGTTAGGTGCTGGTGGTGCTGCTACAGCAATTGCCGTTCAAATGGCACTAGATGGCGCTCAGGCGATTCATATCTTTAATCCTAAGGACTCGTTTTATCAAAATGCTGAGTTAACGGCTCAAAAGATCATGGATAAAGTTCCCGCATGCCAAGTTACTGTAGGCGATATTAATGACCAGGAAGTCTTGACACAAGCAATTGCACAAAGTGATATTTTGGCTAACGCAACCAAGGCCGGTATGGCACCGAATGTTGAACAAACTAATATTAAGGATATGACCGTTTTTCGTTCTGATTTAGTTGTGACAGATACTGTTTATAATCCTGTTACCACAAAAATGTTAGCAGATGCAGCTGAACATGGAAGCAAAACAATTGGCGGTAAGGGGATGCTGGTTTGGCAAGGTGCCGCAGCGTTCAAATTGTACACAGGCCAAGAAATGCCCGTTGAAGAAGTAACGCAACGGTTCTTCTCAGATGATGGGGGACGTTAAGATGACAAGTAACACAAATTCAAACCGTAAATATTATGTAACAGCATTGGCATTGTACTTTGCTTACTTTATTTTAGGAATTGCCTCTTCAATAATGGGACAGTATAAAACTGAGTTTGCAAAGGCGTGGGGCGCATCCACGCTGGCTAACGGAACCATTGATGTTAGTATGGTAGTTTCTGTCATTGCTGCCTATGGTCTGGGACGGCTGATTGCTTACCCATTTGCTGGTCCAGTCTCTGATAGGATTGGGCGTCGTATCAGTGGTTTCATTGGAATTGCGTTGTACGCCGTATTCTTTTTTGGGATGATCACAGTTCACAGCATGTGGTGGGCGTATGCTATTGGTATTATTAACGGGATTGCTAATTCGTTCTTGGATACCTGTGTGTCACCAAGTGTGATGGAAATCTTTCCTAAATCGGCCTCAATTGCAAATCTATTTACAAAGTTTGCCATAACGGTTGCTCAGTTTGTATTGCCGTTCGTTATTGGTTTGGTTGCTAGTGCTCAAATGTCATATCGAGTCATTTTTATCGGGTGTGGAATTTTAATGATTGCTGATGCAATCTTAGTTCTGGTTTTACCATTTCCTAAGCAAGATAAAGCAACTGCTGAGGCTAAAACGACTACTGACAAACCGAAGCATCGTTTCACACCAGCTGCGATTGCATCAATTTTAATTGGTTTTACTAGTTCAGCGACGTTTATGATTTGGTTGAATTGCAATCAAGAGCTAGGAGCTAGTTACGGAATCAAAGACCCCAGTATCCTGCAATCATTTTATGCGGTTGGTGCAACGGTAGCGGTCTTATTAACTGCTCAGTTTATCCATATGGGGCTGAAAGAGACGACCGTATTAGTACTATATCCAAGTATTTCAATCGTCATGTTAATGTTATGTTATTTCATTAATAATCCAGTCATTCTCTATATTGGTAGTTTTGTTATTGGTTACGCTGCTGCTGGTGGGGTACTACAATTGGCGACCTCTACGACCATTGGTTTCTTTCCAGATAGTAAAGGTCTAGCGACATCCCTTGTAATGATTGCCTCAAGCGTGGCTAATTATGCTGTATTATCAGCTGCGGCATACTTGACAAAAGTTACCGGTGCTGATGCGCCACGGATGATAATTCTAATGAACATTGTGATTACGTTAATTGGGGTTGGTTTAGCATTGATTGTGAAACATGGTGGTCGGTCAACACGTACGTCGGCTGCTTCCGGTGTTGAAAGTTAATTAAAAATTGCGCCTTCAATAAAGGCGCAATTTTTAGATTGATCGTTCTTGATTAGTGTAATGTTGCCAACAATAACTGCGAATAAACTCTTGGAAACGGTGGACGGCAGGTGTAATAAAACCACTGCGACGAACGACTAAGTAAATTTGATGTTGTAATGGCTGATCAGCTAAGTGTTTGATTTGAACACGCTCGGGATTTAAAAGTGGTAAGTAGGGCATTAACGCAACACCCATATTGTAACGAACAAACCCAGCCATAGTATGATCTTCTTCTACTTCATAAGCTACCTTGGGCTGAACGTGGGCTGCTGATAGGATTTGGTCGATTAATGGTCGCAAGCCGCTATTCTGTGAAAATAAGATCATTGGATAAGGTGCTAGGTCTTCAACGTGTAGCGGATTTTTTTGTACCGCGGGATGATCATTTGGAACAACTGCAACAATTTCTTGTTGAACTAGTGGGATAAAGTCAAAGAGATGGGCAGTTAGCTGCTCACCCAGTCTATCGACGTTAGAGGCTAGAACGATGTCGTATTTTTCATCGGCTAGTGCTTGCAGGAGCACACCGGAGTTTCCTTGACCAAGCTCAAAAGTAATTGCTTGATTTTCGCTTTGATTTTTGAAATGGGACAGTAACTCAGGAACTAGTTGCTGTCCAAGGGTGTAGGTAAATCCTAATTTAACATGACCGGTATCTGGATCCATAAGTTGTTTGACGAGTTCGTTGCCTTGTGATAAATCATTTAAAGTAGCAGTGACGTATTTCAAATAAACACCGCCAATTGATGTTAACTTGATATTACGGCCATCTGCTTCAAAAAGTGGAACACCCAATTCGTGTTCGAGTTTTTTGATGGCATAACTCAACGAAGGCTGTGAGATACCTAAGTTTTCGGCAGCCTTTGCCATATGTTGTGTTCGAGCTAGCTCTTTGAAAAAAACTAAATGTCTTAAATTCATGAGGAATGCTCCTTTACTCATAGATAACTTTGATGATTTAAACAACTCATCCATATTTATTATATTAAACTAATTTGCTAACATAACAAGTGAATTGAGTAACAAACAGATAAAAATAATATTTAGGAGTGGTTTTTCATGGCAGAACGAATTGATGGGCATACTTTACTGATTGGTTTAATGGCGTATCCAATTCGTCATTCAATGTCCCCAACTATGCATAACAATGCTTTTGCTAAATTAGGACTAAATTACGCTTACTTAGCATTTGAAGTGACGAATGAAACGCTGCCAAGTGCAATTGAGTCAATCAGAACACTTGATATGCGTGGCTCCAATATTTCAATGCCAAACAAGCAAAAAGTGATTCCATTGCTTGATAAGCTTGATCCAGCAGCTAAAATGGTGGGTGCGGTTAATACAATTGTTAATGATGATGGTGTTTTAACAGGTTATACGACTGATGGCATCGGATTTATGAAAGCGCTCGCGGATGAAGGCTTGGATATTCGCGAACATAAAATGACGCTAGCTGGTGCTGGTGGTGCCGGGACTGCGATCGCAGTGCAGGCTGCATTGGATGGTGTCAAAGAAATATCTATTTTTAATATGCACGATGCAACATGGGCAAATGCCGAACGGAACGTTAAACTAATTAATGAGCAGACCGACTGTCACGCCACTTTACACTCATTAGAAGATCGTGATGATTTCAAACGGGAAATCCAAAGCTCTTATATCTATACTGATTCGACAGGTGTTGGAATGAAACCACTTGAAGATAAGACGCTTGTGGACGATCCTAGTTGGTTCAGCTCAGACCAAATTGTGTTTGATACAGTATATGCACCACGAACGACTAAATTAATGAAGGTAGCTCGTCAAGCAGGATTGAAGCATGTTTACAATGGTTTAGGTATGATGCTTGAACAAGGTGCAGCAGCCTTTAAGCTGTGGACTGGCGAAGACATGCCAGTTGATTACATTCATCAGATTCTGTTTAGTGATGATCAGGATAAATAATTGATGACAGGAGGCAAGTTAAGATGCAACCAGGGATAAAGCTACGAAATATTGAACTTGGTAGTGGTCGACCTAAGTTGGCAGTGCCTATCACAGGAACGACGATTAATGATATTTTAGCAGCGACGACACCGATTTTAGCTGCACAGCCAGATGTCGTTGAATGGCGAATTGATTTTTTCAAGGATGTAACTA
>JAKDPD010000006.1 GCA_030455605.1 Lactobacillus sp.
ACATTTTATGTGATTAATATCACATAAAATGCCATGATAGCGATTTACTAAATTTTGGGAGTTATGCTATAATTCTGAAGATTGTTGCTGATAAACCGATTCAGACATTTTTTTATACGACTATCTTTGTTAAAGCTATTGCTATATCGTAAAAAAACTATCTATTTATTCAAAATTAATGTAAAATAAATGCGGATACATTTATCTAGAGGGGGTAAAAAAATGGTAGGAATTGTATTAGCTAGCCATGGTAGTTTTGCTGATGGAATTGCAGAATCAGCACAAATGCTGTTTGGCGAGCAAACAAATTTCGCTCATGTCATTCTTAAGCCTGAAGAAGGTCCTGATGATGTTCGTGGCAAAATGGAAAAAGCAATTGCGTCGTTTGATAACCAAGACGAAGTATTGTTTATTGTTGACCTCTGGGGAGGTACACCTTTCAACCAAGCAAATGGTTTGGTTGAAAAGCACCCTGATCAGTGGGCTATTGTAAGTGGCATGAACTTGCCAATGGTGGTCGAGGCGTTAACTCAAAGACTTAACGTTCAATCAGCACGTGCTATTGCAACTGCAATTGTTGAGCCAGCTAGGGACGGCGTTAAGACTAAGCCGGAAAGCTTGATGCCAAAGGTGGCAGTTGTTGCACCTGCTGCTGCGGCTCCAAAGAAAGCTATCCCAGAAGGGACTGTCATTGGTGACGGCCATATTAAATATGTCCTAGCTCGAATTGATTCTAGATTATTGCATGGTCAAGTTGCCACTGGTTGGATTCCACAAATGCATCCTGATCGTGTCATTGTGGTTTCTGATGCTGTGGCTAAAGACAGTCTGCGCAAGAATATGATTCGTGATGCTGCACCGCATGGGGTGAAGGCACATACTGTTCCATTGAAAAAGATGGAACAGATTGCTAAAGACCCACGCTTTGGTAACACTCATGCACTATTGTTGTTTGAAAGCCCAGAAGATGTATTGCGGGCAATCAAGGCTGGCGTTGATCTAAAGAAAATTAACGTAGGTTCAATGTCTTACGCTGAGGGTGATGTCAATGCCAACAACGTTTTGTCAATGAATCAAGCAGATGTCAATGCTTTTCGCGAGTTAGCTAAATTGGGAGTTCAATTTGATGTCCGTAAAGTGCCATCAGATAATCCCGGCAATATGGATGCTATCTTGAGAAAGGCTCAAAGTTTACTGGATAAGAAAAATAAGTAAAACGATAGGAGTAAAGAAATGAATGCTATTCAAGTGATTTTGATAGTGGTTGTTGCCTTTCTTGCTGGTATGGAGGGTATCCTCGATCAGTGGCAATTCCATCAACCATTAGTTGCATGTACCTTAATTGGTTTAGTAACTGGTAACCTTGGCTTAGGCGTTATGCTGGGTGGTCAACTACAAATGATTGCCTTAGGCTGGGCTAACATCGGTGCTGCCGTAGCACCGGATGCTGCTTTAGCAGCGATTGCTTCAGCGATTATCTTAGTTAAAGGTGGTCAAGGAACAGCTGGGATTGGGACTGCGACGGGGGTTGCGATCCCACTAGCAGTTGCTGGGCTATTCTTAACGATGATTGTGCGGACGATTTCAACTGCCATTGTTCATATCATGGACGCTGAAGCTAAAAAGAGTAATTGGCGGATGATTAATGTTTGGCAATGGGTTGCGGTCGCTTTACAAGGATTGCGGATTGCGATTCCTGCTGCTGCCTTACTGGCTATCCCTTCTGATACTGTTAAGAATGCTTTGAGCTCAATGCCAACTTGGTTAAATGCCGGGATGACAATCGGTGGTGGTATGGTTGTTGCCGTTGGTTATGCCATGGTTATCAACATGATGGCTTCTAGAGAAGTTTGGCCATTCTTTGCTATTGGTTTTGCTTTAGCAGCCATTCAGAATTTAACTTTAATTGCCTTGGGTGCGATTGGCTTATCTCTGGCCTTAATGTACTTAGCCCTCGAATCAAAGGGTGGAAACAATGGTAATTCTGGAAATAACAGTGCCACTGGTGATCCACTTGGCGATGTTATTGATGATTATTAGAGAGAACACTCAAGGAGGATTTTAAAATGGCTGATAAAAAAATAAGTTTAAACAAAGCCGATCGCTTCAGCGTTATGTGGCATTCTCAATTCCTTCAAGGTTCTTGGAACTACGAAAGAATGCAGAACGGTGGTTGGGCTTACACATTAATCCCAGCATTGAGAAAACTGTATCCTGACAAGGCAGACTTATCTGCTGCGCTACAACGACACTTGGTTTTCTTTAACACTCACCCATATTTAGCTTCACCTATCATTGGGGTAACATTAGCCTTGGAAGAGGATCGTGCTAACGGTTCTAAGATTGATGGTACCGCCATTCAAGGTGTTAAAGTTGGTATGATGGGACCTTTGGCCGGTGTTGGTGACCCTGTTTTCTGGTATACGGTAAGACCAATTGTTGGTGCACTTGGTGCCTCAATGGCTATTAACGGCAATATCTTAGGGCCAATTTTGTTCTTCGTCATTTGGAACTTGATTCGAATTGCCTTCCTATGGTACACACAGGAATTTGGCTATCGTGCTGGTTCTGCAATTACGAAGGATATGTCCGGTGGTTTACTTCAAAAGGTTACCCGTGGTGCTTCCATGATGGGTATGTTTGTCTTAGGTGCTTTGATTCAACGGTGGGTATCAATCAAGTTTGTCCCAATCGTGTCTAAGGTTCAGATTCAAAAGGGTGGTTATATTGACTGGAATTCGCTTCCATCTGGGGCTGCCGGAGTGAAGGACGCATTGACTCAATACAACTTAGGCAATGGCTTGGCTTTAGATAAATTCAAGGTTACTACGTTACAAAACAACTTGGATAGTTTAATTCCTGGCTTAGCAGGTTTGCTATTAACCTTCCTATGTATGTGGTTGCTTAAGAAGAAAGTTTCACCAATTTGGATTATCATCGGTATCTTCGTAGTCGGTATTGTTTTCCACTTGTGGAACATTCTTTAAAATCAGATGGTCAAATCACTCAATAGGCAGGTCGATCTGTCTGAAGATGCTACCTGGTTTCGCGGAATCTCGTCTTACGGCAAAGTTATGATTGGTGATCAGGCTTTCGAATTTTATAACGATCGCAATGTTGTCGATTTCGTTCAGATTCCTTGGCGCGAGGTCACTTATGTTGTGGCGATTGTCCACTTTCACGGGAAATATATTCCTCGGATTGAGTTGCAAACTAAAAGTAATAGTAATTTTATCTTCGCAATTAAGGAACCCAAGAAAGCGTTACGGACTATCAGAAAATATGTCCCAGCTGAAAATATGCGTCGAGCATTGACACTGAGACAAAAACTGAAAAACCGCTTTAGTCGTCACTAAGAAAAAACACCTAACTCATTACGAGTTGGGTGTTTTTTGTATTAAGCTTCGGACGATGGACGCAAACATGCGATGAGTCGGCCAACATTTTCCGCGGTTTGTGCAATATCTTGTCGGCTGCTGTGGATTGCAGCTGCTAATGGTTTGACTCCAGTGACAGTCGCTAAACAGACGTCAATTTGGTCATATAGCGATCTGCTACTGGCAGCCACATTTCCAGAAAGGCAAATGACAATACAGTCCGGCTTGATAGCTTTGGCAGCCCGCGCCACACCATAAGGGGCCTTACCACATTTAGTTTGCTCGTCTGTGCCACCTTCACCAGTGACGATGAAATCTGCGTCTTCAACTGATTGTTCAAAGTTGATTTGATTTAATACGACGGTAATTCCTGGTTGCATCTTAGCGCCTAAAAAGACCATGCTAGCAAATCCAAGTCCGCCAGCTGCGCCTGCACCACTGACCATTTCGAAGTCCCGATGTAGTTGTTTTTTCACAATGTGCGCAAAATGATGCAAGTTACGATCCATCATCGCTTGTTGTGCGTGATTGGCACCTTTTTGTTGACCGAATGTGAAGCTAGCGCCGGTATGACCAGTTAAAGGATTAGTGACATCTGAAACCAGAATAAAGGTCGTTTCGCGAACACGTGGATCAAGAGTACTACAGTCAATACGAGCCACTTCACCCGCTGCGGTGTTCCCATGACCAACTAAGCTATTTTGTTGGTTCTTAAACTGAATGCCCAAGGCTTGTGCCATGCCGATACCTCCATCGCTGGTCGCACTACCTCCCAGACAAAGTAATATCTTTTTAAGCCCATGTTCGAGTGCAGCTTTAATGAGTTCACCAGTACCATAAGTTGAAGCTGAAAGTGGTTGGGCCGTCTGTTCAGCAATGAACTGTAATCCGCTGGCAGCCGCCATCTCAATGACACCGGTTTGTCCATCACCCAGAATGCCATATTGTGACGTAATGGGGTTCCCTAATGGATCATCACAATCAGCATGAATGACGTGGCCACCAGTGGCGTCAACTAATACTGCCATGGTACCATCGCCGCCATCTGCTACCGGTGTTTCTTGATAGCTCGCATCTGGTAAAGCACGCTTTAAGCCCACTGTCATCCAATGCGCTACTTCTTTGGCTGTCAAGCTTCCCTTATAGGAATCTGGTGCAATTACGATTTTCATGTTATCCCTCCTTTAACTATCAGTTAGCTCTATTTTACTTTAAACCTCAGCAGTTGTTAGCGTTAGAGTTGCGAAAATATTGGAATTCTGTTAGACTGGCATAAGTTTGGAAGTGAAATTATGGCAGTGAAAAAAGCAGCTCTTGCCTGTAGCCTATGTGGGTCTCGTAACTACTCGATCACCGCAAGTGCCACTCGTACACAGCGATTGGAATTGAATAAGTTTTGTAAGCATTGCGGCAAGCAGACGTTACACAAGGAAACGAGGTAAGCAGAGATGATTAAGTTTTTGAAGAGCGTTGGGCACGAGATGAAACTCGTACATTGGCCAAGTTTGAAGGAAAATCACCGTGATACAAGTATTGTGATTATTTCGTCAATTTTATTTGGTGCATTCTTAGGCTTAATCGATTTTCTCTTAAGCTTAGCGACACAAAAGTTTCTGTAGGCAGTTGGGCTAGGCGTCCATTGCCTTTCGTGGTATAATACTGGTACTTTAGAAGAAACCTCTATCTTAGGGGGTTTTTTTATTGTCAAAATAAGGAGAAACAACAAGATGGTAGAGTCGGTTAAGAAACAATGGTATGTCCTACATACTTATTCTGGTTATGAAGATAAAGTTAAATCAGATTTATTGTCGCGTGCGCAAAGCATGGGGATGCAGGATTATATTTTTCGGGTGGTCGTTCCAGAAGAGGCAAAAGTTGAGGACGTTCACGGTAAGAAAGAAGAAGTTGAAGAAAAAGTTTTCCCAGGCTATGTGTTAGTTGAAATGGTAATGACTGATGAAAGTTGGTTTATCGTTCGTAACACACCAAATGTGACTGGCTTTGTAGGCAGCCATGGCGGTGGTTCAAAACCGTCTCCGCTGTTAGACGAAGAAATTGAACGAATCTTAGCACAACAGGGCGAACCTGCTAAACGTCCACAGGTTGATTTTGAACTTGGTGAGCAAGTAACCATTGTTGATGGTGCTTTTAATGGCATGATTGGTAAGATTACTGACATTCAGCCTGATAAGTATAAGCTATTTGCGGCAATTGACATGTTTGGTCGCCAGACAACTGCTGAGCTTGACTATGATCAAGTTAAAAAGCTATCTGACTAGCTCTGGACTACTTTATTAGCCTTGCACTCTGAGGCTGATGATGGTACGATACTGTAGTATCTTTATAGTGCGGGAGGAAAAGAAAGTCTCTTATCCATTTTGACCGCATCACGGATTCAAGGAGGTTTTGACCGTGGCAAAGAAAGTTCATACTGTTGTTAAATTACAAATTCCAGCTGGTGCTGCAACACCTGCACCTCCAGTTGGCCCAGCTTTAGGTCAAGCAGGGGTTAATATCGTTGGTTTCACTAAGGAATTCAACGCTAGAACTGCTGACCAAAAGGGCATGATTATTCCTGTCGTTATTACGGTGTATGAAGATCGTTCATTCGAATTCATTACCAAGACACCACCAGCTCCAATTTTATTGAAGCAAGCTGCCAAGATTAAGAAGGCATCTGGTGAGCCTAACACCAAGAAAGTCGGTAAAGTTACTAAGACACAAGTTAAGGAAATTGCTGAAACTAAGATGCAAGACCTTAACGCTGCTGATGTTGAAGCAGCTATGCGTATGGTTGAAGGCACTGCTCGCAGCATGGGCATTGAAGTTGAGGACTAATCCCGTTATTAACGATAACGAATAGGTGGGAGAGCCAAGCGGCTCGTTTGACCACACATAAAGGAGGAAATCACATGCCTAAGCATGGTAAGAAATATTTAGAAGCTGCTAAAAAAGTAGAAGCCAACAAGTTTTATTCAATTGCTGAAGCAATGAAACTCGTTAAAGAGACTTCATATGCTAATTTTGATGCATCAGTTGAAGTATCATACAACTTAAGTGTTGATCCTAAGCAAGCTGATCAACAAATCCGTGGTTCATTAGTTTTACCTAATGGTACTGGTAAGAGCCAAAAGGTTGTTGTTTTTGCTGAAGGACCTCAAGCAGAAGCTGCTAAAGCCGCTGGTGCTGATGAAGTCGGTTCTGATGAATTGGTTGAAAAGGTTCAAAAAGGCTATTTAGACTTTGATGTTGTGGTTGCAACACCAATGATGATGGCTAAGGTAGGACGTTTAGGTCGGATTCTTGGGCCTAAAGGTTTGATGCCTAACCCTAAGACTGGAACTGTTACGATGGATATCGAAAAGGCTATTAAGAATGTTAAGGCTGGTCAAGTTGAATACCGAGTGGACCGTCAAGCTGCCATTCATGCTGCCATTGGTAAAGTTTCATTCACTGAAGAACAATTAACTGAAAACTTTGATGCTTTACGTGATGTTATTTTACGTGCACGCCCAGCTGCAGCCAAAGGTCAATACATTAAGAGTGTTGCCGTTGCTGCTACGTTTGGCCCAGGGATTAAGCTTAATCCACTTGAGCTTGCTTAAGCACATAAAAATATCGCTTACAAAAGTGTGCCACTATCACTAGTGGTGCGCTTTTTTTGTATAATAAGGGTTAATAACAGGATAGATAGGTTGAGGGGGTAGCTCCGTGAGAAAACGACTTTGGTTGTGCATAGGTATGTTGGGCTTGTCACTAGGATTATTGTCAGGCTGTACTGGTAATAATCATCGCATCACAGTGGTGGGATCAACGGCATTACAATTGCTAGCTGACCAAGCTGGAAATAATTATCGTTTGGCCCACCCTGGTGTCAGTATTGTGGTTCAAGGCGGTGGTTCAGGAACGGGTTTAAGCCAAGTTCAAGCAGGTGCCGTACAAATTGGGACATCTGATATTTTTGCCGAAAATCAGGCTGGGATTAATGCTAAAAAATTAATTGATCATCAGGTTGCAGTCGTTGGAATTGTGCCAATTGTCAATAAAGATGCCAAAGTTAAAAATTTATCGACGCGGCAATTAAGAGCTATTTTTACTGGTAAACTGACTAATTGGAAACAAGTAGGTGGTGCCAATGAACCCATTACCATTGTGAATCGTTCTAAAGGGAGCGGGACAAGAGCGACTTTTGAAGCAACGATTTTGGCTGGTCAAGCGGCTGCCAAGGCTCAAGAGCAAGATTCTAATGGTGCCGTTAAAAAGATTGTGAGTTCTACCCCAGGCACAATCAGTTACTTGTCGTTTCCATATGCCAGCGATCCTAACATTCAAAAGTTAGCAGTTGATCATGTTCAGCCGACCGACCAAAATGTTAGCACGAACAAATGGCGGTTATGGTCATATGAACACATGTACACTAAGGGACGCACTACTAAAGAAGTACGAGCTTTTATTCGTTATATGTTAAGCGCGAAAGTTCAGAAACAGTTGGTACCCAAGCTGGGTTATATTAGCGTTAAGACCATGCAGGTTGTGAAAGATAGCCAAAATCGAGTACAGAGGATTAAAGTGCGATGAGCAAAAAAGATACTGAAAACTTAAAGGATGTTGTTAATCAAGCAATTGACAGTCAACAAGTTGTCCATGTTAAGTTAAAAGATATTGGGCAAAAGGATGTCGATATTGATAAATTGACGCGTCCTTCTAAGGAAACTCATCAAGAATATTGGGGACGTGGGCTAAGTTATTTGGCTATCGGTCTAATCATTTTACTGGTCGGTTCGATTATTGGCTTTGTCGGGATTCATGGGTTAGCTACTTTTTTCCGTGATCATGTTAACCTTTGGCAGTTCCTTTCCAGCACTGATTGGGATCCCACCAGTGGCCCTAATCATGTTGGGGCATTAGTGATGATTGTGACGTCCTTTTTAGTAACCTTGCTGTCAGCGCTGGTTGCTACACCTTTTGCCGTGGCCGTGGCACTATTTATGACTGAATATGCATCTAAGAAAGCGGCTAGTTTTCTGCAATCAATCATTGAATTACTAGTGGGTATTCCCTCTGTTGTTTATGGCTTTTTAGGTCTAACTTTAGTCGTACCAGTTATCAGAGCTATCTTTGGGGGAACTGGGTTCGGAATTTTAGCCGGAATGCTCGTATTATTTGTGATGGTCTTACCAACAATCACCTCACTGACAGTCGATGCCTTGAATGCAGTGCCCAAACATTTTCGTCAAGCTTCAGCTGCGCTGGGCGCAACCCATTGGCAAACGATTGCACGGGTGGTTCTAAAAGTGGCCACACCACGAATTTTAACTGCGGTCATCTTTGGGATGGCGCGGGCTTTTGGGGAAGCTTTAGCGGTACAAATGGTGATTGGGAATGCAGTTCTCATGCCATATAATTTGGTTACGCCATCGTCCACGCTGACTTCACAATTAACGACGCAAATCGGTAATACTGTGATGGGGACACTAGCAAATAATGCGCTCTGGTCATTAGCATTATTGTTACTCGTGATGTCATTATTTTTCAATATCCTAGTGAGAATGATTGGTAAAAAGGGGGCTAAGTAATGACTGAACACCAAAAAGATCGATTTGCAACTGGGGTCATTTACTTCTTAGTTGGCATTGTGGTCATCTTGTTAGCTGGCATTTTGGGTAATATTTTAATAAATGGCTTGCCGCACTTGTCGTGGCATTTTTTAACGAGTGAGTCGTCAGATTTTCAGGCCGGTGGTGGTGTGCGTGATCAATTGTTTAACTCCGTCTATCTGCTAGTTTTGACTACGATTATTTCCCTGCCGATTGCTTTAGGTGCAGCGATTTATTTGTCAGAGTATGCCCGCGATAATTGGATAACACATCTAATTCGCAGCACTATTGAAATCTTGAGTTCATTACCATCAATTGTCGTCGGATTATTCGGATACCTCTTGTTTGTAGTCCAATTCGGCTTCGGCTTTTCGATTTTGTCGGGTGCGCTAGCGCTAACCTTTTTCAATTTACCGATTTTGACTAGCAATATTGAAGAGTCACTCAAGGGTGTTTCAGCCACTCAACGTGAAGCAGGACTCGCGTTGGGGCTATCTAATTGGAAAACAATTCGTGGTATTGTGGTACCTGCTGCTTTACCTGGTATTATTACGGGAGTGGTGCTCAGTGGTGGCCGAATTTTTGGGGAAGCAGCAACTTTGATTTATACAGCAGGTCAAAGCGGTTCGCTCGTGGACTATCACAATTGGAATCCACTCAGTCCTACCAGCTTTTTGAATGTGATGCGTCCAGCAGAAACGTTAGCAGTTCACATTTGGAAGGTAAATACTGAGGGCATCATTTCCGATGCTACCGCAGTTTCAGCCGCTACTGGTGCATTACTGGTTTTGGTCGTCATTATTTTTAACCTGAGCGCACGTTACTTTGGTAATAAACTTTACCAAAAGCTAACGGCTGCTAAATAGGAGGTGCTATGGAAAACTTATCACCGGCATTTATCACGACTTTTGAAGCGTCTGAGCGAGCATTAACGACTGAACATCTCGATGTGCTCTATGGTGGCACCATTCAGAAGTTGTTTGATACGAGTTTGCAGTTTAAGAAAAATAGCATTACCGCTCTGATTGGTGCTTCCGGTTCTGGCAAATCGACCTTTCTAAGATCACTTAACCGCATGAATGATACTGTTGCCACCGTTAATGGCAAGATTATGTTTCATGGCTTGAATGTCAATCAAGCCAATATCAATGTTTACGAATTACGTAAAAGTATTGGGATGGTTTTTCAGAAGCCAAATCCTTTTCCCAAGTCAATTTATGACAATATCACTTATGCTTTAAGGGCAGACGGTGAAAAGAATCAGCAAAAGCTAGCAACAATTGTCGAAGAGTCGCTGCGAGCAGCTGCCTTGTGGGATGAAGTTAAGGACAAGTTAAATCAGAGTGCCTTGGCTTTGTCAGGTGGGCAGCAGCAACGATTATGTATTGCTAGAGCACTAGCGCTAAGACCAGAAATTATTTTGTTAGATGAACCGGCTAGTGCGCTTGACCCAGTCTCAACGAGTAAACTGGAAGATACGTTAAAGCAATTACGTGAGAAATACACCATGGTAATGGTCACGCATAATATGCAGCAAGCAGCACGAATTAGTGACTATACCGCCTTTTTCCACTTAGGTCATGCGATTGAGTATGATACTACGACCAATATTTTTACTAATCCACAAGGTGCGATTACAGAAGCGTATATTCAAGGGAGTTTTGGTTAGATGACAAAAATAATAACGACCAAAGCAGTTAGATTAAAGTATGGTAATTCTGAAGCTTTACATGGCATTGATTTAGATTTTGAAGCCAAACAATTGACAACTCTAATTGGGCCATCAGGTTGTGGAAAATCCACTTTTCTACGTTGCCTTAACCGCATGAATGATGACATTCCGAATGTCCATATTAGTGGTGATATCAAGTTTGAAGGTCACGATATTTATACGAACAAAACTGATCTTGTGGCACTGCGTAAAGAAGTAGGGATGGTCTTTCAACAACCAACTCCATTTCCTTTTTCGGTGTTTGACAATGTTGCCTTTGGCTTGCGTCTTGCGAGAATCAAAGATAAAGCTTTAATTGAGGAACGGGTAATCGAGAGCCTTAAGCAAGCGGCTATCTGGAATGAAACGAAAGATGTTTTGAATCGCAATGCTCAACGTTTCTCAGGTGGACAACAACAGCGTATTTGTATTGCGCGTGCCTTGGCGGTTCGTCCCAAGGTCGTCTTGCTAGATGAGCCAACTAGTGCACTAGACCCAATTTCCAGTGCCGAGGTTGAACAGACCCTAATCCAGCTTAAACGGCAATATACGTTTATTATGGTCACGCATAACCTGCAACAAGCCAGTCGTATTTCTGATCAAACTGCCTTTTTTATGAATGGCGATTTGATTGAAAGTGGCGCGACTGAAAAGATGTTTATTAAGCCTAAACGGCAAATGACAAATGATTACCTCAATGGTCGATTTGGTTAAGGAGAAATAAGATGCACGAAATTTTTTTAGATGAATTAAAAAAGTTGAATACTGAATTTATGGAATTTGGCGTGTTCGTGAACGATCAAATTGATCATGCAACGAGAGCTTACGTCGATCATGACAAGGCTTTAGCTAAAAAATTAGTTCAAAATCAACGTCAAATTTCTGAGCAAGCCATTAGTATTGAGGGTCAAGCATTGAAACTGATGGCCTTACAGCAACCAGTTGCTACGGATTTTCGCGTGGTCATTTCGATTTTGAAGGCAGTGACCGATATTGAGCGAATTGGTGAGAACTCAATGAGTATCTCCTATGAGACAATTCGGGTTAAAGGCAATCCGCGCGATATTGAGGTAGAACAGATTATCTCACGAATGACGCACAATGTGCGTCATATGTTGGTTCAAGTATTAACTGCTTATGTGCAAAGTGATGAGAAGATGGCGCGTACGGTTGCAAGTCGCGATGCTGAAGTTGATCAAGACTATGTCCAAGTGCGCAAGATGATTATTGATACGATGGAAAGTGAGCCTAAAAAAGTGACAGCCACGTCGAGTTACTTTATGGTTGCACGGCTTCTTGAGCGGATTGGCGATCATATCGTGAATTTGGCTAGTTGGGTTATTTATAAAACTACTGGTGAGTTGGTAGAACTGGAAACGCACGAAGCTGAAAATCAAGTGATTGAGTAAATTATCGCTTTACAAGCTTGGCTGAATTTGTTAAACTAGCTAAGTGATAAATTCTACCTAAGACTCGGGTGACTTCATGGTCTCAATAACCCGCTGAGGCCAGAAGGTTATGAAGATGATAATCCTCTATGCCCTTGGGCATAGAATTTTTGTTTTAAATAGAATTTGTTATTATTTCTATGGAGGTGAATCGATTGGTTAGAGCTGCTATTGCTGCAAAAGAGAAGCTTGTTGACGCTTTGGCTGACGACTTGAAGACTGCTAAGGCTGTCTTAGTCATCAACTACCTTGGCTTAACCGTTGATCAGGTAACTGAAATGCGTAAGGAATTACGTGACAGTGATGTTAAGATGAAGGTTATCAAAAATACCTATCTAAAGCGCGCTGCTGCTAAGTCTGGCATTGAAGGACTTGATGAAACTTTTGTTGGGCCAACTGCTGTCATTTATACTGCTGATTCTGACGACATTACTGAGCCGGCTCGTATTGTTTCTAAATACGCTGACAAGTACGACGTTGTCGAAATTAAGGGTGGTATGTTAGAAGGTAAACTTACTAACAAGGAAGAAATCAAAGAACTCGCTGCTATTCCAGGTCGCGAAGGCTTGCTTTCAATGCTTGTATCTGTTTTACAAGCACCTGTACGTAACTTTGCTTATGCTGTTAAGGCTGTTGCTGATTCAAAAGATGAAGGCACAGCAGAATAATTATTAGATAAACATTTCTAATATCTAAATTTCGGAGGATACATAAATGGCTTTAGATACTGAAAAGATTATTGAAGACTTGAAGGGTGCTAGCATCCTTGAATTGAACGATTTAGTTAAGGCAATTGAAGACGAATTTGGCGTTTCAGCTGCTGCTCCTGTAGCTGTTGCTGGTGCCGGTGACGCTGCTGCTGCTAAGAGTTCATTTGACGTTGAATTAACTTCAGCTGGTCAAGAAAAGGTTAAGGTTATCAAGGCAGTTCGTGAAATCACTGGTCTTGGCCTTAAGGATTCTAAGGGTGTGGTTGATGCTGCTCCTAAGAACGTTAAAGAAGGCGTTTCTGAAGACGAAGCCAATGATATTAAGGCTAAGCTTGAAGAAGTTGGCGCAACTGTTACTGTTAAGTAATTTTTGTTGCCGAAAAGGGCAGGACATCAGTTCTGCCCTTTTTGCTTACTTTTTTTCAGTATCTGAGTAGCATAGACGCTTATGCCAATTTATGGTTTAATAAGACTAACTTTCGCCTGGCTAACAGGTGAGTCATTGATTGGCTGAAAGGCTGATCTATAAACAAGATAGTTGAGCGATTGAGAGTGAAAATGTGAAAGTGTTAAGTATTATTGTTCCTTGTTATAATTCTCAGGATTACCTTGCCCATGCCGTACATAGTTTAATTGCTGGTGGCAAAAGGGTTGAAATTTTATTAGTGGATGATGGTTCAACGGATCGTACGCCCGCTCTAATTGATAATTATGCGGCCCAATTTCAATGCCAAGTGCGTGCAATCCACCAGTCCAACAAAGGGCATGGCGGTGCCGTCAATGCTGGCTTGCAAGCAGCAACTTGTCCTTATGTTAAAGTCTGTGATAGCGATGATTGGCTTGACTCAGCCGCTTTGGAGCGAATTTTAAATTTCTTAGAACGCCTGCTTCAAACTGGCAACTCAGTTGATATGTTACTGAGTAATTATGTCTATGACAAAGTAGGAAGCCGTCACAAAAAAGTGATTCGCTATCCGCGCTTACCTCGGGGACGTTTTTTCGGTTGGGAAGAAGTTCATTTACGCTTAGGTCAATATTTTTTGATGCATTCAGTGATTTATCGCACTGCGGTCCTAACCCAGGCAGCCAGGCTAGTGTTGCCACAGCATACTTTTTATGTGGATAACCTCTACGTTTTTGAACCTTTACCATTTGTCAAAAAAATCTATTATATTGATGTCAATTTTTACCATTACTTTATCGGCCGCGCTGATCAATCAGTTAATGAACAAGTGATGTTGCAACGGATCGATCAACAATTGTATGTCAATAAACGCATGATGGCTTATTATGCGCAACAGATTGATGATCGAACAGCGCTCGGTAAGTATATGCGTTATTATCTTGAAATTATTACGACGGTTTCATCTGTCTTGCTCTTGCGCGGGAAACGCCCCGCTTATTTACAGAAAAAACGTGAGCTATGGCAAACACTACGGGAATGTGATACGCGCAGTTACAATCGCTTGCGCCGGCGCCCGCTAGGGGTTATGGTCAACTTGCCAGGTCGCTCTGGTCATATTATTGCGCTTGGGGCTTATGAATTGGTCCGGCATATTTATGGTTGTTGATGAACAAAGGAGTTAGCAAATGGCGGAACAATACTTTGCAGCTGATCCAAGTGTGGGTCATGATGAGCAGATAATTCAATATCGTATTGGCGAGACGTCATTGAGATTAACTACGGATCGTGGTGTTTTTTCGCGGCAACGCGTTGATTACGGGAGTGGCGTCTTATTAGAGCAAATGGCGACACTAACATTCCCAGCTGCCGGTATCTTGGACGTGGGGTGTGGGTATGGCCCCTTGGGCTTATTTGCAGCAAGCTGGTGGACAAAACAAACGGTTGACTTAGTTGATGTCAATCATCGTAGTTTAGCTTTAGCTCAGAAAAATGCTGAACTCAACGGTATTCAAAATGTTAATATTTATGAATCAGATGCCTATGAACAGATTCCAGCTGGTCGGCAATTTGGGTTAATTGTGACTAATCCGCCAATTAGAGCCGGCAAACAAGTAGTGACTCGAATTTTGCATGATAGTCATCATTTTTTAGTAGCGGGTGGTAGCTTGCTGGTAGTGATTCAAAAAAAGCAAGGTGAGCCTAGTGCTCGGCGTGAATTATTAGCAACCTTTGGCCAATGCGAGATTCTTGCGCGTGACAAGGGGTATTATATTTTGCAAGCAGTGAAATCCGCTGAATAGGAGGCTAGGGTGTTAAGCAGTGCAGAGAAAAAGCAGGGGATGCAGTACGCCTTGCAAGAGGCTGCCAAGGCTGCTGAATGCGGTGAAGTGCCCATTGGAGCTGTTATTGTGGACCCCGAAGGGACGGTTATCGGCCGCGGGTATAATCGCCGCGAGCAAGATCAAGATGCAACTCAGCATGCCGAGATTTTGGCTATTCGCGCAGCTAATCAAACGCTGAAATCATGGCGACTAGAAGATTGTAGTTTGTTTGTTACTTTGGAGCCTTGCTGCATGTGTGCCGGTGCCATCATTAATGCACGGATTAAGACCGTCTATTATGGTACCCCAGATCCCAAGGCTGGTGCTGCAGGGAGCGTGGTTAACTTATTCCAATTGCGGGCTTTAAATCATCATCCTAGTCTCGTCCCTGGCCTTTGTCGCGAACAAGCTAGCCAATTGCTAAAGACTTTTTTTCAAATGCTCAGGCGTCAGCAAAAGGCAGTTAAACGAGGCAAGTAATTAAACAATCTGCTAGCAAAAAAGCACCAAATAAGCTAAAATACTTATAGGGCAATGTTTCACTTCTGAATTGTGTCAGGACCGGAAGGTAGCAGCACTAAGGTCGTTGGGGCATGTGCCTTTTATTGAAATTTAATAAACTCTTAGCTCCAATTGGGTTAGGGTTTTTTTTACTAGGGAAGAGAAAAAATGGTTTACCAAGCGCTGTATCGGAAATGGCGACCGCAGACTTTTGATAGTATCGTAGGTCAAACGGCGATTACGAGTACGCTTAAGAATGCAATTGTGCGGGGCACAGTTTCTCACGCTTTCTTATTTGCAGGACCGCGAGGGACGGGGAAGACATCGTGTGCTAAGATTTTTGCTAAAGCACTTAACTGTACTCATTTGCAGGCAGGCGAGCCATGTAATCAGTGTGATAACTGCTTGGCTACTGACAAAGGTGCCATGCCCGATATTATTGAAATCGATGCCGCCTCAAATAATGGGGTTGATGAGATTCGAAATATTCGCGACAAGGTGAAGTATGCGCCAACCCAAGGTCGGGTTAAAGTTTATATTATCGACGAAGTGCATATGCTTTCAATCGGCGCTTTTAATGCGCTACTTAAGACCTTGGAAGAGCCACCTGAGCATGTTGTCTTCATTTTAGCCACGACTGAATTGCAAAAAGTGCCCGCAACGATTATTTCGCGGACGCAGCGTTACCAATTTAAGCGTATTGCCAAAGCTGATTTGGAAGCGCGGATGCAATATGTACTGGCGCAAGAGCAAATTAAGTACGAACCGGAAGCCTTGGCGGTCATTGCTCAAGTGGCCGATGGTGGGATGCGGGATGCACTTAGCATCTTAGATCAATTGCTGAGTTACGAGACAGGGCAGATTAAATATGCCGATGCACTAAAAGTGACTGGTTTTGCAGCGCAAGCTGGTGTTGAGCAGTTGCTAGTCCAATTGCTTACGCAATCACCAACAGAATCCTTAGTTAAAGCGGATAAATTGCTCCAGGAAGGGGCTAGTCCTAAAAATCTGTTAATAGAATTGATTCGGCTAGCGACAGCGGCATTGGTATTAGTGAAGGCGGGTAAGTCAGCTTCTGCACAAGCTGTTTTTTTAACGGATAGTGTCGTTACGACGTTAAAAAAAGTTGACGTGCCCCGCTACTTCCAGTTAATTGAGCTGGCAAATATGGCATTGCTCGATTTGCGTTATACTAATCAGCAGCAAATCCCGCTCCAAGTTTTCATTGTTAAAACGAGCCGAGAGCCTTCCGCTCCAGCTGGGGATGAAAAGTTAGCAGCGACATTAGCAACGTTACAACAAAAAGTGGCTAGCTTAAGTCAACAGCTTAAGGCTATGCAAGCCAATGGCTCAGTAACTAAGGTAGCAACGCGCCCAACTGATGTGAATAAAGTAAAGTCCGCAGTAACAGCCAAGCCCGCCGTGAAAGTGGCTAGCCGTGATCATAATCGGCAAGCCGTTTATCAAGTTTTGGCACAAGCAACCAAAGCTGATTTACAGGCTATTAAACAGATTTGGCCAGATTTGTTATCGGTGCTGAAAGTTTCAGAACGGGCCTTATTAGAAGTTTTGGAACCAGTTGCAGCGAGTCCTAAACAAGTGGTCATGAAGTGTAAGTATACGCTGTGGTTTGAAAAAGCCAGTTCAAATAGTGATTTACT
Organism: Lactobacillus sp.; assembly: GCA_030455605.1. Taxonomy (GTDB): domain Bacteria; phylum Bacillota; class Bacilli; order Lactobacillales; family Lactobacillaceae; genus Lactobacillus. The sequence continues at coordinate 17,232 of JAKDPD010000006.1, forward strand.
GACTCGGTTAGAGGCCGAAATTGAAAGATTTGCTAAACATGCTTACACCATCGTATTAGTTCCGGATGGGGATTGGCTTGCTGTACGTAAGGATTTTGTGACGAGTCATCAGAAAGAATTGCGGCAGCAACGTGGGACTACTGAGAAAAGTGATTCAGGTGAGACTGCACTTGACGAAACACCGGTAGTGACAAAAGCCAAAGCTTTGTTTGGTGATACTGTTAACGTAAAAGAGTAATCAAAAATATCATAATCGGATAAAGGAGTACAAAGATGAGTAGAAGACCTAATTTTGGTGGTATGGGCGCCATGGGCGGCATGAACATGCAACAAATGATGAAACAGGCTAAGAAAATGCAAGCCGAGATGGCCGAACAGCAAGCGACTATCGCCGCTCAAAGCTTTACTGGTGAATCTGCTGATGGCTTAGTAAAAGCAACTTTCACTGGTGATCGAAAATTAACGGATATTAAAATTGCACCAGCAGCAATTGATCCTGACGATCCAGATATGTTACAAGATTTGATTATTGATGCGGTTAACAAGGGCTTGGCAGAAATTGATAGCGCAACGCAAGCTGGGCTTGGCAAGTATACGAAAGGTTTGATTTAAGTTGCAATACCCACTACCACTGGCACAGTTGATTGACGCTTACATGAAATTGCCGGGGATTGGCGAAAAGACGGCTACGCGGTTAGCATTTTATACTTTGGATATGCCCGCGATTGATGTGCAAGATTTTTCTAAAGCACTCACAGATGTCAAAGAAAAATTAACCACTTGTAGTATTTGCGGGAATATTACTGAAAAAGATCCATGTGCCATTTGTCAGAATCCAGAACGTGAACAGACGACGATTATGGTAGTTGAACAACCAAAAGATGTCATGGCGTTTGAAGCAATGGGCGAATATTCAGGGCGTTATCATGTCTTACATGGCGTACTATCACCGATGGATGGACTGGGCCCGGAAGAAATTAATATCAAAAGTCTAATTACGCGTTTGCAACAGCAAAGTGAAGTAAAAGAAGTTATTTTGGCGCTTAATTCAACTCCCGAAGGGGAAGCCACAGCTATGTATATTAGTAAACTCATCAAGCCTGCTGGGATTAAAGTTAGCCGGTTAGCTGCTGGCTTAGCTGTGGGGAGCGATATTGAGTATGCTAATGCCATTACTTTGAAGCGAGCGGTACAAGGAAGGACGGTCTTATAATGCCACGCAAGCTTAAAGCAAAAGAAGTGGGCGATCAGAAGCTGATTGCGCTCATTGAAAAATTGCAAAATGAAATTTCGCGTGAGGCTGATCTCGACCAAAACACGTTAGATATGTCAGAAGATAATATTGTAGCTGCCAAAATTTTACATGCTAAGTATAACTTTGCATATGATGAAGCCAGATTCCGACACACAAGATTTAGTGGTATGACTAATGCCATCACGCAATAAGTCAGCTTGCTTTGGCGAGCGGCTTTTTTATTCTCAGGATTTTCACTGTTAATATGGGGATAAATTCTGTAGAATAAAGCTATGGAGGAAGTTATGAACGGTTTTTTTGTGAGCTTTGAGGGCCCAGACGGCTCCGGAAAAAGTACAGTTTTGCGCCGAGTTTTGACCCAACTTGCTAGTGAAATTAGACCACCATATCTTGTGACACGTGAACCTGGTGGCTCTGAAATTGCCGAGGCAATTCGGCAAGTTATTTTAGATCCAGATTATGTCGCGATGACTGCGCGAACTGAAGCATTACTCTATGCTGCAGCCCGCAGCCAGCATTTGACTGAAATCGTGCGTCCAGCCCTGAAGGCAGGTAAATTGGTCATTTCAGATCGTTATTTGGATAGCTCACTGGCGTATCAAGGTGCGGGAAGAGGGTTAGGGGTTGACGCAGTTGAAGCGATTAATCAATTTGCGACGGCAGGTTTATTACCCGATCTAACAATTCTCCTTGATTTAAAGCCGCAAGTAGGCCTTGCGCGGATTCAGAAATTGCGTCCGCAGGCTGAAGATCGGATGGAACAAGAACAGCTCGCTTTCCATCAGCGTGTCTACCAGGGTTATCAACAACTTGCTCAGCGTGATTCACAGCGAATTAAGGTCGTTGATGCCTCACAGCCAATTGAAGTGGTGACGCAGACAGTTATTCAAATTTTACGGCGCAACTTACCGACGTTATTTAAGGACTAGGATGATTGACTTACAAGGAATTGAACCGGATTCAGCCGCCCAATTGCGGCAAGCTTTTGACCATAAGAAATTAGCACATAGTTATTTGTTCGTAGATCCAACAGCTGAGCGGGCTAAGACGGCGGCTTATTGGTTGGCCTGCCTCTTTAATTGTACGGGTAAAAATCGTCCTGATGGTACTTGTCGTAATTGCCAACAGATTTTGTCGGGAAATCATCCTGATGTGTTGCTCATTGGTCCTGAGGGGCGTGAAACGTTGGGCATCGATCAGGTACGACCATTAAAAGCGGAGCTTGCTAAAAGCCCAGCCGAAAGTACCTGCCGTTTCTTTTTCATTGAATCGGCAGAAAAATTGACGGCTCCAGCTGCCAATGCCCTACTTAATTTGTTGGAAGAGCCAATTGCACCGGTAGTGACAATTTTACTTACCACGAACAGTAATCAAATTCTGCCAACAGTTCGTTCCCGGACACAATTGTTAAAGTTTGGTGAACCAAGTATTGATTCGAAGACCAGTCAACTAATTGCGAGTGGGCTTACTCGTGCGGAATTAGCAGAAGTTGGTGAAACGACTGACTTAGACCAACAAATTAAGTATTACTATGAAGAGTGTTTGGCTGACGATTTAAAAAGTGTCGTGACGGCCTATCAATTGGCAGCATTAGCACCTAATCATGTCATTCAAAAATATGTGTTGATTCAGTTAAAATTAAAAGCTCAAGCTGGTTTACACAAGCCGGAAGTACAAATGGCTAATATGAAGTTCTTAGCAGGACTGGTTGAGGTTGATAAATTACGCTTTAGTCATGTTAATTTTAAACAAGCACTGGAATATCTGGCTTTACAGGGGAAACGGTAGGTGTTGATGTTGGATCCATATTCAAAATTACAAAAACTCCAAGAATCGTTAAAAAGTATGACTAGAACCACCGATGACTTGGAAAATGATATCTTAGAAACCTTGAAAGAAAATACTGAACTTAAGGTAGAAAATGAACTGCTACGAGAACAGCTTAATAAGTTGCAAAAAAAGGGTGCCAGCGTCAAGAAAACGAAAAGTGGACTGGAAAGTTTGCGTAAAATTTATGATTCTGGTTATCATATTTGTAATATGTATTATGGCTCGCACCGAGATCCCAGTTCAGACTGCATGTTTTGTCTGGATATTCTTGATAATTTCGGTGGCCGAGCCAAACATTAGAGAAGGAGTCAGATGCAGCGACAAAGTAGTTATGCCGATGAAGGTGGCAAATTATATTTAGTACCAACGCCAATTGGTAACTTAAGTGATATTACGATTCGTGCTAAGCAAATTTTACAGGATGCGGATTATATTGCCTGTGAAGATACGCGGACAAGTGGTGTTTTATTAGCGCGGATTGGCGTTAAAAACAAATTGCTATCATTTCATAAATATAATTCCAAAGAGCGTGCTCCCGAGCTGGTCGAGATGATGCAGCAAGGGACTGTCATTGCTGAAATTTCGGATGCGGGGATGCCGGTGATTTCGGATCCTGGCTACATCTTAGTGCAGGCTTGCATTAAACATGGTGTGCCGGTTGTGCCACTTCCGGGTCCGTCAGCGTTTGCAACGGCACTAATTGCGTCTGGCTTTGATGCCCAACCTTTTACTTATTATGGTTTTTTACCGCGTAAATCAACGGAGCAGAAAACTTACTTTGAACAAATGAACCAGGCTAAGGCGACTTCCATCTTTTATGAAGCACCCCACCGTTTGGCGAAAACGTTAAAAACGTTAGCGACGGTTTTACCAGCCGATCGACAAATCGTGGCTGCACGAGAATTAACTAAAATTCATGAAGAATTCGTACGCGGAAGCATTGCCGAAGTAAGTGATTACTTTCAAGCCACTCCGCCACGAGGCGAGTTTGTCATCTTAATTTCACCTAATACCGAGCAGCGGCAAGTCGCCACTTGGCCAGAACTAATTAAAGCAGTCAGCCAGCTAGTTAAAACGGGTATGAGCCACAAAGACGCCATTAAACAGGTTGCTAGCCAAAATCAAATTTCAAAGAATGAATTATATGACCAGTATCATCAAGGACGGGAGGCCAGCAATGAGTGAAGAGTATAGCGAGACGAGGGTCATCGAGTTTTCAGATTGTGATGAAAATCGCCGGCTTAAAATCCCAGCAATGATTGCGATGATGCTCCAAACTTCAGAACATCAATTAGCCCAAGCTGATATTGATGCCGATCATTTAGTGAAACAAGGGCGTGGTTGGGTCGTGACCCAATATCATTTCGAGCTAAATAAAAGCCCACATCCCCGCCAGCGCGTGATTATTAAGACTTTGGCGAGTGGCTATAATCGCTTTTTTACTTATCGTGATTTTAAAATTTGTGATGAAAATGGTGACGTTTTAGTTCAAGCCATGAGTCGGTGGGTATTGTTTGATTTGCACAAGCGCACAATGATCCCAACGGATATGTCTTTGATGACCCCGCTTGAGGTGCCACTGATGAAACGGCTGCCCCATTTTGCAAAAATTCGCCGGCTGCCAAGCTATCAGCAAGAACGTCAGTATCGCGTGCGTTATGATGATATTGACACGAACCATCATCTGACGAATAGCCATTATTTCTCTTGGTTAATTGACTTATATGATCGTGATTTTTTACGAACCCATGTACCAGCAACAATTGATGTTCAATTTGATAAAGAAGTGCTTTATGGTGAGTCACCAATTGCTTACTTAACTTTAACAGATGGGATTGCTAAGCAAGCCATTATTTCCAAAGATGGTCGTGAACATGCAGTCTGTCAGATTGCGTGGCGTCAAGTATAATTTTAGTGCCACTATAGGGAGGCAATGGGAATGAAACGGACAACGCAAACTGAATTACGACGGTTAATCTTATTAGGTCTTATTGTTGCTATTAAAATTGTGCTCGGACGTTTTACGGTTGGTCCGACATATGTGCAAGTTGGCTTAGGGTTTGTGGGGAGTGTGTTATTAGGATACTTATTTGGCCCCTGGTGGGGAGCACTTGGCGGCGGGGTTAGTGATCTCGTTGCCTCAGCCATTTTTGGCAATTCTGGTGGTTTCTTTATTGGCTTTACGTTAACGGCAATGGCGGGACCATTACTATATGGGTTGCTACTATATCGCCAGCCAGTGAAGCTTTGGCGGGTGGTGGTTGCGACTTTCCTAGTTACCGTGATTGTGAATTTGGGAATGAATACTTGGTGGATTCACCTCATGTATCATGCGCCGTTTGCACAATTGTTGGCCATTCGAGGGACGAAAGAGTTGATTGTACCTTGGATTCAAATGGCAATGTCGTATTTAGTGCTAAAATTAATTGCGCGTGTTAATGAACAACGCCATATTTTTTGAAAAGAGTAATAAAATTCATGAAGATTTTAAGTGTCTCAACTGCGACTAACCATTTGAGTGTGGCTCTGAATCAGGCTGAGCAAGTGTTAGCGGAAGTTAACGAGCAAGATGAGCGTAATCACAGCGAACATTTGGCACCGGTGATTGCGGCAATGTTAGTGAAAAAGCAATTAAAATTAAAGGATTTGGACCGCTTTGCGGTTGCCATTGGGCCAGGTTCATATACAGGTTTGCGGATTGGCGTGACCACCGTTAAAATGTTTGCCAGTATTTTAAACATCCCAGTTGTTGGGATTTCAACATTGGCTGCCCTGGCAGCTAATGTACCGGCACCCAATACCTTAGTCCTCGCCCTAATTGATGCGCGCAACACGAATTACTTTGCTGGGGCTTATCTTGCTGGCAAAAGTCTTATTCCAGATGGTCACTATCCACTTGAGCAATTAGTGAATCAGGTTCAAGCGCTTTGCATGAAACACGGCTATGAGCTCACCCTTGTGGGGTCAGGATTAACCGCGGCTAGCGTAGCTTTTAAGGCTGCAGGCTGTGCTTTTCAGCTTGGCGCTAAGGAATCTAATTATCCGCATGCTGGGGTGATTGGGCGTTTGGCGATTAATGCCAAGCCAGTTGATCCAGATATGTTGTTACCGAATTACTTGCGCCGGACACAAGCTGAGGTTGATTGGCATCACCAGACTGGTCAGGATTATCAACCTGATAGTAATTATGTTGAAGAAGTTTAAACAGTTTGCCCACTTTTTTCATCCAGTGGTACCGGCGGAACGCGAGCTTGCGCAACCTTTTGCCTTTTCTTTAGCGGGACATCGGCTACTGATTTTACCAGCAAGTGACAATGATATTCAGAGCCTGCTCCAACTTGAACAGGTCATTTATCAAAGGACGCCATGGGTTGCGCAAACCTTTCAACGTGAGTTTCGTAAGGCCACCTGTCTCTATCTGGTCGTCTATGAAGGACCACAGTTATTGGCATTACTGGGGGAACAATTTCAATCTGCTGATGCTCATATTACCAATATTTTCGTCACGCCAGATTATCAGCATTTAGGTTTAGGTAGTTTTTTAATGGAGCTCGCCATTGGTTATGCGCAACTGAACCATGCCCAGTCGATGAGCTTAGAAGTTCGGGTAGATAATTTACCGGCCCAAGCCTTGTATCGCAAGTATGATTTTGTCGGGACATTTGTGCGGCGTGGCTACTATCAAGATACACATGGGGATGCCTTAAATATGGTAAAGCAGCTGACAGGAGACAATCAGTAGTAACGAAGAGAAGGAAGTTCAAGTTTTGACTGAAAAAAAAGCAATTCGAATTCTAGCTTATGAAAGCTCATGTGATGAAACGTCAACGTCAGTGGTTAAAAATGGGACTGAAATTGAAAGCTTGATTGTGGCCACTCAAATTAAAAGTCATCAGCGCTTTGGTGGCGTGGTGCCAGAGGTTGCTAGTCGGCATCATATTGAAGTCGTTAGCCAGATTACGAAAGAAGCTTTGGCTGAAGCAAACTGCAGCTGGCATGATATTGATGCTATTGCCGTTACTTATGGTCCAGGATTAGTGGGTGCCTTATTAATTGGTGTTAGTGCAGCCAAAGCCGCTGCTATGGCAACTGACTTACCATTAATTGGCGTCGATCATATTATGGGGCACATTATGGCAGCTCAATTGACCGCGCCAATTACTTACCCCGCGCTGGCTTTGCAGGTTTCAGGCGGCCATACTGAAATTGTGTTATTGCATGATCCGGTTCATTTTGAAATTATTGGCGATACGCGCGATGATGCCGCTGGCGAAGCATATGACAAGATTGGCCGCGTGCTCGGTGTCAATTATCCGGCTGGTAAAACAATCGATGCTTGGGCGCATCAAGGGCATGATACGTTTCATTTTCCACGGGCAATGATGCATGAGGATGATTATGATTTCTCATTTTCTGGTTTGAAGAGTGCCTTTATTAATACTTGTCATCATGCGGATCAAATTCATGAGACTTTGAATAAACTAGATTTAGCTGCGAGTTTTCAAGCAGCCGTGATTGATGTGCTCAGTGATAAAACGATGCGCGCCATTAAAGCGTATCAACCTAATACCTTTATTATGGGGGGCGGGGTTGCTGCCAATCTTGGTTTGCGTGAATGTATGGCTAATGAAATTGCCAAATTACCGGCTAAAGAGCAACCACGGGTGATTCTACCGCCACTTAAATTATGCGGTGACAATGCTGCCATGATTGGGGCTGCTGCCTATAATTTGTATCAAGCTGGTCAATTTGCAGATTTAACGTTGAATGCAGATCCGTCATTAGAGCTCCCTTATGCTGAGAGCATGCTTAATTAAACTAAAAAATAAGCCGTTCCTACCACCGGAATAGCTTATTTTTATTTACGGGTTTTAATCAGCATCAAGTAAGTCGATGGCTTTTTCCCAAGCAGTATTAGCAGTCTCTATCTTGGCTTCAATCGCAGTGAGATCACTTTGAAGTGGCCCGAGTTTGGTGAAGTCTGAAGCAATGGCTGGATTAGCCATTTGTGCTTTTAAATCGGCTGCTTGCGCCTCTAACGACTCAATCGTGGTTTCAATTTGAGTAACTTGGCGTTTCCGTTTGCGTAGCTGCGCTGCCTGTTGTTTTTGTGCTTGGTAAGATGCTTGTTTGTGAGTAGGGGTGGGGGCGACTGCTTGTTGGCTTGTGGGAGTAGTCACATTTTTAGCTTGCTGAGCTAAGTAATCTGAGTAATTGCCATCATAAATTTTGGCTGTTTGGTTTTCAACTAAAACAATTTTCGTGGCCAATTGATTAATGAAGTACCGGTCATGTGAAACGAAGAGTAATGTCCCATCGTAATCTTTTAATGCATCGTTTAAAACTGCCTTGGCATCTAAATCAAGGTGGTTAGTTGGCTCGTCCATGAGTAAGCAGTTGTCATGCTCAAGGCTGAGGACGGTTAGGGTCAGTCGAGCTTTTTGACCACCAGAGAGCTGACTAACGGTTTTATCAATATCTTTGGCGGTGAATAAGAAACTGGCCAAGATGCTGCGGACATCTTTTTCAAGCATATCCTTGTGGCGATCCCAAATTGTATCAATTACCGTCTTGATAGGCACTAGTCCCTGAAGCTCTTGGTCATAATAACCGATATCTAAAGAAGCACCATATTTGAGCGAGCCAGCTTTAGGTGGTAACTGCTTCATGATGGTCTTGAGCAGGGTCGATTTGCCAATCCCATTCGGTCCGATAATCGCGACACGGTCGCCTTTATTGACTTGCAGCGAAATATCTTTGACCATTGTTTTGTCAGGATAGCCGATAGTTAGCTTGTTGAAAAGTAGGACTTCTTTGCCAGAGGGGTGGTTGCTACTGAAGTGAATCCGAACTTTGGCTAGGTGCTTAGGTGGTTTAATTCGTTCAATTTTAGCGAGTTGCTTGCGCCGACTTTGCGCCCGTTTGGTAGTTGTTGCACGTACTAAGTTTTTTTGAATAAAAACTTCATCCCGTTTGATGCTTGTTTGTTGCTTATCAAAAGCAGCTTGTTGGGTTTGATCTCGTAGTTGTCGCTGGGCTAAATAGGCGGTGTAGTTTCCCTTAAAAACTGTCAATTGATTAAATTTCAATTCAAAAATTTGGGTAGTCAGATGATCTAAGAAGTATTGATCATGTGAAACGACTAAAATTGCACCGGCATAATTCTTGAGGAAGGTTTCTAGCCAATCTAAGGTATCTAAATCTAAATAGTTGGTCGGTTCATCTAATAATAGGAGTTGTGGCTTTTGTAAAAGTAATTTCACAAAAGCTAACCGGGTCTTTTCACCACCAGAAAGCGAAGCAACTTGCTTTTGCCAAGTTGCTTCGGGGAAGTGAAAGCCATTTAGAATACTCTTGATATCAGCTTGATAGGTATAGCCACCTGCTTGCTCAAAATCAAATTGTAGTTGGTCGTATTGCTTGAGCAAAGCAGCATCATTTGGTTGCTGGCTGAGCTGTACTTGTAAAGCTTGCAGCTGTTTACCGCGCGCAATGAGTGGTGCGAAGACAGCAGCCATGGCATCCCAGATAGACTGGTTTCCACCGAGCGCGTTTTCTTGGGCAATATAGCCCACTTGAATGTCCTTATTAGTGGTAAATTGGCCATGACTTGAAGCTTGTTCGCCAGTCATGATTCGCAGTAAAGTAGTTTTGCCGACACCATTGGCGCCAATTAAGCCAATTCTGGCGCCAGCATTAATGCTAAAGTTAACATTTTTGAATAAAGTCGTGGCACCAAATTGTTGTGTCAGTTTATGTCCTTGTGCAATTATCATATTTTCTCACCTAAAGCCCATTTTACCATAGTCGTTGGAGTGCTTCCTAGCATCACTCAGCCGAAAAAATGGCTTTTTTTGCTAAGTTTGTGAAAATACCTTGAAAAAGAGCCCCGCTTTTGATTATGATAGATATACTTATCATTTATGTGCATGAATGAACAAAGAGAAGCTTTTAAGTGGAGGGCTGAAATGGAAAAAGTAAAAATTCCAAGGGCAACGGCTAAAAGATTACCGCTCTATTACCGTTATTTGATTATTCTGAGCGAAGCGGGTAAAGAAAAGGTTTCCTCGACTGAATTGTCTGATGCAGTTCAAGTCGACAGTGCGTCAATTCGGCGCGACTTTTCGTACTTTGGGGCGCTGGGAAAACGTGGTTACGGTTATGATGTCAAGAACTTATTAGGCTTCTTCAAGAAAATTTTGAATCAAGATACGCTAACTAACGTGGCTTTAGTTGGTGTTGGTAATTTGGGACATGCGTTACTTAACTATAACTTTAAGCGGAGTAATAATATTCGCATTTCCTGTGCTTTTGATATTGATAAGAATATCACGGGCCGCATCTTAAGTGGGGTTCCTGTATATGATATGAGTGAACTCAAACAACAACTGAGTGATCAGCAGATTTCAATTGCCATATTGACTGTTCCGTCGCTACATGCCCAGAAAACGGCGGATGAAATGTTTGAAGCCGGTATCCAGGGAGTTATGAATTTTACGCCTATTCGTATTTCAGCTCCTGCCAATGTCCGTGTTCAAAATGTGGATTTAGCAACTGAACTCCAGACCTTGATTTACTTCTTGGACTCAGACAAGCAAGAACATTAACTTACTTAACAGCCTGACCTTAACGGTCCAGGCTGTTTTTTGTGAGTCGCTTTATTCGTCTGATGAGCAGTTAGCACTCCGAGGATAAAACTGCTATTTTTTCTTGCAAAACGAAACTGAAAAGGTTATTATTTAGATTGTAAGTTAGCACTTGTAAAATAAGAGTGCTAACAATTAATAAACAAATGGTTTATCTTTACAGGAGGGATTATCGTGTTACAACCAATTGGTGATCGCGTAGTCGTCGAAGTCAAAGCAGAAGAAGAAAAAACGGTTGGTGGCATTGTCTTAGCTTCCAATGCGAAGGAAAAGCCAACAGAAGGCAAAGTTGTTGCGGTCGGTGCTGGCAGCCACGCTGATAATGGGAAACTGATTCCGATGAGCGTTAAGACTGGTGATACTGTCTTATATGATAAGTTTTCAGGTACAAATGTTAAATATGAAGGCCAGAAGTACTTGGTCTTGCATGAAAAAGACATTTTAGCAATTGTGAAATAGAGGAGACAAATATGGCTAAAGATATTAAATTCTCAGAAGACGCAAGAGCATCCCTCATTAAGGGTGTAGATAAATTAGCAGATACAGTTAAAACGACCATTGGTCCTAAGGGTCGTAATGTGGTTTTGGAACAAACTTATGGCAATCCCGAGATTACTAATGATGGGGTTACCATTGCCAAAGCCATTGAGCTAAAGGATCACTATGAGAACTTAGGTGCTAAGTTAGTTGCCGAAGCTGCTCAAAAGACTAATGACATTGCTGGTGATGGGACGACCACGGCCACTGTTTTGACGCAGGCCATTGTCCGTGAAGGGATGAAGAACGTCACTGCTGGTGCCAACCCAGTTGGTATCCGCCGCGGGATTGAGAAGGCTACCACGACTGCTGTTAGCGAATTGCATAAGATTAGTCATAAGGTTTCTTCACAAGACCAAATCGCGCAAGTCGCTTCAGTTTCATCTTCTTCAAAGGAAATCGGTAAGTTGATTGCTGATGCTATGGAGAAGGTTGGTCATGATGGTGTTATCACGATTGAAGATTCACGTGGGATTGATACGGAATTATCAGTCGTTGAAGGGATGCAATTTGATCGTGGTTACTTGTCACAGTATATGGTGACAGATAATGACAAGATGGAAGCAGATCTTGATAACCCGTACATTTTGATTACGGATAAGAAGATTTCTAACATTCAAGATGTGTTGCCATTGTTGCAAGAGATTGTGCAACAAGGTAAATCACTGCTCATCATTGCTGATGATGTTGCTGGTGAAGCTTTACCAACCTTGGTTTTGAACAAGATTCGTGGTACCTTCAATGTGGTTGCGGTTAAGGCACCTGGCTTTGGTGACCGTCGTAAGGAACAGCTTGAAGATATTGCTGCCTTAACTGGTGGGACAGTCATCACCTCTGACTTGGGTCTTGAACTTAAGGACACGAAGCTTGAACAATTAGGTCAAGCACGCCGTGTTACGATTACCAAGGACTCAACGACCATTGTTGATGGTGCCGGTGCTAGTGCCGCCATTAAGGAACGTGAAGGCCTGATTAGAAAGCAAATTGCTGACACGACTTCTGATTTTGATAAGAAGAAGTTGCAAGAACGCTTGGCTAAGTTAACCGGTGGTGTGGCTGTTGTTCATGTTGGTGCCGCTACTGAAACCGAATTAAAAGAGCGTCGTTACCGGATTGAAGATGCTTTGAATGCGACCCGCGCGGCTGTCGAAGAAGGCTACGTTGCTGGTGGTGGTACTGCTTTAGTTAATGTTGAAAAGGCAGTTGCTGCAACCAAGGGTGATACGCCAGATGAAGAGACTGGGATTAACATTGTCTTACGTGCTTTAGCTGCGCCAGTTCGCCAAATTGCTGAGAACGCTGGTAAAGATGGTGCGGTTATCTTAGATCATTTGGAACATGAGAAGCCAGAAGTTGGTTACAATGCTGCCACTGATAAGTGGGAAAACATGATTTCAGTTGGGATTATTGACCCAACTAAGGTAACTCGTTCGGCTTTGCAAAACGCTGCTTCAATTGCTGCCTTGTTGCTAACGACTGAAGCGGTTGTTGCTGAAATTCCTGAACCTAAGGAACCTGCAGCACCGGCTGCTCCAGCTGCACCAGGGATGATGTAAAATTAAACGTCATTAATTTAAAGAATAGCTCGTTCAAAGATTGAACGAGCTATTTTTTGTTTAGAGCTGAAAGCGCTATAAAACAGACGCTTCATGATATCAAAATTATGATAAGCTGAAAATATCAATTAGTCATAAGTGACAATTAAGGTAGAAGGAGTTCTAACGTGAAGAATTATATCGTAGGTCTCGATATCGGGACAAATTCGTGTGGATGGGTAGCGACTGACTTTGAAAATAATATTTTGAAGTTACATGGTAAGACTGCCATTGGCGCACGCTTATTTGAAGAAGGACAAACAGCTGAAGAACGACGCATCTTTAGAGCCACAAGACGCCGTTTGGCTCGTAGAAAATGGCGCCTTAAGCTATTGGAGGAAATTTTTGACCCTGAAATGGCAAAGATTGATCCTACCTTTTTTGCACGCCTGAAAGATGCAGGGCTATCACCAAAAGATGCGCGTAAGAAACAAGTGACCACCATCTGGCAAGATCGGAAAACCGAAAAAGAATTTTACGACCGGTATCCAACGATTTACCATTTGCGTAAAGCGCTGATGGAAGATGATCAGCAGCATGATTTACGTGAGGTTTATTTAGCGATTCACCATATTGTTAAATATCGTGGTAACTTTTTACACAATGAAACAGTTGACCAGTTTGATGCCTCGAAAATCAATGTGGCTGGTAAATTGTGGCAATTGAATGAGCTACTGAAATCGATTTTCTTTGATGATGCCATCCAATTAAATGTGACGAATGCAGCTGCCATTGAGGCAGTCATTAAAGATGAAAGCAAATATAAAAAAGATCAAGTTAAAGAAGTTGGTCAATTGTTGCTTGCTACCGATAACACTAGTCTAGCAAAAACAATAACAAAGCAAGTCGCAAATGCTGTCTTGGGCTATAAATTTCAGGTTGATAAATTATTTGGGCTCTCAGATGTTGATACTAAAACATATGGGATTAAGTTTAGCGACCTTGATGCGGATGATAAGTTGCAAGCAGTATGCGCCAATGTCACGACTGACCAGGCTGAATTACTAAATATTTTACAAAGTTGGTATAGCGCCATTGTACTGTGTGAGATTGTACCAGAAGGCTTGTCGTTATCAGATGCGATGATTCAGAAATACCAGGATCATAAAAAAGATTTACGCTTGCTACGTCAGTATTTACACCAACTAACAGATCCTGCCAAAAAACAAAAGTTAAGTGACATTTATAATAGCTATATTGGTAATCGTAAAATAGCCGTTAAGGCGCTTAAAGAGCGTGCTGATAAGTGGAATAAGAAGATTGATTTAGCCCGATTTGACGACTTGAAAAAGGTTATTTTAAGTTGTCTAGATGATTCTGATCTGGCACAGCAAATTAAAGCGCGCCTGGATAAAGGTGAATTTTTGCCGAAACAGCGGACTAAGGATAATGGTGTCATCCCTTATCAATTACATGAAATTGAACTTAATCGGATTCTGGAAAAACAAGGCAAGTACTACCCGTTTTTAGTCGAGACCAATCCAGTAACACAGAATATTAAACGTGCACCTTATAAAATTAGCCAACTCATGAGCTTCCGGGTGCCATATTATGTCGGGCCGATGGTCGATTCGAAGCAAGTCGGGGAAAATGAAGCGAAATTTGCTTGGATGACGCGTCGTCAAAATGGTCGGATTACGCCTTGGAATTTTGATGAGATGGTCGATCGCACAGCGTCTGCCAATACTTTTATTACGCGGATGACCACGAAAGATACCTATTTATTAGGGGAAGATGTTTTACCAGCAGCTAGTCTCCTTTATCAAAAGTTTGAAGTCTTGAATGAATTAAATATTGTTTCCGTTAATCACCAAAAGTTGCCATCTGACTTGAAGCGTACGGCTTTTGAAAGCTTATTCAAGCAATCCAAGACGGTTAGCAAGAAGAAATTTATTACCTTTTTGGAGCAGCATGGTTACCTTAATCCTCAAATTAGTGGGATGGCGGATGAAAAGAAATTTAATTCGAGTCTAAGCACTTATCTGGATTATCATGCGATTTTAGGTGATACGATTGATGATGCAACTAAGCAGCACGATATCGAAAGAATTATTAAATGGTCAACTATTTTTGAAGATCGGGCAATTTTTCAGCAAAAATTGGCAGAGATTGCTTGGTTAACCCTAGCACAAAGACAATCTTTGGTTCGCTTACGTTATCAAGGCTGGGGCCGATTATCAGCGAAGTTATTGCAGCACTTGCCAGATAGCAATGGGGTTAATATCATTAATCGTCTATGGAATGAGCAGGATAATTTACAGCGGATTCTAGCAGATCCCACGATTAAGGCGGGTATTATCAAGGCCAATGAAGGGATGCTTGATAAACAGTCCATGGAAGATGTGCTGGATGAAGCGTATACTTCTCCACAAAATAAGAAGGCAATTCGTCAAGTCATGCGGGTAGTGTACGATTTGGTGAAAGCCGCTAAAGGGCAAGCACCTAGCCAAATAGCGATTGAATTTGCCCGCAGTCCGGAAAAGAAACCCCAGCGTACTGACCCACGTATTAAACGGATGCAGGATACTTACAAGGCGATTAAGAGCGATGTGCTTAGTGCGGTCGTGAAGGATCAACTCGATCAGCAAGCCAATTTGAGCGATCGGCTCTATCTCTACTTTTCTCAAGCTGGTCGGGATGCCTATACGGGTAAACCGTTAGATTTAGATCGACTATCTACTTATGATATCGACCATATTTTCCCTCAAGCTTATGTGATTGATGATTCTTTAGATAACCGCGTTCTAGTGTCGAGTAAGCTTAATCGCATCAAGTCAGATGATGTGCCATTCCGTTTATTTGGTAATAAACCAGCACAAGGTTTTCCTGGTACCATTAAAGAGATGTGGGCTGCTTGGCAAAAAGCTAATTTAATTAGTAAGCGGAAGTACAATAACTTAGTCACAGATACTGAGCATTTGACGAAGTGGCAGCAAACGGGATTTGTACAACGACAATTGGTTGAAACTAGCCAAGTCATCAAGTTAGTGGCAACGATTTTACAGCATGAATTTCCAGATACTCAGATTATTGAAGTTAAGGCTGCTTACAATTCGATGCTGCGTAAGGAATTCAATTTATATAAGAGCCGAGAAGTGAATGATTACCATCATGCGATTGATGCATATTTAAGTACTATCGTCGGTAATTATTTGTATCAAGTATATCCAAGGCTGCACAATTACTTCGTTTATGGGGCCTATAAACACTTTAGTAAGCAGGATGAGGCGACGACTGCAGATGCGGTTAAGGCCACTAAGCAATTTAATTTCATTTGGCAATTGTTATACGGACCAGGTGATGCCATTAAAGTCTCTAGTAATCATGATTTAACAGTCTTTTCGCGTCATGATATTATTCAGAAGTTGCAACGTGCTTATGCCTTTAAATTAATGCATGTCACGCAAGCCGTGTCTACTCGATCAGGCAAGCTGTTTGACCAAACGGTCTATCCTATCAAGGAACGCGATAATACCAAAACTCGTACTTTAATTCCGAGGAGAAAGAACTTACCGGTGGAAATTTACGGTGGTTATAGCGGCAATGTAGATGCTTATATGGCGTTAGTTAAAGTCGAGAAAAAGGCGGGGGCAGAGTATCGAATTATCGGCGTACCCGTTCGCGCTTTAACGATTATTCGTCAAGCTAAGGATGCCAAAAAAGCTTTACATCAGGTATTGGCACCATTAGTAATGAACGATAAGAAAGGGAAGCCAAAGCGTGGGGTTCTTTCCTTCAGAGTATTGCTTGAAAAAGTCCCGTATAAACAGCCAATTATTGATGGGGATAGAAAATTTATGTTAGGCAGTGCAGCATACATTTATCCGACAAGTCAGATGGTTTTAGATAGTAAATCGATGCAATATATCTTGGATTATATCGATGATCCGAATGGTTCTAAGCATTATTTAGGAAATCATGACGAGGATGAAACAAGGGCATTATTGTATGTGTATGATCAAATCTTAGCTAATATGGATAAGTATTTAGCTATTTTTGATGTTAATAAATTTCGAGTTAAATTGCATGCTGGTCGAGAAAAATTTCAAATACTTTCATTAAGTGAGCAAGAGAGTACTCTAAAAAACATATTAGATGGTTTGCACGCAAATGCAAAGAGGACAAATATTAAAAATATTGGTATATCGATTTCATTAGGGTTCATGCAATATCAGAGTGGAGTCCTGTTATCGCCTGATGCGCTAGTCGTGTATCAATCACCAACTGGATTATTTGAGCGCCGAGTTAAAATTAGTGACTTATAGTCAGGAAAGGAGCATGTCAGTTGGCATGCTCCTTAATTTTGCTCACAAAAAAAGCCACATAGGTGGCATAAATGTGAAAACTTAATGTTTGATTTTAACACTTAAACAAGTATCTACTGCATTCAGATAAATAGAAGTACCTCGAATCTATTAGTCGTTAAGATAAGAAGCCTTTAAGTTAGAACTTGCTAGATTAGGTAGTTGCAACTACCTAACAAAGAAATGATAGCATGTGATGATTTAAAATACAAGGAGGTTTTTATGGGATGGCGAAATGTTATTGTGACGCAGTATTCAAAACTGGCATATTCAGGAGGGATGATGACGGTTCAAATACCGGAGAAAATCACCCAGATTCCAGTATCTGATATCAATTTGTTATTGATTGCGACCACACAGGCAACCTTAACGACTGCTCTAATCAGTGAACTTGCTGCTAGTAATGTAAAGATTATTTTTACGGATAGCCAGCATAATCCCATTACTGAAACGATGAATTATTATGCCAATAACTGTAATTATCAACGGCTACTTAATCAGTTTAATTGGGATGTGAATCGTAAACAAAAGCTTTGGACCAAGATTGTGAATCAGAAGATGAATAATCAGGCAGCAGTGTTAACGACTTACCATTTATCAACTGAAACTGTGAGGTCACAAATTGATCAGCTAGAGTTTAATGATTTGACCAATCGTGAAGCAGTCGTCGCTAAAAAGTATTTTGAGATTCTTTTTGGAAATAGTTTTAGTCGTAGAGACCCTGCAAATATCTTAAATGCTGCATTAAATTATGGTTATTCTATTATCTTATCAGTCTTTAGTCGGCAGATTGTAGTTGATGGCTATCAAACTTATTTAGGCGTTCATCATGCTTCGACCCAGAATCAATTTAATCTAGCGAGTGACCTGATGGAGCCATTCCGACCATTTGTTGATTATTGGCTTTATGCCAATCGTAAGATTACCGCTTTTACGCCCGATATCAAGTTTGGACTCGTTGAATTGTTGAGCTTAGAGATTAAATATAAAAATAAACGGATGTTGCTTTCAACTGCCATTGAATTATATTGTCGGACTTGTCTAGATTATCTTGATGGCCGGGTAGATGAAATAGAAGGGGTGATGGAACTTGTCTCTGAGGTACCAAATTATGCGATTAATGATAATGTTTGATTTACCGGTTGAAACTGCAATTGAGCGCAAGGCTTATCGAACATTTCGCAAGGCCTTAATCAATGAAGGTTTTGTCATGATTCAGTTCTCTGTTTATGTCCGAGTCTGTGCTTCAGCAAATTCAGCTAAGTATATGGAGCTACGCGTTCAAAAATTTTTGCCGGCAAATGGTTTAGTGCAAACAATGATGTTAACTGAAAAGCAATATCTGGATATGCATTTCTTATTAGGCAAACCACTTGATGATGTGAGGAATACTTCTGATCGGACGGTCATTATATGAAACTTGTTTATTTAACCCATCACCCAATTGATATTAAAGACGGACAAATAACAGTCGTTGCAACAACTAGTTTTGCAGCATATACAGATTTTGTGCAAGGATTTCAGGGGAAGGACACGCTGATTAAGTTCAATACGGATGATTATGAAGTTCTTCCAACAGCAAAAGCAATTGACTGGATTGGTGATCCGCTTTTAAGTAAAGACATTTGCAAGCAATATTTGACAGATGCTTTATCATTGGTTTTCTCGGACCTAACGGACAGCAGCCAAATGGCTATTCAACGGGGGTGGAATCAAGTTTTGGCGGATTTAGAAAAAGCCATTTTTATGGAAGATTTGCCATTAGCAGTCTCAACAGATTTAGACTTTAAAAAGTTACTCAAGTTTAGTAATCTCCACTTTAACGATGATATTGCCAGTTCACCTTATGGTATAATTGAGACAGTCGTTAAGATACACCAAGCTTGTGGGTTAAAGTCGACTATTACGCTAAGTAACCTCAGTCACTACTTAGATCAGTCGCATTTTAATGAGCTAAACAAATTGATTAAAGAAACAAATCTTTCACTTATCTTATTGGAGTTTGATTCCGATAAGCATCAATCCTTTTACAAAGAGGCATCGTTTAACTATATTGACGCCGACTTAGTAGATTGGTACTGATACAGTAGATTAAAGAATAGTGATAATTCACCGGTTTTAGATCTACTGCATTCAGATAAGTAGAAGACCTCATTATTCTTCATGACAATAGTATCTTTTGTTTTAGATCTACTGCATTCAGATAAGTAGAAGACCCCAAGTCGACCCCAAGATCAAGCACTCGTTGTTTTAGATCTACTGCATTCAGATAAGTAGAAGACCAGATGACGCAGCTGCGCTTTTAACAGATTTGTTTTAGATCTACTGCATTCAGATAAGTAGAAGACCTAATGCAGTTCCTAGCAATCTAATCCCATAGTTTTAGATCTACTGCATTCAGATAAGTAGAAGACCACTAAGATTGTAATAATAGCTTAATATTACGTTTTAGATCTACTGCATTCAGATAAGTAGAAGACCATTATACAGTTTTCCCTCGCATACTATGGAGTTTTAGATCTACTGCATTCAGATAAGTAGAAGACCATCAAACCTTATCAGGCGCTATGCAACCTAGTTTTAGATCTACTGCATTCAGATAAGTAGAAGACCTAGAGAAATACCTAATCCAACCAATTTAAGGTTTTAGATCTACTGCATTCAGATAAGTAGAAGACCGGTTCGTGATCTGATACAGTATCTTCTGCAGTTTTAGATCTACTGCATTCAGATAAGTAGAAGACCACTACTTAGTTATTTAATGTCATAGTCTGAGTTTTAGATCTACTGCATTCAGATAAGTAGAAGACCTGGGCAAGTGCTAGACGAGATGATCGCTCTGTTTTAGATCTACTGCATTCAGATAAGTAGAAGACCTGATATTGATACTGCCTACGATGTAGTCGCGTTTTAGATCTACTGCATTCAGATAAGTAGAAGACCAAAACCAGTTGCTAAACCAGAACCAGCCAAGTTTTAGATCTACTGCATTCAGATAAGTAGAAGACCTCGTTGATTGGCATAGTAGACCAAAAGCTTGTTTTAGATCTACTGCATTCAGATAAGTAGAAGACCCCCACCACTGATTATTAGATTGATGGCTCAGTTTTAGATCTACTGCATTCAGATAAGTAGAAAATAGCTCGTTCAAAGATTGAACGGGCTATTTTTAATTCTTAATTTTTTGTTATATCATCACCAAATTCAATTAATCGCGCCGATAAATGCTAATATAACGACAAGTAAACTTGAAGGGGGTATCCGATATATGAAAAAATGGGTAGGTTTGGCTACATTGCTATTGTCATTAGTTGGTATCTTGACGTTTAGTCAGCACCAAACTGGGATGGTACAAGCGGCTGCCAGTGTACAGCGAATTCATATTTGGATAGTACCTAAGCGTAGTGCCGTGGTACGGCAGTATTCAGGGGCGGGGACAGTACGCGCAAAGAAGCCACTAGTGGCGCGTCGGTATTTTGCAAGTCGTACCGGTGTGCTACTCGTATTCGGGAAGAGTTACTACTTACCTAGGCTGAAGAGTTGGGTATTAGCACGTGATGTACGTCGGGTAGCTCGGCAAGGTGGTCATCATTTGCCGCCTAGGCGTCCAAGACGTCCACATATGTGGTAAGAAAAAATAGCTTGTCTTTTCTAGACAGGCTATTTTTTGTACATTTTTAGTAATGTCGTTATTTTGGTGGGTAGGGGCTTGTTTGGTTATCTTTTCCAAAGTTTCTGGAAAATTAAATCATGATAATCGTAATGCTAGTTTTAGTTTTTGGGGGTTATTCATTATTGGATTGTTAGTGACAAATTATCAGTGACCCGCATGAGTCATTATATGCTGCCTCTTTGTGAACAGGCCCGAATTGGTTCCTTGAAACGAATGGTTCAAAATGTTGTTATTGTCAGTGGAACGGCGATTGGCTCTACGGTAATGAGCCTATGGGCAAATCAATTACCCATGAATCTTCGTATTAATTGGGGCATAACGCTGGTAATTTCATTGGCTGTCCTCATTTTGAATATACTAGTCGATAAAAAAGCCATCTTAAATACGAAATGATTAGTTTCACCGCTAACTAATAATACTAATCTAAAGGATCGTGATTATGGTGAGATAATCATTTTTGAACGGGATATCCGATAGGAGGGTGTCTTTTTTAGTTTGCTTAGTTATCCCCAGTTAATCAGATACTTGAGTGGCTGTAGGTCGAGTTTTCCACTACTAGGCAGAATGTCGTATAATATTCAGTAAGCGTAAAAAGAAAGAGATTATTCATGACCGACACAACGACCCCAATGATGGCGCAATACCATGAAATTAAACAGCAATATCCCGATGCTTTTCTATTTTATCGCGTGGGCGATTTTTATGAATTGTTTGAAGACGATGCCATTAAAGGTGCACAACTTTTAGAATTGACGTTAACGCATCGTTCTAATAAGACGAAGAATCCCATCCCGATGGCCGGTGTCCCACATTTAGCGGTGGAAGCCTATGTGAATACGCTGGTGGAAAAAGGGTATAAAGTCGCGCTCTGTGAACAACTTGAAGATCCTAAGCTAGCGAAGGGGATGGTGAAACGTGGCATCATTCAATTAGTGACGCCCGGTACTATGATGGCGGCTGGTCCTAATAGTGCTAGTGAGATGAATTACTTAACGAGTGTGACCATGACGAGCAAAGGTTTTGGTCTGGCCTATAGTGACTTATCCACTGGCGAAGTTTTTGCCACTCGGCTCAAGAGCATGGCGGCAGTGGAAAATGAATTACTGTCGCTACGAACCCGCGAGGTGGTGTTTGCCGGTGCATTAGCCGCTACTGACCGTGATTTTTTGACTAAGGCCAATATTACGGTGTCAAAGCCGGCCCCTTTAACCGGTGAACATGCTGAATTATCCTACGTTACTCAGGGCTTAGCAGCTGGTGCGGAGCGCGATGCGACTATTCAATTAGTGAGTTATTTATTAAATACCCAGAAGCGGAGCTTGGCGCATTTACAGGTTGCCCAGCGGTATGAAGTTAATCAATATTTGCAGCTGTCGCATACGGTGCAAAATAATTTGGAGTTATTAGCTTCAGCACGAACAGGTAAGAAGATGGGGTCACTGTTTTGGGTGATTGACCAGACGCATACTGCCATGGGAGGGCGTTTGCTGAAACAGTGGATTACGCGTCCACTCTTATCTCTTGAAGCGATTCAGCATCGGCAGCAGCTAGTGAGCGCTTTACTGTCCGCCTATTTTACTCGCGAGAATACGATTGATGCCCTCAAAGGGGTCTATGATTTGGAGCGGTTAACGGGACGGATTGCTTTTGGCAATGTTAATGCCCGTGAGTTATTACAATTATCACGTTCCTTGCAGGCCGTTCCGGTTATTTTGCAAGCTTTGCAAACTGCAAATACGACCATTTTGACTGACTTTGCGGCTAAAATTGACCCTTTAGCTAATGTTGCCAGCCAAATTAGTGACACGCTGGTAGCAGATCCGCCGATTTTAACGACCGAAGGTGGTCTGATTAAAGCTGGGGTCGATTCGCAATTGGACCGTTACCACGATGCCATGAATCATGGCAAGCAGTGGCTGGCCGAAATGGAAGCTAGTGAGCGCCAAAAAACGGGTATTGATAAGCTGAAGGTCGGATATAACAAGGTCTTTGGTTATTATTTACAAGTCCCTAATGGTAGTAAAGATCGGGTTCCGCTCGACCGCTTTACGCGTAAACAGACTTTAACTAACGCTGAGCGCTATATTACGCCTGAACTCAAGGAACATGAGAATTTGATTTTGGAAGCCCAAACCCGTTCGACCAGTTTGGAGCATGAATTGTTTGTCAAATTACGCGAAGCGATTAAGGTGTATATTCCCAAGCTCCAAAAGTTAGGTAACCAGCTCGCTAGTTTGGATGTGCTCTGTGGTTTTGCAACAGTCGCAGAACAGAACCAATACTGCCTGCCAGAACTGCACGTGACTAATCAAGATATTAAGATTGTGGCTGGTCGTCATCCGGTGGTAGAGCAAGTTTTACCAGCCGGACGCTATATTCCGAATGATGTGCAGATGGATCAAGCTACCAATATCTTTTTAATCACTGGACCTAATATGTCAGGGAAATCAACTTACATGCGGCAATTAGCGTTAATCGCGATTATGGCGCAAATTGGTTGCTTTGTCCCAGCTGATTCTGCGCAGCTACCGATTTTTGATCAAGTTTTCACCCGAATTGGTGCCGCCGATGATCTGATTTCCGGTAAATCGACCTTTATGGTCGAGATGAGCGAGGCCAACGCTGCACTCCAATATGCGACGAAACGGTCACTCGTTTTATTTGATGAAATTGGTCGCGGGACGGCAACTTATGATGGTATGGCCCTGGCGGGTGCCATTGTGAAGTATTTGCATGATAAAGTCGGCGCAAAAACTTTATTTGCGACGCACTACCATGAATTAACCGCCTTGGCTGATAAATTACCGCAACTTGCCAATATTCATGTCGGCGCTACTGAGCAAGACGGCAAATTAATCTTTCTGCACCAAATTTTACCTGGGGCGGCTGATCAAAGTTACGGGATTCATGTTGCACGGCTAGCTGGCTTACCTAGTCAGGTTTTAGCCGAAGCAACTAAATTATTGAAACGCTTAGAAGCCCAAGGGGCTAATGAAGTGAATGAGACCAGTCAGCAGCTAGACTTATTTGCACACGCCAGTAATCCAGCCCCGTCTGAACCAGTCTTAACTACGACTGATCAGGCCTTACTGGATCAAATTAAGAGCCTCTATCTCGATGATTTACGCCCGCTCGAGGTGGTGCAACTGGTTGCCAATTGGCAAACTGATTTAAAGGATGAAGCACATGACCAAAATTCATGAGTTATCGGAAAACTTAGCCAATCAAATTGCGGCTGGGGAAGTCATTGAGCGTCCTGCTAGCGTTGTTAAAGAGCTGGTGGAAAATGCCATTGATGCTGGGAGTACCCAAATTCGAGTGGAAGTCCGCAGTAGCGGGTTAGCTATGATTATGGTGCAAGACAATGGTGTCGGCATTCCCGCCGATCAATTGGACCTAGCATTTACGCGTCATGCCACTAGTAAGATTAATAATGAGCGTGATTTGTTTAAAGTGGCTACCTTAGGGTTCCGCGGTGAAGCTTTGGCTTCAATTGCGGCGGTCAGTCATGTCGAAGTACTCACTGCGCTGGCACATCACACTGGTGTGGTTGCGAATTTTTCAACTGGCGTTAAGTCACATCAGTCAGCTGCCGCCGCACGCGAGGGTACCCGAATTACAGTCAGTGATTTGTTTTTTAATACGCCCGCGCGTTTAAAATATTTGCGCAGTCCGCGCACTGAGCTGATGAAAGTGGTCGATTTCTTAGACCGCATTGCTTTGGGGCATCCCCAGATTGCCTTTACCTTAGTTAGTGAGGGAAAAATCCTATTGCAAACTGCCGGTAATGGTGATCAGCAGCAGACCGTGGCCACGATTTATGGGCACCACGTGGCGGCAGAGATGCTACCATTTGCGACGCAGGATACCGATTTTACGGTCACAGGATTACTGTCGAAGCCGACGTTAACTAGGTCTAATCGGCATTTTATGACGTTACTGCTGAATGGTCGCTACATTACCAATTTGGTGTTAACGAATGCCATTATGACTGGCTATGGCAGTCAGTTGCCCCAGCGCCATTATCCTATTGCGGTGATTAATATTCAGGTTGATCCGCTCTTAGTCGATGTTAACGTCCATCCTACCAAGCGTGAGGTGCGTTTATCGAAAGAGACAGCACTGGCACGGCTACTGACGACGGCTATTTCAACGACGTTAACTAACCAGCTAGCACCTAGCAGTGGGCTCACTAACTTGCTTCAAACTGGTCGCCCAACGCTGGTTGATCAATTGCGCTTTAATCTCAACCAGCAGGTCGTCAACTCTAAGCGCCCCGAGATTACTAAGCCTAGCACTACGGAGCTAGCGTCATCCGATGCGAAGGAGCCTGACCACAAGTATGTTTCTATGAAGCAAGTCCGCAGCGATGATCGTTATCTGTTAACTGCTAGTTGGGATGCCAATGTGCGCGAGCAGCAGACGTTACGACCATTTCCACTTGATCCGGCTGGCAATGTCGAATCAAGTGCGGCTGCTAAGCTGAGCAGTCGTTTACCACAGTTAACTTATCTAGGGCAATTCGATAGTTATTTACTGGCTAGTGCCGACCATGATTTATATTTATTGGACGCGCCAGCCATTCAGCGCCGGCTGATCTATGAGCGGCTACTGGGTGAGCTTACCAATCATCAGATTAGTCAGCAACAATTACTCACCCCGTTAGTACTCGACTTTGGTGAACTTGACTTTTTAGAAATCAAAGCCAAATTGCCACTGCTGCGTGAATTGGGACTTTTATTAGCTGAATTTGGTCAACACAGTTTTATTCTGCATGGCTATCCGAATTTCTTACAGGATAATCAGGAGGCGCGGCTGCGTGAATTAATTGAGCTCTTTCTCCATCAAGATGAAGCTAATCCGATGAAATGGCGTGAGCGACTGGCTCGTGACGAAGCTAGACATCAAGCAGCAGCGCGTTCCAAGTTAACGGCTGTTGCTGCTGCCAGCTTGCTAGCTAAACTGGCAAAGGTTCCAGACCCTTATCATGATCCGGATGGTCGACTAACCTTGGTAGCAATCAACCAACGTGATTTACAAAAAATGTTTAAACGCTAAGGAGGCAACATGTACGAATACCTATCCGGTCAAATTACTCAAATTACTCCCAGTTATCTGGTGATCGAAGTACAGGAGATTGGGTATAAAGTTTTTTGTCCTAGCCCGTATGCCTATCACTTAAAGCAAACCGTGCGCATTTACATCGAACAAATTGTGCGTGAGACGGGGATAATGCTCTACGGTTTTGAGAGTGCTGAAGATAAAGGGCTGTTCTTAAAGTTATTGAGTGTTTCGGGGATTGGTCCGAAGAGTGCCATTGCGATTATGGCGGCTGAAGACAGTGAATCATTGGCTGCTGCGATTGAACAAGGCGAAATTAAATATTTAACGCAATTTCCCGGCGTTGGTAAAAAAACAGCTTCGCAAATTGTCCTTGATTTAAAAGGTAAATTGGGTGATTATGTGGCGCGCATTGATCAAACGCCAGCTGAGGATTTAGCCCATAGCTTAAATGATGCCTTGCTTGCGCTCCTAGCCTTAGGCTATACTCAAAAAGAAGTTAATCGCATTACCCCTAAGTTAGCGCAGCTCGATTTAGCTTCGGCCGATGCGTATATTAAACGTGGACTAGCCTTACTCTTGAAGCGGTAACTGATATAATAGAAACATGATGGGAAGGAAGTGAAGGCCATGAGTGCCAAAGAAGATATTACGAGTAGTGAGCCCAAGCTTGATGAAGCGCCGATTGAGCAGTCACTCCGACCTCAAAGTCTCAAGCAATATTTAGGTCAAGAACACGTCAAACATGATTTGGCCATCTACATTCAAGCTGCTAAGCAGCGTGATGAGGCCCTTGACCATGTCCTTCTCTATGGTCCGCCTGGATTAGGTAAGACAACGTTAGCCTTCGTGATTGCCCATGAACTTGGCGTTGAAGTTAAAAGCACCAGTGGTCCTGCAATTGAAAAAGCGGGCGATTTAGTGGCATTACTATCGGACCTCAATCCTGGGGATGTGCTCTTTATTGATGAGATTCATCGCCTGGCCAAGCCGGTCGAAGAAGTACTCTATTCTGCCATGGAAGACTACTATATTGATATTGTCATTGGCGAAGGACAAACGACTCATGCCGTGCATGTTCCTTTGCCGCCATTTACGCTGATTGGCGCGACTACGTTGGCGGGGCAACTTTCTGCACCCCTGCGTGATCGTTTTGGGATTGTGGAGCACATGCAATATTACACGGTCCCGGAACTGGAACAAATTGTGGTCCGTTCAAGTCACGTTTTTCAGACTGAGATTCAGTCGCAAGCGGCCCATGAATTAGCCCGTCGTTCGCGGGGGACACCGCGGGTGGCTAACCGCTTGTTGAAACGCGTCCGTGATTTTGCGGAAGTAGGCGGGGAGCAGACCATTTCGCTTACCACAACCAGTCATGCCCTTGATCAGTTGCAAGTTGATGAACAAGGATTGAACCAGACGGACCGGAAATTGCTAGCAACCATGATTAAAAGTTATCATGGCGGTCCAGTAGGGATTCGCACATTGGCAGCTAATGTGGGTGAGGATATTGAAACGATTGAGGCGCTGTATGAGCCTTACTTGTTGCAGATGGGCTTTATTGTCATGACGCCGCGCGGGCGTATGGCGACCGATAAAGCTTACTTACAATTAGGCTTACCCTTGCCCCGGCATGATAAGTGACAAGTAGCCAGAATTTTTGTATGATAATGCTATTGGTAACAAAACTGATAGAGAAATGTAAAGGTGGAGAACTGAATGACTTTATTTTTAGCAGCAGTAGCTAACGGTGGCGGTCAAAATATGTTGATGATTGTCCTATTTATTGGCTTAGGACTTTTTACTTATTTTGTGATGTTACGTCCACAAAAAAAGGCCCAACAAAAACGTTTGGACATGATGGGCCAATTAAAACCTGGTGATCAAGTTGTATTGGTCGATGGCTTACATGGTAAGGTGGATGCTATCAACGAAGTCGACAAGACGGTCGTAATTGATGCTGACGGTATCTATTTAACTTTTAGCCGCATGGCAGTCCGTGAAGTGATTCCTAGTCAACCGGCTGAAACCGATAAAGTAGTTAAATCAACTGAGACGCCTGAGTCACAGCCTGAGGATCATGAATAACTATCAAGGCGCGCTAGCGCCTTTTGTTTTGCTAAAAATTAGAATGGCTTATTAAAGAAGCGGCCTTAGGAGGTTTATGATGCAAGATATTCCAGCAGTGATGATCATTTTCGGTGGTAGCGGTGATTTAGCTCATCGTAAGTTGTATCCAGCGCTATTTAATTTGTATGAGCAGGGGCTGTTACATGCACATTTTGCCGTGATTGCGACTGCACGGCGGCCTTGGTCACATGCTTTTTTGCAAGAACAAGTAGCTGATGCCATTCATGAAGTAAATCTGGACGTTGATGAGGAACATTTAACGGCGTTTGCGAGTCACTTCTACTATCAAAGTCATGACGTCACAAAAGTTGATCACTATGTTACTTTAAAGAATCTAGCTGCTAAACTTGACCAGAAATATCATGCACAAGGGAATCGCGTCTTCTATATGGCAATGGCACCACGCTTTTTTGGGACGATTGCCACCCATATTAATGATCAACGCTTAACCAGCACGGGTTTTAATCGCATCGTGGTCGAAAAACCATTCGGTCGTTCTTTAGAGACGGCCGAAGCGCTCAATCGGCAAATTACGGCTTGTTTTGAAGAAAGTCAGATTTTCCGAATTGATCATTATTTAGGTAAGGAAATGATTCAAAATATTTTACCACTACGTTTTGCTAATCCATTGATGCGGCAAGCTTGGAATCATGAACAAATTGCCAATATCCAAGTGACTTTAGCTGAACGTTTAGGCGTGGAGGCGCGAGGTGGTTACTATGAGACTGCCGGTGCTTTACGCGATATGGTGCAAAATCACATTTTTCAAATTGTAACTTTATTGGCGATGCCGGAACCGACTGATCCAAGTGCCAACGCGGTTCATCAAGCCAAGCAAACGCTACTTGCTAGTTTGCAATTACCGACGCCAGAACAAGTCAGTCAGCATTTCATTCGTGGTCAATATGCGGCGAGTGATCGCACCTTTGCTTATCGCAACGAGCCCAATGTCGCGTCCGATTCAACGACAGAAACTTATGCAGCTGGGCAAATCAAGTTTACCGCTGGTCCCTTGGCTGAAGTGCCGATTTACTTCCGCACCGGGAAAGCCTTGAAAGAAAAAATGAGCCGGGTAGATGTGGTCTTTAAGCCAGTCAAGTCGTTTTACGGTGAAGCGACTGCTAACTATTTAACTATTGAATTTGATCCTAAAAATCGCCTAACTTTAAGTCTCAACGGCAAGCAAATTAAAGGACCAGGCTTACGTCAAGAAGCATTTACTTATGCTTTGAGTGATTATGAAACCAGTATCGTCCCAGATGGTTATGAACGACTCTTGCATGATGTCTTCGTTAATAATTCGGTTAACTTTACCCATTGGGCTGAACTTAAGCGTTATTGGGAATTCATTGATGCGATTGAGAGCGCTTGGCAAGCGGAAAATGCTACTGGTGAACCCGTAATTGTGCAGTATCCGCCATATCACTATGGACCACATAGTAGTCGAAACATTTTTGCCACTTCGGATACGAACTGGATCTATGGCTAAGACGGATTTACTTCCGCGTAATGATGTGCATCGCCGAATTATCCATTTGGACATGGATGCTTTCTATGCGTCGGTGGAGTTGCGTGACTATCCGGAATTAGCGGGAAAAGCCGTGGTGGTTGCTTACGATCCGCGTGAACATCATGGTCATGGTGTCATTACAACCGCTAACTATCAGGCGCGTAAGTATGGGGTTGGCAGTGCCATGCCAGCTATTGATGCCGTCCGCTTGGTGCCAGCTAATGAGCTCGTTTTTGTGCCACCACATTTTGAAAAGTATCATGCGGTTTCCAATCAGGTACGCAGCGTTATGCGTGAAGTGACTGATTTAATTGATCCGGTTGCGCTAGATGAAGCTTACCTCGATGTGACTCAAAATAAATTAGGCACCTATTCAGCGATTGCTCTAGGCGCGTATCTACAGCGGCGAGTTTATCAAGTAACGGGTCTGACCGCTTCGTTTGGTGTTTCTTATAATAAGATTTTAGCCAAGATGGGGTCAGAATATGCCAAGCCTTTTGGTCGGACGATTATTTTGCCAGAAGAAGCGGTGGCTTTTCTAGGTCAGCAGGATATTGCGACTTTCCCCGGTATTGGTAAGAAAACGCAGGTCATTTTACACCAGTTGGGCTTGAATACTGGACATGATTTACAACAGCAGCCAGTCGAATGGTTCTTACGGCGCTTTAAAAAGCAAGGCTATCAAATGGCCATGCATGCTTGGGGCATTGATTTACGGCCAGTATTGGCCCACCGCCAGCGTAAGTCGCTGGGCAAAGAGCAAACCTATAATCCGAGTCTGTTTACCCAAAAAGCGGCATTAGCACAGCTAGAACAGCAAAGTCAGCGGGTTAGCCAAGCGCTAAAAAAACAACACCTCGTTGCCAGCTGTGTGACCCTGAAAATTCGTAATGCGAAGTTTGAGACGATGACTCACCAGGTTCAACTTAAGCGTCATAGCGATGATGCGAGCGCCATTTATTTGGCTGTCAGGGAACTCTTCTTACCGCTAACCGTATTTTGGACTAGTGGCATTCGCTTATTAGGGGTCTCTTGTAGTCAATTGAAAGCAGCTGCCTATGCTCAAATTGATTTATTTAAGACATCTGAATGATAATCTACTATGGTAGCTACCGATTTTCTGGTAAACTGTAGGGTAAACATTTTTAAGGAGTAAACAAATGAGTACGAATACTTTTGATGAAATATTAACTAAAATCAAACAATATGACACCATCATTTTGCACCGTCATACCAGTCCTGATCCAGATGCGATTGGCTCCCAAGCAGGCTTAGCACGGTCATTACGGTTGGCTTTTCCAGCTAAGCGCATTCTGTGTGCTGGTTCTGCGGTTAATAACTTGGCTTGGATTAATGAAATGGATGAAGTACAAGATGCCGATTATCAAGGTGCTTTAGTCATTACCACGGATACTGCAAATACTCCGCGTATTTCGGATCAGCGCTTTAAAGACGGTGCTTACCTTATTAAAATTGATCACCATCCTAACCGTGACCCTTATGGTGATTTAAGCTATGTGGATGATCAAGCACCAGCTGCTAGTCAGATTGTGGCAGATCTCATTATTAGCGAAAAATTACCACTAACGAAAGAAGTCGCAGCAGCGCTATATGCTGGTATCGTTGGTGATACGGGCCGGTTTATGTACCCTGATACAAGTGCCCATACCTTTGAAGTGGCTGCCATTTTAACGAAAACTGGTATTGATATTAGTGCGATTGCCCGTCATATTGCCGATGTCAGTTTTGCACAAGCCAAATTACAAGCGGCCTGCATGCAAGTGATGGAAGTTGATGCATCGGGCGCGGCGATGGCCATTATCAGTCAGCAAACGATGAAAGAATTGCAAATTGATATTGAACAAACTGCGGTTGCCGTGGGAACACCAGGTCATATTAAAGATATTCTGGCTTGGGATGTCTTTGTTGAGAAGCCAGATGGTTCTTATCGCGTGCACTATCGTTCTAAGGGGCCGGTAATTAATCAATTGGCAGAGGCACATGACGGCGGCGGTCATGCCCTTGCTTCTGGTGCTAATGCTAAAGATTTAGCAGAAGTACATCAGATTTTCCAAGAATTAATTGCAGTAACCAAGAAATATGAGGCGGCTAATGTCTAATGTGTTTGCGGATCCACGCCTAATTGCGGCGCTTACGACGGGTCTAAAGAAAATCAACTTTACTACCCCGACGCCGGTGCAAAAGCAGGTAATTCCAGCGATGTTGTCGCATCAGACTGTTGTCGTGCAAGCAGCTACCGGTTCGGGAAAAACCCATGCGTATTTGCTCCCTTTGTTTAATCAGATTGTCGCAGAAACGCCGGTTGTGCAAGCAATTGTGACTGCGCCAAGTCGGGAGCTAGCTGACCAACTTTATCAGGTGGCCAAAGAGCTAAGAGACGCTTGCGGACTGGATATTCAAATTGCGCATTTGGCTGGTGGGACTGATCGTGAACGGCAAGTTACGCAACTTACGCACCGTAATCCCCAATTGGTGATTGCCACGCCAGGGCGTTTGACTGATTTGGTCAAAAAGAAGATTCTAACGGTTGATCAGGTTAAGACTTTTGTCATTGACGAAGCAGATATGACGTTGGATATGGGCTTTTTAGCTGATGTTGAAACTGTCATGGCGAAGTTACCCAAGGATGTGCAAGTGGCTGCTTTTTCAGCAACCATCCCAGTCAAATTACGCCATTTCTTGCATAAGTATTTAACGCGGCCGGAAGCAATCGTGGTTGATAATCCAACCGTGATTGCCCCAACGATTAAAAATGATTTACTGGATGTTGGTGCTAAGAATCGTAAACATGTCATCTATCAGTTGTTGACGCTTGGGCAACCTTATCTGGCTATGGTCTTTGCGAATACCAAGCAGACGGTTGATGAATTAACCAAGTATTTGCAAGACCAAGGCTTGAAAGTGACCAAAATTCACGGTGATATTCCTGCACGTGAACGTAAGCGCGTGCTACGCCGAATTGAAGCTGGGCAGTATCAATACGTGGTGGCCACTGATTTAGCGGCCAGAGGGTTAGATATTGATGGTGTGAGCTTAGTTATTAATGCTGAAATTCCACGTGATTTGGAATTTGTCGTCCACCGTATCGGGCGGACAGGTCGTAATGGCTTGAGCGGTCACGCAATTACATTGATTCATGAAGAAGAATTAAACCGGATAGCTGAATTAGAGCATCTTGGTATTAAGTTTGACTTTGTCGAATTACGCAGCGGTGTGTTACAGCCGCGTAAGAATCATCATGCACGTGAACAGCGCCGCGCTAAGAACGACAAGCTTGATCCGAAACTGCTAGGTTTTGTGAAGAAAGAAAAGCGGCAGCGTAAACCAGGTTATAAGAAGAAGATTCAAGCGGCAATTAAAGATGATGCTGCTAAGAAACGCAAATTACAAACGCGCCATGATTTACGTGTCAAACGCCGGCATCGCCAACAACGAAATCAGTCTGAGCGTTGACAAGTGGCTAGTTTGTAGTACAATTTGGCTAATGAGACATATTGTTTAGCTTAACCTTGTTCAGAGAGAGCGAATGGCTGGGAACGCTTCAAGGTCACTAAATAATGCTATTGATGACTAATAATGAAATAATTGAGAGGTAACAAACACTGTTGCAATCAAGGTGGTACCGCGCATAGGCGTCCTTGAATTTGCAATCAGTGTTTTTTTGTTTGAAGGGATAGCGCAGATGAAGCAACTAAATAGTTCAGAAGTTCGTCAAATGTTTTTGGACTTTTTTAAATCACATGGTCATATGGTCTTACCATCTCAGAGTTTAATTCCAGCAGATGATCCTACTTTATTGTGGATTAACTCCGGTGTGGCGACAATGAAGAAATATTTTGATGGTTCCGTCGTACCAAAGAACCACCGGATTACCAGTTCACAAAAATCAATTCGGACGAATGATATTGAAAATGTGGGTAAAACAGCTCGGCATCAAACTTTCTTTGAAATGCTCGGAAACTTTTCTGTGGGTGATTACTTTAAAGAAGAGGCCATTAACTGGGCTTGGGAATTTTTGACGAGCGATAAATGGTTAGCTTTACCTAAGGAAAATTTGTATTGTACCGTCTACCCGAAAGATCCAGATGCGCGCAAGTTTTGGATGGCTGCTGGGATGCCGGAAGACCACATTGTCAAGCTTGAGGATAACTTCTGGGATATTGGTGAAGGTCCATGTGGTCCGGATTCTGAAATCTTTTATGACCGTGGTCCAGAAAATAATGATGTGGCTGAAGATGATCCGGAAAACTTCCCTGGCGGTGAAAATGCGCGTTATTTGGAAATTTGGAATATCGTCTTTTCACAATATAACCACTTACCGAACGGCAAATATGTCGACCAACCACATAAAAATATTGATACTGGGATGGGGCTAGAACGGGTCTTGTCGATTCTGCAAGATGCACCAACTAACTTTGAAACTGACCTCTTCCTACCGATTATTCACGCAACTGAGCGCTTATCGGCCGGCAAGAAATACAACAAGATGGCTGCCGATACTGTTGCCTTTAAGATTATTGCCGACCATGTCCGGGCTGTTTCCTTTGCGATTGGGGATGGGGCGTTACCTTCTAATTCCGGTCGTGGGTATGTTTTGCGGCGGCTAATTCGCCGGGCTGATTTAAATGGTAAACGTTTAGGGATTAAGGGTGCGTTCTTGTATCAACTGGTACCAATCGTGGGTCAAATTATGGCTTCACATTATCCTGAAGTGCAAGATCAAGCTAGCTTCATTGCCAAGGTTATTCGCAATGAAGAAGAACGTTTCCAAGTGACACTTGAATCTGGGTTAAGCTTGCTAGATGATTTAATTAGCAAAGCACAGGCTTCAAATGATAAGGTTATTTCCGGAAAAGCGGCATTTAAATTATTTGATACCTATGGCTTTCCTTATGAATTGACGGTTGAATCAGCTGAAGATGCTGGCTTGAAAGTGGATAAGACTGGTTTTGACGCTGAAATGTCAGCCCAAAAAGAGCGTGCGCGTCAAGCCCGCGGGAATTTGCAATCCATGGGAGCACAAGATGTCACCCTCATGAATTTGAAAGATAAGAGTCAATTTGAATACGGTACGGAAACAGATCAGGCTAAGCTAATTGATATTCTAGTTGATGATAAATTGGTTGCAAAAGCTGATGGTGAGACAGCAACTTTAGTCTTTGATAAGACTCCATTTTATGCTGAACGCGGCGGTCAAGTGGCTGATCATGGGCGGATTTATAATGGCGAACATGAACTGGTTGCTAAGGTGACGGATGTCCAGCATGCACCAAATGATCAAAACTTGCACTTTGTGGATTTGATTTTGCCAGTAGAACAAGGGCAAACTTATACCCTTGAAGTTGATCATGAACGCCGTGCGGGCTTGCGTCATAGTCACTCGGCAACTCATTTGTTACATGCGGCATTGCGTGAAGTGCTAGGTGTCCATACCCATCAAGCTGGTTCATTAGTCGAACCTGACTATCTCCGCTTTGACTTTACTTCACTTGATCCGATGACGCCACGGGAAATTGCAACTGTGGAGCGCTTGGTCAATGAAAAAATCTGGGCTGGCATTAGCGTTAAAACGACGGTCACCGATGCTGAACATGGCAAAGCTATGGGCGCTTTAGCCCTCTTTGATGGGAAGTATGCCGATCAAGTTCGGGTTGTACAGATGGGTGACTTTTCAAGTGAATTCTGTGGTGGTACCCATGTTGACAATACGGCGCAAATTGGTATTTTCAAGATTACGTCGGAATTTGCAATTGGGGCTGGCATGCGCCGAATTGAAGCAGTCACCTCACGCAAGGCCTATGACTTTTTGGCTAGGCAAGCTGATTTAGTCAGCGAAGTTCAAGAATTGGTGAAAGCCAATAAACCTGAGCTCATTACGGAAAAATTAACAAGTATGGAAAGTCACTTGCATGATAGTCAAAAGCAAGTCGCCGAATTGCAGTTGACCATTAATCAGCAAAAGGCGACCAGCCTATTTGATCAGCAGCAGACGGTTGGTGACTTATCAGTCATTGCGACGATTGCGGATGTGGCTTCAATTGCTGACTTGCGAGAATTAGCAGATACTTGGAACCAGGGTGCTAAGTCAGATGTGCTGGTATTGGCCGCTAAACATGCAGGTAAGGCTAATATGATTATTGCTTTAGGCGATAAAGCACGCAAACAAGGACTCAAAGCCGGTGACTTAATTAAGATTGCCGCTCCTATCTTTGGTGGTGGTGGCGGTGGTCGTCCTAATCTGGCGCAAGCTGGTGGTGCCAATCCAGCTGGCTTAGCAGATGCCATTAAGGCAGTGTTAGCTGCCATCGCTCAAAATTAATTGATTGAGTTTCCTTAACTTTTCAAGTAAAATTGTGACAGGAGGAATAAAGATGAGTTCGCTAGATAAGACCATGCATTTTGACTTTAATCAAAATAAAGGCAAGAATGTTTATGAAACTTTACAAGATGTCTACAGCGCCCTTGAAGAAAAGGGTTATAACCCGATTAACCAGATTGTTGGTTACCTACTTTCTGGCGATCCGGCATATATTCCACGTCATAATGATGCTCGTAATTTAATTTTGAAACATGAACGTGATGAGATTATTGAAGAATTGGTCAAAAGTTACTTGGGTAAGAACAAATAATGCGCTTGCTAGGGTTAGACGTTGGCTCTAAAACCATTGGGGTGGCGGTATCTGATGAGCTAGGTTACACGGCTCAGAAGGTGACCACAATTCCAATTGATGAAGACCGTTTTAATTTTGGGATGCGCCCATTGAAAAAATTAGTGCGGACATATCAAGCGGATGGGTTTGTTTTGGGTTTGCCTAAAAACATGGATGGCTCTGAAGGCCCTTCTGTGGCTAGAAGCAAAGCTTATGGTCAACGTTTAGTGGCTAAATTTGGACTACCGGTTTCGTATGTGGATGAGCGCTTAACTACGGTTGAGTCGCGTCGTATTCTCGTTGATGCTGGGATTCATGACCGTAAAGAACGCAAGCAGGTCATCGATCAGATGGCCGCAATGTTAATTTTGCAGACCTATTTAGATTTGCAACGAAAGGACAATAATGGCTAATCAGTTTGATCACCCAGATGACGATAATCGTCAATTAACGTTAGTTGATGAACAAGGAAACGAAGAATTATTTGAAGTTCTATTCACTTTCCATTCCGATGACTATGACAAGTCATACGTCTTGCTCTACCCTGCAGCGGGTGAAGATAATGATGAAGTGGAAGTACAAGCTTTTAGTTATGATGCTGACGAGAGTGGCGAGGTAACGAGTAGCGATTTGCATGAAATTGATTCCGATGAGGAATGGGATATGGTGCAAGGGGTGTTAAACACCTTCATAGATGATGACCGCTTAAGTGGTAAATAAACAAAGGACTGGCGCTGCCGGTCCTTTTTGTTAGGGATAGTTTTAAAAAATGAATGATAAAATATTAATCACGTTGGAATTTGAACAGATTTGTGAGCGGCTGAAAATGTTAGCCATCACCGATCCGGCTAAACAGCGTGCAGTAGAATTGCAGCCAAGTGCCGACCCAGCCGTAGTGGCGGACCAATTACAACAAACTTTAGCGGTGGTTAATTTAATGCGGTTGCGTGGCAGGTTGCCTCTGACCAACTTTGCCGATGTACGTCCTAGTACGAAACGACTGGCAATTGAAGCTAGTTTAAACACCACTGAGCTTGGCAATTTACGCTTAGTGTTAGAGCTAGCCACCGATGTGAATGGCTTCGTGGCACGTGCGAGTGAAGCAGAAGTTGATTTAACGCCGATTCGGACAATTTTGACGCAATTAGCTGTTCCAACCAAGTTCTATCAAGCTCTGAAACATGCCATTGAATTTGATGGCACCATTTTAGATACTGCTTCTGAACGGTTGGCTCGTTTGCGTCATGATTTGACAAGTAATGAAATTGACATTAAGGCACAAATGGGGGCTTATACTCGCACTAGTAGTAAATATTTGTCGGAAGCAATTGTGACAATCCGGGATGGCCGGTATGTTGTTCCGGTCAAGCAGGAATATAAAGCTAAATTTGGTGGGGTAGTCCACGATCAGAGTGCGAGTGGCCAGACGCTCTTTATTGAGCCAGCAGCTGTTTTGGAACTTAACAATCGTCAGCAAAATTTATTGGCAGAGGAAAAACAAGAGATTCAACGTATCTTGAAGCACCTCTCAGCACTTGCCAAGCTTGAAATCACCCCGCTTAATAATTTAGCTGACGGGTTAATTGCGTTAGACTTTTTACAAGCCAAAGCGCGCTTAGCTAAACAAATGCATGCTGTTGAACCCAAGCTTACCACGGACCAATCACTTGATTTACGCAAAGCTCGGCATCCGCTGATTGATCCAGCACACGTTGTTGCAAATGATATCGTGCTAGGTCATGATTTTGATACGATGCTGATTACTGGTCCCAATACCGGTGGTAAAACAATCACCCTAAAAACTGTAGGCCTATTACAAATTATGGCACAAAGTGGCTTGTTTATTCCCGCTGCAGAAGATAGTAAAGTGGGGGTATTTAGTGATATTTTTGCCGATATTGGTGATGAGCAATCTATTGAGCAATCACTTAGTACTTTTTCGTCACATATTAATGATATCGTGGCGATTATGAAGCAAGTTAACGCAACCACATTAGTCTTGATTGATGAAATTGGCGCTGGCACCGATCCAGAAGAAGGGGCTAGTTTAGCGATGGCGATTCTAGACTTTTTGCGGCAGCGCCAAGCTAAAATCTTGGTTACAACGCATTATCCGGAATTAAAACTTTACGGATATAACCGCGAGCGCACCACCAATGCCTCGATGGCTTTTGATTTAAAGACCTTATCGCCTACGTATCGTTTACAGATTGGGATTCCGGGTCATAGTAACGCCTTTGCGATTGCTAGGCGGCTAGGGATGCGGGAAGATGTCGTAAAAAAGGCTGAAGGGCTAGTCGACGATTCTAGCTCTGACATTAACACCATGATTAAGCGGTTGAACGAGCAGACTAAACAGGCGACAACGGCTCGAGAACATTTGCAAAGTAGTTTAGCTGTGGCTATGCAGCTCGAAGATCAGCTCGCTAAAGGGCTTGACTGGTATCGCCAACGTGTCCAAAAACAATTGGATTTTGCGCAAACACGTGCCAATGAGATTGTGGCTAAGCGGCGTCAGCAAGCTGAAAAACTCATTAAACAGTTAGAAGCGATGCCAGCAGGCAAAGTCCGTGAAGATCAGCTGATTGCCACTAAGGGGCAATTCAATCAATTACAACATGATGATTTAGCACATAACAAAGTATTACAACGTGAAAAGCGGCGGCATCATGTTCAAGTGGGTGATCAGGTCAAAGTTTTATCTTACGGACAAGTGGGAACAGTTACCAAGCAGCTATCTGAGCATGAGTTTGAAGTGCAGTTAGGGATTCTTAAGATGCAAGCTAGCGACCGTGACTTAGAGAAGCTAACAGCTAAAAAGCATTCTAGCGGACCAGTGCGTGCTACAAGTGGCTTGCGTCGTAGTACAGTGCACAGCCAAATAGACTTGCGCGGACAGCGTTATGATGAAGCAATGACCAGTCTAGATCGCTACTTTGATAGTGTTCTCTTAGCTGGACTTGATAGTGTGGTTATTGTTCATGGTGGGGGAACAGGCGCCATTCGGAAGGGTGTCTGGTCTTACTTAAAACGAAATCGTCACGTGAAAGATTATCATTATGCACCTGCCAATGAAGGCGGTACTGGTGCTACTTTAGTGAGTTTGAAGTAGCAATTTTTAAACTTGTAAAAAGTAAGTACAGCTGATATACTTATTTCAGTTGATCACATGCTAATAAGTTGAAATGAGGTAGCCAAATGGTTGATGTAATTACTGACCAAAGTTATGAAGAGGAAACTAAGTCAGGTGTTGTTTTAACTGATTTTTGGGCAAATTGGTGTGGCCCTTGCAAGATGCAGTCACCGGTTTTAGACCAGCTGTCAGAAGAGCGACAAGACGTGCGCTTCACTAAGATGGATGTGGATGAGAATCAAAAGACTCCGAAAGATTTGGGGATTATGGCTATTCCGACACTTTTGATTAAGAAAGATGGTCAGATTGTCGACCGTTTAACGGGTTATACCCCTAAAGAGAAGTTGAATGCTATTTTGGATCAATATACCGATTAGGGTATTTTAGACACAAAAAAAGCGCTAAGCTAGTTGCACTAGGAAGTGAACTGAGCTAGGTGCCTTTTTTATTTGTTGGCTTGGTTTTTGAGTAAATCCCGAATTTCTTCTAAGTAATCTGTAGAAGTAGGACCCGTAACTTTCTCATGTTTTGGCATCAAGCGATTGATCCCTTTGACTAAGCAGAAGACCACTAAAGCAATGATGATAAAGTTAATGACGGCACTGATAAATGCACCATACTTAAAATTAGCGCCAGCAATGCGGAACATCATACTTGAAAGATCAATCCTACCAATAATTAAACCGATTAAAGGGTTAATCAAATTTTTAACCAATGAGGTGACAATGGCAGTAAACGCTGACCCCATAATCACACCAACTGCTAGGTCCATGACATTACCACGGGCGATAAACTTCTTAAATTCTTGAAACATGCTAAACTCCTCCTTCGTAAAATGAATTTATTTTATTTTAGCATTAATTAAAGCGGGCAGTGAGTTGCACCTTTTGATCTTTGGTCATAATCGTGACCTCACATTCGGTCTTCTGGCCATTGCTACGCTCAAGGGTTTCAGCAATCATCCCAGCTTCAAGCGAAAATTCATTACTCTTACTACCAAGGCGGTCAATCACAGTTTGTCCTGATAACTCATAAATAATAGCTGTCCGTCGTTCCTTTACCTTGGTAATCGTTCCAAATTCGGCATGAGTAAAAAAATCTGCTAGGTCGTCAAAGCTGCCTAAGTCATAATGCCTAGCAATCCGTTTGCCCGCCCAGTAAAGGACGCTTGTATCATCTTCGCCTAAAATAGTTGGTAATAGAAAATCACGATATAGTTGATTCACGAAGTAGACGTGTTCATTTAAATGTGCTGTGTTCTCTTCCATAAGTTCCTCATCCCTTTTAATTATGTCTATTTTACCGTAAACTGGTAACAGTATAAAATGATTTTTTCAAGGAGTTTGCGTATGGATGATCGGCCAATTGGCTTGTTAGATTCTGGTGTCGGTGGGTTAAGCGTTGTCAAAAAGGTGATTGAAAAGTTGCCCAATGAATCCACGGTTTTTATTGGGGATAATGCACATATGCCTTATGGTGATCGTAGCCAAGACGAAATTATTGCATTAACGCGGCGAAGCGTGGCATTTCTAATGTCTCATCAAATTAAATTGCTCATCATTGCATGTAATACCGCTACTGCGGTCGCAATGGCGACTATTCAAAAGGAAATTGCACCGCAAGTCATTGGGGTAATCCAGTCAGGTGCGTTGGCGGCTAGCAAAACCACGGATACGAAGCATGTTGCGGTAGTTGGAACTAGTGTAACGATTCATTCTCATGCTTATGCACATGAACTACACATGCGTAATCCTAAAATGGTAGTAACCGAACTGGCAACACCTAAATTGGCACCGTTAGTTGAAGCTCAAGCTAGTCAGAGTGAAAATTTAGCAACAGTGCGAACAAGCTTAAAGCCGTTACAAGGTCATGACTTTGATACCCTCATTTTGGGATGTACCCATTATCCGCTGATTGAATCGACTTTTGGGCAGGTATTAGGGCCACAAGTGGAAATTGTTGATCCAGCAAGGCAAGTAGCGCAATACACCGCTAATGTGTTAGTGCGTGACGGCTTGCAAAGCTCTGGTCATTCAGTCCACCATGAGTACTATACAACTGGCGACCCAGCTCATTTCGAAAAGCTTGCCAGACCTTTTTTAGGAGAGGCCGGTCTAACTGTGCAACAAGTAACCACTGAGGTGAAACCATAATGCGACAATTACTATTGGCAACGACGAACCAAGGTAAATTACGAGAATTAAAACAAGCCTTTACTCAGGCTGGGTTAGCGTATCAATTATTAGCCAATCAAGATTTGAATCGCCCACCAGTTGTGGCCGAAACAGGGCATACGTTTGTCGCAAATGCTAAATTGAAAAGTCATGCTTTGGCGGATTTTAGTGGCTTGATTACGATTGCTGATGATTCTGGATTAGCCGTCGACGCTTTAGATGGTGAACCCGGGGTGCGTTCGGCCCGGTATGCAGGGGACCATGATGATGCTTTAAACAATGCTAAATTGTTAGCTAATTTAGGTGGGGTACCAAGTGCTAAACGTACCGCTACTTTTAAAACGACTATTGTGGCGTCGGTACCCAATCATCCTGAAGCTGATTTAGTTGTGACTGGTGCTATTACTGGCAGAATTTTAACTCACCCAGTTGGCGCTGATGGTTTTGGCTATGATCCTTTATTTTGGGTTCCAGAGTTAGCAAAGACTTTTGCTGAAATGACCGTTGCTGAAAAAAATGCCATATCACATCGGGGGCAAGCGATTAAGCAATTACTAATTGTGTTACCAGCATGGTTAGCTGCTCAGACTGATTAGGAAAGTGAACTTGGTCCAACTTTCGTGGTACTAGTTTGAGCTAGGGTGATATTTGCTTGATTCAAGCAGGCAAGATAATGACGATAAGCCGCATTGCGCACCAAATTTTCGCTTCCAGGGACAACTTGGAAGTGTAAGCGATAGGTGATTTTTAGTCCATTTTGGGAAGTGACGCCAACCACTGTGGGACCAGAAACGAGGTGTTTAGCGGCAACTTTGAAGGTTTGATTTGCCTCGCCAAACACGCGAGTGACATCAGCTAGGTCATTGTCAGCAGCTAATTCAAAGTCAAGGCTAAGGCCAATCCCGCCATGAGCTAAGTTCTTAACAATCATGATATTGCGGTTGGGAATAAAGATAATCGAACCATCGGAAGCTTTTAATTCGGTAGTTCGTAGCCCTAATTGCAGTACAGTACCAACGCTAGTGCCAATTTGAATGAGGTCACCAACGCCGTATTGGGCTTCGCTCAAGATAAAGAAGCCGTTCACGATATCCGTTACAAAACCCTGTGCGCCCATGCCTAAGGCCAAGGAAAAAATGCCGGCTGAAGCGAGTAAGGTGCCAATTGGAACGCCCAAAATGGACAAAATTGCGAAAAAGTAAAAAAAGATAGCTAAGTAGTGGAAAATACTGTTGGTTAAGGCTGCAAGTGTTTTAGAACGCTTGGTAAGTTTGCGGTTATGTTTGGTAGCATAGCGTCTGATCAGGCGCTCGCCTAATTTTGAAATAATTAGGAAGACAGTGGTCGTGATAACTAATTGCCAAGCAATCGTTAATATGTGTTGACCAATTTGGTCCCAGTCAACTGCGATACCTGTTTTAGAGATGTGAAATAGTGCGTTCATATTGAAATACCTCGTATTCATTATAAATAATAGTCTACCAGAACATTAATTGATTGAGAATGAAGGCTTTTCATGCTAAACTTTTGTTAGGATGTTATTAATGGAGGTTTGAGATGGAACTATCATACGGAGTATTGGCGGGCTTGATTGCTGCTGTCGCTTTTTTAATTCTCGTACTCTTCACAATACCAGCGCTTTTGCGCACCGCTAAGTTACTACATCAAGCTAGTGATACGTTGGAAAGTACTGATCAAGCAATTAAGACGCTCACAGCACAAGCAGATGATCTGATGAAACAATCCAATACGCTGATGACAAAAGTTAATCATTTGGCAGATGACGTTAATGGAAAAGTCGCAACACTGGATCCGGTAGTGCAAGCCGCCGCAGATTTGGGTACGAGTGTTTCTGATATTAATACATCTTCTAGACGGATGGTCGATCATATGCATCACTATCGTTTAGGGCATGTTGGTGTGTTATCATCGCTGTTAACGAGTGTCTTTGCCAGACGTCGTCGACGCCGTGGAGAAAAGTAACAATTAAGGAGGTACCACTTATGAAAAAGTTAGGTAGTTTTGTTTTTGGATCCATCGTTGGGTCAATCGTTGGCTTTGTAGCCGGTTCGCTCATTGTGAGTGATGATAAATTAGATGAAATTAAAGCTAAGATTAAGGATAACGATACCTTACAAGATTTAAAGAAGAAATATGACAATGGGACTGAGCTTGTTAAAAATCAATTCTGTACCAGTCCTAAAGATGTTGAAGACGATTCTGAAATCAAAGATTTTGATGATATTGTCATTGACGATTCCACTGCGACGAAGGCTGCCACGGATGCGAGCGATTTAGCTCAGGCAGAAGATGAGCGTCAAAGTGATACTAAAGCGGCTGAGACTGCTGCTGATTTAGCAGATTAACAATAAGCCACTATGTAGAAAGCCCCAAGCCGATTAACAGCTTGGGGCTTTTTGATGTTAGTTTACTTTTCTCTTAGTGGCAACACTTTTAAAGTTTTATCAGTGTGAGTGAACGGTTTAAAGCCATCATTCGTGAGCACACCGCAATCTTCAATTCGAACACCAGCAACACCAGGAATGTAAATACCTGGTTCGATTGAAAAGCACATGCCTGGTGCTAGGACAAAATCGTTACCTTCAACAATAGAAGGAAATTCGTGCACATCTTTGCCAATACCATGGCCAAGCCGGTGAATGAAGTATTTGCCGTACCCGGCCTTGCGGATCACGTCGCGTGCAATTGCGTCTAATTCGCTCGCTGTCATGCCAGGTTTAGCAGCTTCAATCGCAGCTTGTTGTGCGGTACGATCAATTTCATAAATTTCACGTTGCTTATCTGTTGGTGTCCCATAAGCGACTGTGCGGCTGGCGTCAGAAGCATAACCTTGATGCATCGTTCCTAAATCGAATAACACCAGATCGTTCGGTTTAACTTGATTCATCGTTGGTCCTAAATGCGGATTAGCAGCATTTGTCCCAGCTTGGACGATTGTTTCGAAGCTAGTGTGCATAACACCTTTTTGTAATTTCAATTGATAATCAATCTGCCCGGCAATGTATCGTTCAGTGACACCAGTTCGGATGTTATCAAAGCCAACTTGGAAAGCAAAATCAGCTTCGGCACCAGCACCTTGCAACTTTTTGATTTCAGTTGGGGTTTTAAATAGTCGCATCTTCTGTACAACTGGGGTTAAATTACCAGAAAAATC
This sequence comes from Lactobacillus sp., assembly GCA_030455605.1. Taxonomy (GTDB): domain Bacteria; phylum Bacillota; class Bacilli; order Lactobacillales; family Lactobacillaceae; genus Lactobacillus. Next base: position 61,926 of record JAKDPD010000006.1, read on the forward strand.
AGCATCTGGGAACTGTGAATGCATTGCTTGGAATTTTTCTACTGGTAAATGATCACGTTCAATCGCCCAACGTGCATCAGCTTTGGTACGACGCTGAATTTCATCTGCAATCATAGCCCAAGGTGATTCTGAATCTAAATAGCCTAGGACATCGCCGTTCCACTCAGAGTTCTGTGCCTCTTCCACATTCAATGCTGGGGTAAAGATGAAAGGCTCAGCATCTTTGAAGACTAATAACACAAAAATCCGTTCGTGTGGTTCCATTTCGTAGCCAGTAAAATAAGCAATGGTAATTGGGTTGGAAATCATTGCAATATCTTGTTGGTTATCCTGCAACCACTGCTGCAGCTTATCTAAATTCATGATAATTTATGCTCCTTTTAATTAATATTGCGCTTACTTATCCTTTATTGTAGTATATCATGATAAAGTATGAAAAAATGAAAGAAAAGCTGTAAACGCTTGCATCATCACCAGATAAGTGTTATATTTTAGCTAATTAGGTTTTAGAGACTGGGGAAAAATAATGCATAAACAAGATGTGACAATTTATGACGTAGCACGCGAAGCCAAGGTCTCGATGGCAACCGTTTCACGTGTCGTTAACGGCAATAGTAATGTTAGAGAAGAAACTCGCCAGCGTGTGATGGATGTAATTAATCGGTTGCACTATCAACCAAATGCTGTTGCACAAGGGCTAGCTTCGACACGCACGACCACTGTTGGGTTAGTTGCGCCGGATTTAACGAATTTATATTTTGCGGAGTTATCAAAAGGGATTGATGATATTGCGCATCTTTATAAATATAATATTATTATCACGAGTATTGAGAATCAACTTATTAATGAGAGTCAGGCTATCCAAAGCTTGTTGAATAAACAGGTTGATGGAGTAATTTATATGTCTAATGAATTACCTGATAGCACTGTCGAGGCGTTTGAACGCACCAATACACCGGTGGTATTGGCAGGGACAGTTGATTCACGTCAGCAATATCCATCAGTTGCTATTGACTATAAGAAAGCCGATACTGAGGCTTTTAATACCATGCTCAATGATGGTAAGAAGCGGTTAGCTTTAGTCGTGGGGAATGAGGATGCTTCAATCAATCATGACTATCGTTTGCCAGCTTATGAAGAGTTTGTGGCAGCACATCAACTGTCATCACACGTCTATCATGAGCGGCGTGATTATAGCGATGGTTATAACTTGTATGCCCAATTACAACGTGACCAGATTGATGGGGTGTTAGTGACACGTGATCTGATCGCTTGCGGCATCATGAGTGCAGCTCTAGATGCGGGCCAAAAGGTACCAGGGGATTTGGAAATTATTACGGCTAGTGCGACTCAGCTAGCTTCAGTCGTTCGTCCATCCTTAACAGCAGTAAAGCAACCGCTCTATGATATGGGAGCAGTGGCAATGCGTTTGTTAACTAAGTTGATGAATGGCGAGAAGATTGAAGAAAAGCAGATACAGCTACCATATGAGTTAATGAAGAAAGCAACGACTGCAAATAAGTCGGCTGGATAGAAAAAGCACTGCCCACCGGCAGTGCTTTTTTATTATTCTGCATCTTTAGTCAACTCATAAATAGCTTCGGCATAAATACCAATCGCTGCGATTAAGTCATCAACTTTCATATATTCGTTGGCCTGGTGCATAACGAGCGGTGCCCCTTCAGGCTGAGCACCATAAGCCACGCCATGTTTGAAGAGTCGTCCATAGGTGCCTCCACCGATAATGACTTCATGGCCTTTTTTACCAGTTTGACGTTCATAAACTGAGAGGAGTGTTTGCACTAGTGGGTCACAGCGGGGAACATAATGGGGAGTTTCAAAACTGTCAAAACTAGCAGTTAAAATATCATCAAATTTAGCATTGACTTGATCAACCATCGTTTGTGGATCTGTTCCTTGAGGGTAGCGAATGTTATCTTTAATTATAGCTGATGCTTCATCATAGCTAAAGACGCTAGGTGCACTCGAAAGATCACCCATTAGCTCATCATGATGGAAAACGCCCAATTTCTTACCTTGAAAATCCTCATGTTCAACTTCGGCAATGAATTTCAGATAAGATGCATCGCGTCCCTTGAAGTCCAATTCTACTAAAAAGACTGCTAAGAAAGTAGCCGCATTACGGCCAATTTCTGGTGCTGAAGCATGTGCACCAACGCCAGTTAATTCTAAAGTTAATTGCTGACCGTTTGCCTTGGCGCTACCAGTTAATGCGTGCTTATCTAAAAATTCTTGATACTGATCGGCGACTGCTTGGGCATCCGGTACAAGGATGGTTGCATGGACTTTTTGTGGGGTAACATTTTCAGCAATGCCAGCTTCAAATTCTAATAGTCGTTTGCTTGCAGAACTTGGATTAGCTTTGAATTTGAGCAGTAAGGTATAAATGCCTTGTTCGCCGTTGATAATTGGAAATTCGGCATCAGGTGAGAAAACTTGATCTGGCGCAGGTTCATGAGCCAAGTAATAATCCATATCGAGCCAATTGGTCTCTTCATTAGTTCCTAAGACAAAATCAATTTTCTTCTTTGGTTTGAACCCGGCATCTTTGAGTAAACGTAAACCGTAATAAGCGGCTAATGCAGGCCCCTTATCATCGCTGGTTCCGCGTCCAATTAACTTCCCCGCTTTGATAAGCAATTTAAATGGGTCGGTCTCCCAGCCATCGCCTGCAGGGACGACATCCATGTGACCAATGACGCCAAGCCGTTTACTGCCCTTACAATAATTAATTCGTCCAGCGTAGTTGGCAAAATTTTCAACCTCAAAGCCGTCTCGCTTCGCGAAGCTTAAAAATTTTTGCATGGCACGTGCCGGTCCCTCACCCACCGGAAATTCTTGGCTTGCATGATCCAAGTCTTCAGATGAATCAATGGCAATTAATTCTTTCAAATCGGCTAAGATTGCTTCTTTTTGGGTAGCAGCTAACTGCGGGTAATTTAATTTCATGATTTTCCTCCTCCTACTAATTCATTTATAATTTTATCATATTCTATGGCTGAGCTGTAAAAAAGAGGTGAGCGACCTCAGCCGCTTTATTGGTGTAATTTGTGTTACAATTTAGCATGAATATTACTCATGATTGACTTAAGGTGTGCCTGAATGAATTCACAATATGAAGCGTTAGATCTAATTGAAGAAGTGACTAGAACTGATGGCTCCAAGTACTTTGAAATCTCTAATATCGATCAGAATGGAATTGCAGAACTTGCTGCAGATCGTGGCTATATTAAAGCAGTTAAAATTTTACAATTAAATATTCCTCGAACTAAGGCGCTTATTACCTATGAACATTACATTAATCAGCACTATCAGCTACAGACATTAATGAATGAGGCGCAGTGGGAAAATCCCATATGGACTGAATGGGAGAAACCAGCAGGGAAGGTGTTAGATGCCTATCAGATGATTCTGAAGGCAAATCGGATTGGTTAGAAGGATTAGCAATGGAAATACTGAGAATTTTACATACCAATGATTTACATTCGCATTTTGAGCATTTCCCTAAGCTAGGGCGCTACTTGCGGCAAGCACAAGCTGACCAGACTGTGGATCAGGTCTTGACCTTTGACGCTGGCGATTTTATGGATCGCTCCCATCCTTTGACAGATGCCACTGAGGGACAAGCAAACATTCAGCTCATGAATGAGTTTCATTATGACGCAGTAACGGTCGGAAATAATGAAGGTATTTCTAACTCACATGCGGTGTTAGAGCGGCTATTTAATCATGCTAATTTTCCCGTAGTGCTAGCTAACTTGTTGGAAGAAGATGGCACTAAGCCTACTTGGGCATATGACTATTTGCTGCTAGAGACTAAAAAGGGAACCCGCATTGCGGTTATTGGGTTAACACCCACCTATCCACTAACTTATGGTCCTAATCATTGGCAAGTAAGAACTGCTGGTGAGACCATGGATCGGTTATTGCCTGAACTATTAGGGCGATATGATGTCCTAATCTTAGTTAATCATACTGGTTTATCGACTGATCGCTGGTTATGTCAGCATTATCCAGAAATTGACTTAATTATTGGTGGTCATAGTCACGATTTGCTAAAGCATGGCGAAAAGGTGCGCCATAGTTGGATTACTCAGACAGGAAAGTGGGGAAATTACGTCGGTGATATCAGCATCACACTAGATGATGCGCATCATGTCCAGACAATTGTTCCTACGACTCACCCAGTCGCTGCGATGCCAGAGATGCCTGGCGATGCTACGATTATTCAGGGTTACTTGGATCAAGGCAAAGCACAGCTCTCTGCCCATCCAGTTGCTTTTTTACCACATAAATTTGAGGCTGATAAGGCTGCTGCAGTGCATTGTACGCTAGAGGCTATGAGTCAGTTTGCGGGTACTGAGCTAGCGATTTTAAGTTCGGGCTTATTTTTGACACCTTTTAAGGCTGGTCTGTTAACTAAATTTGATTTACAGCAAGCTTTGCCACATCCGATGCATGTTGTGCGGACCACACTAGTGGGGAGTGATCTATGGCGTTTAGTCATGGAAATTGAGAAAAATCGACATTATTTGCGTCAGCTGCATCTACAGGGAATGAGTTTCCGAGGCAAGATTTTCGGTGAGATGTACTATAAAGGCATTCAAGTAGATGTTGCACATCGGTTGGTTTATGTGAATGGTCATGAACTTGATCCTAATGAATACTATACTTTAGCGTGTCTTGATCATTATGTACTGGTACCATTTTTTCCGACTTTGGCTATCATGGGTGATAATGAATTTCTGTTTCCGGATTTTTTGCGCGAAGTTGTCGGTAAATATCTGGCTAAACGTTATCCGATAGTAAAGGAAGAGTGTGATGACTGAACATACAAAAACAACTAATAAATTTAAAGTTGAGCAGCCAGTTCGCCATAATTTAGCAGTGGTCGAACAGACTGCTGACAAATTGAAAATTAATGAGCAATTATACCAAGTTTTGGTTAATCAAGGTGCAGCCTTGGATTTAACGCTATTAGCAAAAAAATATGACCCTTATTTGGATCAATATGATTTTATTGTAGGGGATGTTGCTAGCGACCACTTGAGATTAAAAGGGTTTTATCAAGCTGAAGCACATTTAGGAATTGATAAAAGTCAGCTGGCGATTGTAGATTACTTGACCGAGTATTGTAATCCTGGTGGCGGCTATTTTGTTTTGAAATTATTAACCCCCGTCCACACCTATCAGCAGCGGCGGCGCCGCCCTAATCATAAATGGCCGAGTAAACGTCGTTCACGGCCTGCTGATGATTGGCCATTTGCTGCGCATAAGGTTCATCAGAATAAAATCAAACCGCATTCACATGTACTTAAGCAGGAACATAGTGCCCATCATGCGTTTGTCATTAAAAAAAGGGGGAATCGCTAAGTGAGCGCACGACACGTCTTTTTAATCGATTTAGATGGGACAGTTTACCGCGGCGCGCAGACGATTGCGTCTGGTGTTCGTTTTGTTCACCGGTTGCAAGCAGCCCAACAGCCTTATTTGTTTTTAACCAATAATACAACGCGGACGCCACAAATGGTGGTGTCAAAGCTCGCTGGACATGGGATAGAGACCGATACGGCACATATTTATACGCCGAGCATGGCCACGCCGAGCTACTTGTTAGCCAAACATCCGAAGACTCAAATTAAAGTGTTTGTGATTGGTGAAATTGGCTTATTAACGGCTTTACTCTCACACCCAGAGATTATTTTGGATGATCAACATCCTGATTATGTCATTGTTGGTATGGATACTGATTTAACGTATCATAAAATTCGTACTGCTACGCGAGCAATTCGCCAGGGGGCGATTTTTATCGGGACGAATGCAGATTTGAATTTACCAGCTGGCGCTGAACTGTTACCTGGAAATGGTTCACAGTGTGCCATGATTGCCGCAGCTAGCGGCGTTCAACCAATTTTTATCGGTAAGCCTGAGCGTATTATTATTGATTATGCATTAGCGCAATTTGGTTGGCAACAATCCGACGCAATTATTGTGGGTGATAATTATGATACCGATATTCGTGCCGGTTTTAATGCAGATGTTGCGACCCTGCTCACATTGACCGGCGTGACGACTGCTGCAGACTTGGTGGGTAAACGTCAGCCAACACGGGTTGTCAATAATCTAGATGAGTATGTGTTATGAAATTAAACAGATTAGTTGTACCGATTTATCATTTTTTGTTTGCACTTGCAAGCAGCGTCGTGGGTGCGATGATTGTAAGTTGGCCTTTACTGGCATTATTTGTACTAGTGCAGAAAACTTATGAAACGGTCAAGTTATCAGTTGCACAGGTGATGGCTAACTACAATCAGCTGCTGTGGTATCTTATTTGGCCGTTTAAAAAGACCCTGCAGATGACCAATTTTCCGACTTCACCACGCGCTGCAGTGCATTTTGCAGCATGTAAACAACTTTTTTTGCTGGCGATTGTGGTCTTTTTGGGATGTCTCGTTTTCCAGTGGTATCAAAATCATCACGGTAACAAGAAACGCTGGGCATTGAGTAAAACGACCAGTCTAGTTTTATTACTCCTGCCAATCATGGTGCTACCATTTGCTTTATCCAACTTTGATGCTTTTTTTGTTGCCTTTCATCATTTGCTGTTCGATAACTCAGATTGGCTCTTTGATTCGGTAACAGATCCAATTATCAATGTTTTGACTGAAGGCTTCTTCTCAGCTTGTTTTGCAGTAGCTGGCATTATTTATGAACTATATTTTGCCGAGAAATTATTATCACGTTAGTTAAAAATGTAAAAAAAAGAATTCCTTAGTGGAATTCTTTTTTGAGTGCTAGGCGTTTTCTTAAGCTGACAATTAGAATAGGGACGACTGATACCAAGATAATGCCGATAACAATCAAGGAGAAGTGTTCTTGGACAATAGGAAAGTTTCCAAAAAAATGTCCGACTAGACTAAAGAGTCCTGTCCACAAGACGCCACCGAGAATGTTATAGGTTACGAAATGGCCGTAGTGCATTTTGCTACCACCTGAAATAAATGGCACAAAGGTCCGAATAAATGGAATAAAGCGTCCAATGACGATTGTAATCGATCCGTGTCGTGCAAAGAAGGTCTCCGCGGCTTGGCGATTTTTTTCATTAATCAGCCGATTGAACCAACGGTACTTTTTACCAGCATGGTTGGTGAATCGCGCACCAATTTCGTAGTTAATGGTATCGCCGAGGATTGCTGCAGCTAGGAAGGTGAGATAAACGAGCCAAGGGTTGAGACCATACTTAGGATTAGCTGCCATGGCTGCAGCTGCAAAAATTAGAGAATCTCCAGGTAGAAAAGGAAAGATAACTAAACCAGTCTCAATGAAGATAACCGCGAACATTAATAGATACGACCAGTCACCAAATTGGTTAACAATTGTAATGAGATGAGTGTCGATATGTAAAATAAAATCAATCAGTGGCATCTGGAACTCCTTTTTAATGACTTATAATGACTGTAAGTTTGGATTTTTGTCCGGAAATAGTTGCCGCATAATAGCGTGAATGGCAGTTTGGGCTTCGCCGAAACCAACACCAATCAAAGGTACCCGTCCAGGATACGTGGTGACGTCGCCTACGGCATAAATTCCCTTGACATTAGTCGCCATGGTACGTTCGACAAATACATTCGTTGCATTGCTATCGACCCCCCAGCTACCGACTAGCCGGTTATTAGCGCGAAAACCGTAAGCTACAATAATTTGGTCGAAGTCACGATAAACAATTGTTTGATCACCTAGACGCCTTAGGCCAATACGTAGTTGCTTATTTTGCCAAGTGATACTATGCGGTAAATAAGGCGTTAAAATTTCGACATTCTCCTGTGACTGCAGTGTCGCTAGTGTAGACTCCAAGCCCCGAAAATGTTCGCGCCGGTGAATGAGCTTAACTTTTGATACTTGGCTAAGACCTTTCGCCCAATCTAGCGCAGAGTCGCCACCACCGAAAATACCGATTGTTTGATTAGCAAAAGGCGTAATGTCACGAACATAATAATGTACTCTAGCAGCCATTTCAGCTGACATTGGTAGCGGAAATTGTTTTGGCCTAAAGCTGCCAGCGCCAGTAGCAATAATGATGCTACGTGCTTGGCAAGTCTGATCAATTAAAAAGTGTGAATCGACTTTAGTAACTTGTTTGACGGGATGATTCAATTCAAGGCTAACGGTACTGGGGATGCTAGTATGTAGACGCTTGATCAGATTAGCCGCAATAATTTGCTGATAAACAGGGATGTTAACAATCTCTTTAAAAGGATAGAGAAATTCGGGTTGCCCACCGACCTCTGCAAGTGAATCAAATAGAACAGTGTTTAGGCCATTCAAGGCGGCATAGCCGGCGGTAAACAAGCCAACCGGACCAGCACCAATAATGGCTAAGTCGTAAGCTTTGATAGTTATAACCTCTTTCTATAAACGTGATGTTTCTACTTTAACACGAAAGCTTTCTGGATATTTCAAATTTTTGCTTGCCATGGCAAAAAAATAGGAGTAATCTATTGAAGTCGCCTTCAGGAGACGGCCAATGAGGCTGCTGAACAAATCGCAAAAAAGACTTGCCAAGCAGGCAAAAAGTTGGTAACATAGTTAACTGTTGTGA
>JAKDPD010000036.1 GCA_030455605.1 Lactobacillus sp.
TTTGATCTAATTTAACTAAAATCAAATCGAATGTCAAAGTATCCAAACACGTTCTCAGAAAATCGTCTCGGTCCAAAAAGTGGCGATAAAACGTTAAGCGATTGACGTCAGCCTTCCGAACAATTGATTGGACGGTGATTTGTTCTAAAGGTTGGGTTCGTAAAAATGCGGTAAACGCATTTTTTAAACGGGGCAAACTACTCGTCTTTTTGGTCAAGCGAGTCATCCTTTCTAAATTGAAATCCAATCAGCTTTTAAAGTGTCGCAAAATATCAATACCTTTACGTTGATACTTATTCGGAATAAAGCTCTTGCGCATCGCTAATTGCGAATATGAGTACATGCGCTGGGACTTTTGAATATGCACGATGGCAATCCCGGACACGGCTTTAACGCGACTTTCTAAAATATAGGCCGCGCCCATGCCGCGTTTAACGAGACTAATCATTAACTCTAGCGTGCTAGCAGTGTAAATGATATTTGGTTGAAAGTCTTCTTGATGACAAGTTTGAAACAAGGCTTCGGTGGTGGAATATTGCCGGTCACGGGCGATGAAGTTCAAATGGCGTAATTCGTCGACTCTGATATTGTCGAATTGGGCCAAAGGATCGTCGGCTTTGACGATCAAGACGAAATCCGTTACCTCTAAAGTCCGTAAATAATATTGGGGGTCATTGAATGGAATGTTCCATGAATAAATGGCCACATCGACTTTGCCATCCGACAAGGCTTTTAAGGCGGAAGATGAGCGAATAAAAGTGGGGTCGAGCATCCCGGCAATGCCTGCTTGGTAAAATTGCACCACGATATCCGGCATATAAAAGCCACCGGCAATGCCCGAAAAGGCAATGCGTATCTTCTTATCGTTGGCGTGTTGGACGTCGTAATCCAGGCTCGCGAGCGTGGTGATCACGCGTTGACCCTTTTGATACAAAATGGTTCCGGCCGCCGTTAGTTCTAATTTACTTTTCCGGTTCTTTTGCGTGATGAGGGGGTCATGATATTGCTTGGATAGCCGTTTAACAGCCGCTGAAATCGTTGGTTGCGTCACCTCAAAAAAGGTGGCGGTTTTAGTATATGAACCCAATTCAATTAATTTACAAAAATAAGTTAAGTCCCGGTCATTCATCTTAATTCCCTCACTTTACTTATAAAATAAATTTATAAGTCAATCTTTTTCAATTATAAGTTTTTTGATGAGTAGGTGCAACCAAGCGCGGAAAACCGGCATTATTCGCGGGTGTCAAGCGGTTAATCGCTTTCAAAAATAAGTTGGTCCTGAACGCTCAGAAGGACTATATTACGACTTAACAAGAGAAATAATTTATGGAAGAGGGATACATATGAATTATTCAGCGGATTTAAAATGGGACGCCAAATATGACGTCGTTGTGATTGGGTTTGGCGGTGCTGGAGCGACGGCTGCTCGGTATGCGGCTAAGCAGGATCGTAAAGTTTTGCTCGTTGATGCTGCGCCTGAAGGCAGTGAAGGCGGGAATACACGCTTTGCCGCCGGGGCGTTTGCCACGGCCGTCGATGTTGACAAAGCTAAGGATTACTATTTGCAAAGCTTTGCGCCGTTTGATCACGATGAAGCGACTTTAAACAGTTTTGTATATGAACTGACGCAATTAACCACCTATGCGGAAGCGGACTTTGGCTTAAAAGCGCATCAGTCAGGGATGCATAAGCGGCCCGAATATTATGAATTCGACCATGCTGATGCCATGATTCATCAAAGTATGACAACTTTATACGATGGTAGTTTTTGGAAGCTATTACGACAAGGCGTCTATGATCAATTAGATAAAATCGATGTTTGGTACGATTCACCGGCCCAACATTTGATTCAAGACCCCCAAACCAAAACTATTTTAGGGGTTCAGATTGAACATCAAGGGCAATTACGGAATATTGCCGCGAAAAATGGGGTCGTCATGAGTTCTGGCGGCTACGAAAACAATCCCGAAATGGTCCAAACATTTCTTGGCCGAGGGGCGCTGGCACCAATTGGGACGCTCTATAACCAAGGTAAAGGGATTGACTTAGCGGTGGAAGCGGGCGCGCGTTTGTGGCATATGGCCAACTTCGATTCCCACGCCTTTTCATTGAATGAAGGTCGCGCTCATGAACAATTCGCTTATATGATTCAATGGAAATCATTATTCACTGGGAGCGTCTTTATTGCCGGTGATGATGGGACGCGTTACTTGAATGAACAGTGTGAGGATCGGCATGGCTTTCAATATAATCATGGGGATTATGTGATGTTGCCTAACCAGAATCATCCGCACATTGTCATGGACCAAGCTGAATACGACCAGTTACAGCAAGATACGTCTCCAAAGGCCGACCAAATTAAGCAAGTGATTAGTTATGCAGTTAAAGCTGATACCTTAGCGGACTTGGCCGATAAAATCAAAGCCCCACGGTTAGCCCAAGCGGTCGCGGACTTTAACTTCTTTAGCGCCCAAGGTCGAGATTACGTGGCTGACCGACCGGCGGAAACGATACGTCAATTTGGGGATGGCCCTTATTATGCGATTGCGATTCGGCATAATATTTTGCATACCCATGGTGGGGCCCGGCGCAACGGTCAGTGCGAAGTGCTTGATTTGGCCGGCAACGTGATTCCGCACCTGTATGAAGCCGGTGAATTGGGCGATCCCTTTGCCACGAAGTATATCGGCGGTAGTTCGGTCGCTGACCTGTTGATTTCCGGTCGGTTAGCCGGTTTAAATGCGGCTAAACCAAAATCTGCGGCGATTGATTTGGATGCGGTGACATCGCCTTCGTTGGCCGGCGAAGCGCTACGTTCCGATGCGCAAGCGACAACGCCAACCTTTGAAACGGCTGCTAACCAATATATTGGGGTGGCTAATCAAGGGATGGGTGATTTACCGATTACCGTGCGAGTGACCGTTGATGGTGACCAGATGACCGATATCGAAACCATGCAGGCCGCTGAAACGCCGACGATTGGGGGTGCCGCGATGCCTAAATTGCGCGCCGCGATGTTAAAAGCCAATACGTATGATGTAGATGTTATTTCCGGAGCTTCGGCGACGAGCAAAGGTTATCGCAATGCGGTCAAAGACGCTTTAAAGCAAGCAAAGAAATTGGGGTGAGTAGATGTTAGCGAAAGTGAATTATAAAGGTTTTCTGTGGCCGTTAGTTCTCGGCGTACTCATTTGGGCGGCCACGCCCATCCGGCCAGTGGCAATTACCACGGAAGCTTGGTATTTATTTGCAATTTTTGTGGCGACGATTGTGGCTTGTATTACGAAACCACTGCCCATGCCAGCGACAACGTTAATTGCGGTCACACTGGGAATGGTCTTAAAGATTTTTAAGACGCAAGAAGTGACGGCCGCTTTTGGGAATACGACGGCCTGGTTAGTGGCCATGTGCTTGTTCATGTCCGCCGGTTTTATTAATTCCGGCCTCGGTAAGCGCATCGCTTATTTATTTGTGCGCACGTTTGGTAAAAAGACCCTCGGGTTAGCTTATTCATTATCCGCCGTGGAAACGCTGATGGCGATTGCCATTCCTAGTAATATTGCCCGTGTTAACGGCATTATGTATCCCATTATTGACTCATTATCCAAAGAAATGGGGTCAGATCCGAAGAATGGGACGCAACGTAAATTAGGGTCATACTTGGTTTTCAATGAATATCAAGTCAATATCGTCACTTCCACGATGTTTTTAACAGGGCTTGCCGGTAACATGGTTGCCCTCGGAATCGCCAATGCGCAAGGCGTCACGATTTCGTGGTTGCAATGGTTTGTCGCCGCGATTGTTCCCGGAATCATTTCGCTATTATTAGTGCCATTCGTTTTATTTAAATTGTATCCACCAGAAGTTAAAGCAACTCCGCATGCGAATGCTTGGGCGACGAAAAAACTCGATGAGATGGGACCAATGACGATTGCTGAAAAAATCATGGCGGTGGTCTTTATCTTGGCGTTAGTGCTCTGGTTAGTCGGGACGAAGTTGGGTATTGATGCGACGATGGTCGGTTTTATTGCCGTCGCAATTTTGCTCATTACGGGTGTGATTAGCGTGAAAGACATGATGGCGAAAAAAGGGGCTTGGAGTTTGCTGATTTGGCTATCTATTATCATGTTAATGTCCGCCAAATTGACCACCCTCGGCTTCTTCCCATGGTTCTCAAAGACGCTCGGCAGTCTATTAACCGGCATTAACTGGGTCTGGGTGTTAGTTGTCTTGTTCTTGGCATACTTCTATTTGCATTACATGTTTCCAAGTATCACTACCCAAATTTCGGCATTACTAGCGGGTTTCTTGTCGATTGCACTCGGTGCCGGCGTCCCTAAATTAATGGCTGGTCTGATGCTAGGTTGGGCTGGGTCGATTTTTTGTTCGACCACACCATATTCAGCGGGACCGGCCGCAATGCTTTCAACTACCGGTTATGTTGAGAGCAAAGATTGGTGGAAATTGAGCGCCATCTTTGGAATTATGTTCAATATTATTTGGCTCGGTGGCGGATTGCTTTGGACAAAAGTAATCGGCTACTGGTAGCTGTAAATAGCTAAATTAGTTCCAGTCGAAAATACGTCACTTGAGCCTGCCAGCTCCAGTGGCGTATTTTGGTATTGGGATTGTCGTGATTATTTTTGATCAAGTGATGCGAACAGGGCGGCCAATTGGTTAACTTCGGTTACATTCGCAGCGGCGACTAAGAACCTGTTTTTAATCTTTAATAGTCTTTCAATAAAAGCCTGATGAAGGCTAAAGCTACCATAATTCGAATAGTTTGTAGGTAACGTTCGCAGTTGCGCCATAGGCGCCGACATTTATCCAACCAACTAAAGGATCGTTCAACCACCCACCGCTGTGGGGTTATTTGTCCATGCTTCAAATCACTTTGCTTAGCGATGATCATTTCAGCACCAATTGTGCTTTGAACCAACTCTGCAAAATTTTCTCCGATGTAGCCTCCATCGGCCATTATCCGTTTAACTAAACGAAGCTGTTCCGAATTCAAAGCCAGCCGACGACAGTTGGTTATACCACTAGTCATAAAAGGCTGTAAAATCGTTTCTAAGAGATTTTAGTTGTTTGATACATAAATTTACCAATACTGATTTAAAACTGCTGACAGGAAAATTTATAACCAATGACGAGTAAAACAAGCTAAGATGTCTTTGAAATTATGCTTGGAAACAAAAGCTTATTTAAACTTATACCAGGCATTTTAATTGTAAGAGCGGATAAGCAGCTAAACATGAAAGGCGCTTTTAAAATGACTAAACCAAGCAAAGCAGTCGAAAAGATAGAGCATTTGTTGGCTGACCCGTGGGCAGTTGATATTCAAAAATTTGGGGAGCAAGAGGTGCATAATCCTGATAAACGTAAACTCTTTAACGCTTTACACACTTACCTCTTAGAAAAACGTCAAGAACTAATCATCAACGTAAAACACTTTGTGGTTTAAAAGGTAAGGCTCAATTGAATTTAATTGATCGTGCCCACAAAAATGGTTTCGAGGTTACGCTTTTATATGTGGCGTTAAAAAGCGAAAAAATGGCAATTAATCGTGTTCATAAGCGGATCAAAAAAGGTGGGCATGGTGTACCAGATGAAGTCGTTAGGAAACGTTATAGTCAATCAAATCATAGTTTGCCAGCCGTTGCCTTCAAAGCTGATAACGTCGTGACCTACGATAATAGCCAAAAATTTGTGTCAGTTTACAGAAGAGAGCATAATCAGGTTATTAAAAATAAATTGAGTGAATATCCTTGGATCAATCCGAAAATCACTTTTGAAACAGCCGTTCAAAAACAACTTAATAGCTTTGTTAAAGATAATCCAGATTTAAAATTTAAAAAGCCAATGAATGATCCAGAAAAAGAAAACGATCGACCTAGTTCTTAGGTTGATCGTTTTTGAATTTACTCGGTTTATGGGCATTGACATAATCGGCAAACATTTTTAAAAGCTCTTCGGTTTGCTCGACCGATAGTTTATCAGCTTGAAAGTACTTTTCCAATAAAGCGCCTTTTTGAATTAGCCGCCGAGATCGTGCTTTGCGGGCTTGACGATTTTCATAGTATTTAGACTGCCGTAATTTAAAATCTTCCCGAGCCATTTTCTCTTTTAAACGAGCTTTTTGTGCAACCAATTTTTCGTATTGATTAGCCATCATTATCACCACTTAGTTACAATTGGTTATTTGATTCATGGTTTAAAACCGTTGCGATTTTTTGCGCGAGGTCTTTGATCTTTTGATTCGATAAATTGGCGTAATATAAATTTGACGTTTTAATAATTTGCTTGCCAAGGTTTTGTTCAATCTTACTTTTTTCAGCTTTGATCCTTTGATTAAGCTGTTTTAATTTAGCTTCTTGTTTTTCCAATGCCGATTGGGTCATCTTAACTCCTCCTGTCAAATTTGTATATAATTAATAAAGATAATAACAACTGAATCAATCTAAGTCAACATAAATGTTGAAAAAGCGAAGCGTGAGGCGTACACTAACAGTAAATATAAGGGAATCAGAAGACCGAGTGAAACGAGGTCAATGCGCACTTACACCCCACCAAAATCTTATGGGGTAAATCGTGCTAAAAGCTTGTATCAGAAGTCGCCGTTGGCGACAACAAAATCAAACCCATAAAGCAAAGAAAGGCGGTGACTGACATGGCAATCTTTCATATGAGTTTTAGTAATATTAGTGCTGGTAAAGGACGCAGTGCCATTGCCA
>JAKDPD010000037.1 GCA_030455605.1 Lactobacillus sp.
TATGGGAATAGATTAAAATATCAAAAAATTCTCACGTATCGTCTTTTTTTTTGCATTTAACCAGCGCCTTGCAACCACTTGCGGCGCCCTCAGCACCACTAGGCGCTGAATATCTCGCAAACAAACACATCTTTGCTAAACTATTAGCAATAAGGAGATGACATGATGATTATTGAAACGCGAGAATTGACTAAAATTTACCGCCACCAGGTGGCCGTCAATCATGTGAATTTAAAGATTGCGAAAGGGAGCCTTACGGCGCTGCTGGGTCCGAATGGTGCGGGGAAGACGACAACGATGTCAATGTTAACCGGGCTCATTACCCCTAGTTCCGGTCAAGTCGTGCGTACGCCCGGTGCGAAGTTGAGTATGGTCTTTCAAGATAGTATCTTGGATGCGCGCTTAACGGTGAAACAGAATCTCGTTACGCGTTCTGGACTCTACAAGCAGCTGCCAAAGGAGCGCGTCGATCAAGTGGTGGCCGCGACTGGTTTAACCAGTTTTGTCAATCAGTTATATGGCAAGCTGTCGGGCGGGCAACGGCGCCGCGTGGATATTGCGCGGGCGCTACTCAATCAGCCCGATATCTTGTTCTTAGATGAACCCACGACGGGTTTAGATATTCAAACGCGCAAAGCCATTTGGAAGCTACTTAAGTCACTGTTAAAAACGCAGCAATTAACGATTATCCTGACGACGCATTATTTGGAAGAGGCAGATCATGCCGATAATGTCTATATTATTGACCATGGGCAGGTTATCGCAAATGATACAGCAACTGCCATCAAGCAGCGCTATTCCAAGAATCGGCTTAGTCTGATGACCAATCATCCGCAGGAACTGCTCGCACATTTACCGGCTGAGCTAAAGTATCAAACAACGCCAACGGGAATTGTCTGTTGGCCAGCGGATGCGACCAGCGCGATTACACTATTGGCGCAATGCAGCGCCTGGTTGACCACATTTGAATATAGTCCAGGCAATATGAATGATGCCTTTTTAAATTTGACCGGAAGGAAGCTACGTTAAGATGCTGGCTTTATGTCGTCGAAATCTGTTACTCTATTTTAAAAATAAAGCAGGGCTCTTTTTCTCACTTCTGGGTGCGATGATCAGTTTGGTTTTGTATGTGATTTTCTTGAAAAAAAGTATGCTCGATAGTTGGGCGGCCGTGCCTCATTCGCGCCAGTTATTGGACCTGTGGCTAATTGGTGGGACCTTATCGGTGACAGGAATTACGACCACGCTGACTGCCTTAGGGCAATTAGCCAAGGACCGTGAGCAGCAAGTCATTAAGGACTTCATGCTGACCGATTTATCTCGGTTCGAAATTAAAGTCAGTTATCTGCTTAGTGCTAGTCTGATTGGCTTCTTGATGCAAGTGGTCATGTTCGTCATTATGGTGGGCTACTTTGGGATGAGTGATCAGCTCAGTTTGGATACTTCAAAGCTGGTTGCGATTCTGGGCATTGCCGCCTTAGGCGCGCTTTTATCTGTCACGGGCAATATGCTAATTGTTGAATTTGTCCATCGCATTGATACTTTAGGGACTATTGGCACCATTGTGGGTACTGCAACCGGTTTTTTAGTGGGGACTTACATCCCCATTGGGGTTTTACCAACTTTTGCGCAAACACTGATTAAACTGACACCTGGGGCTTATCTTGCCTCACTGTATCGGCAGGTGATGATGGATCAGCAATTGGCCCAAGCCTTTCCCGCCAGGGCAGCACGTCAGCACTTTGAACGCTTGATGGGTGTGCGCCTGGATTGGGGGCATTTGCTGAGTACGACTGGGACGCTACAAATCATCATCTTGATGGTGCTAGCTGGTATCTTACTGCTTTTTGTGACAGAATTAGTCCAGCAAAGGCGACACCAGCTTGCCACCAAAAAATGAATGATGCCGACGAAAGGGGCGCATGAGTGATGGACATCCAGTTTAAAGCAGACCCCAATCTACCGCCAGATCAAATTGAGCTTACCCTGGCCGCTCAGCGCGAGACACCAGCCGTTAGGCAGCTCATGGACTATTTAGCACGTTATCAATCAATGCCGCCAGAAATCTTACCGGTGCGTAGCAATGATCAGGTACAGCTTATTAAGGTCAAAGAAATCATTTTGATTGATGTCTCAAATACCGATTTGCTGATTACGACAGTGCACCGTGAGGTTACCACGAAGGGGCGCTTGAACGCGTTATTGACCAAGCTGAAGCAACCCGATTTTATTCAAATTTCTAAACATGCGGCGATTAATTTAAATCAGCTGAAATCGTTAGAAAATAGTTTCTCGGGCAATATGACTGCCATTTTAACCAATGGGGTTAAGACCAGCGTGAGTCGCAAGTATTTAGGGGCGCTGGAACAACGCTTAGGATTATTGAGGTGAACGCAAAATGGGACACATCAGGCAAATTTTTCAATATTTCTTAACTGGACTGGAACACGGTTCAACGATTTATCTCGTTTTTCTACTATTCCATTTGCCATCAGGCGTTCCCACGGCAATGAATATTGTCACCATGATGGTAATGAGTGGTCTCATTGGACTGTTGTCCTTCTTATTTCGAGCTGAATGGGCGTCATTCTGGGTCTTAGTGCTCATCCACATGATCCTGACGTTCTCAATCGTACTGGGTGCGATGGTCGTTAATGCGTGGGTGGTTTGGAATAGCCCAACTTACTGGTTGGAGTTCATTGGTAGCTACCTCATTATTTATCTTATTGTTTGGGGGATGTTATTCGTCACTAACCAGGTACAGGTAAAGGTAATTAATGCGACGTTAAAAAAGCGTCAGCAGAAAACTGATGAGCGCTAGCAACGTGCCTCGTTGCGATTAAAAAAGCACTTGATGCTGGGAAGCATCAGGTGCTTTTTTGTGTGTCAATCAATGAATAATGGTAGTAAAGGTTTCAGCGCGTTCCCGGGCATGGGGACGACCAGCAGTTGGTGGGATTAGTTAGAACGGTGGGTGATAACCAGACGATTTTATATGTACAAGACATTCTAGTTGATCCCCATTATCAACGCAGGGGAATCGGGATGAATTTAATGAAGCAAGTGATGGCTAAACATCAGAATATTCGGCAAAAGGTATTGCTGACAGATGATACCGTGGCCACTCGGAGTTTTTATAGAAAGTGTGGTTTTACCGAGACGAGTGAGCTCAATTTGGTCAGCTTCTATCGGGAATTTTAGCAGCGCGTGGTCAGTTACTGTGCGTGCTAATTGATTGTATGAAAAAACTATCTCAAATGAGATAGTTTTTTGTTTATGCTTTAGCTTTGTGTTGCAATTGTTCAGTTAGGGCCTCATAGATTGGGGCACCGTGGCACAGATTGACAATCAAGTACGCTGTCAGTGAGACCAAGGCGAGTGGCAGCAGATGCACGAGTGAACCCACCATTTCGGTAATTAACATAATCGCGGTTAATGGCGATTGACTAATGCCGGCGAAATAGCCCGCCATGGTAAAAATGATGAAGTTTGGCAAAAAGGCTGCAGGTAACCAGCCTAGCTGAATAAAACAACTGGCAACTATCGCCCCAAGCACCGCGCCTAAAGTGAGAATAGGCAGGAAGATGACACCGGGTGCACCTGATCCAAAAGAAATTGTCAACCCTAGCAAGCGAATGATAAAGATGAGTAACAACAGGGTGAAGCCCCACGACATTTTGTGAAGCTGTTGAATGAGGTCACTGCTTCCGCCCAATAGGTAAGGCGCAGTGAGTCCAATCGTCAGCGTAAACACGAGCATGATGAGCGTGTGGTATGGTCGTGGCAAGTGGTGCCGCGTGAAAAAGTGAAACCAACTGCCAGCATGCAAGGTAAAAAATTGGTAACCAACCCCAAAAGCCCAGCAATAGTAGCAAGCCATAATACTTTAGTGGCAAACTTCTGGCATAGTGAATTTGTAAAACGGGTTTTAACCCGAAGAAATAAGTGGTCACGATATCCGCTGCGATGGCGCTACTTAAGGCAATCACTAAATAGCTTCTGGAGAAGCGCTGGGTCAATTCTTCTAGGACAAACATCGTCTCGCGGCAAGCGGTGCATTAAAAGCCGCGGCTAAACCAGCCGCAGCACCGGCAATGACCATTTGCAAGCTGACGCTGCTGCGCATAAATTTGACCCACGGTCGCACCTAGCTGAACGCAAGGGCCTTCGCGGCCTAGAAAACTCCCAGTCCCAATCATTAAGACGCCAGCTACGAATTTACGCCATAGAATGGCGACGGGATTTAACTGTAATCCTTGAGACAATTGCAGTTTAACTTCGGGGATGCCAGACCCCATGATATGCGGCTCTTTTTTGACTAGGAGACTGACTACCAGCGCAATCACAATCAGGATAGCAATGATTAGTAGTAGGGTAAGGGGTTGCTGCTGGTGGGTACTTTGATAAAGCTGCTTCCAGCGTAAAATACTGTTTTGAATGAGAAAGCGGAAGAGGCTGATAACTAACCCGATGCAACCACCGACGATGATGCCATTATTATTATTAATGAACGACTTCGATTCAAGGACTCGCCTGTCTTTCTAATGGATAATGATGGATAAAAATTGACCAGACCTGATGTTCAGGCCTGGTCAATTATAACGCTAATCTTTATCAGCAGAATAGGCCGGCTAAAAGACAGGCTTGTCAAGTACGTTCCAGTTATCAAACGACGTATCTGCATCATTGAATTGTCGATCATTCAGCAAGTATTCTTTGGCTTTAAGCACCAGCGGCGAAGCATTAGTCAGATTAAGTTGCCGCAGCGGAACAAATATTGCGCCAAGTGAGTCTTGACCTTCAAATTGGGGCACAACTTGTTCAAGTGTGCCTGCCAATTTTTGGATATCATAGAAGACGGCAATATGCTGGTTAAGGTGAAAATTTAAATAATCCCAAGGGTATTTAAAACTTGTGATCCCGAGCTGACGGTAAGATAAAACGACTAGTCCGGTTTCTTCTTTTATCTCGCGTTTGATGGCGACATTCAGTGCTTCACCATCTTCGAGGCTACCACCTGGGAGATCAAAGCGATTGGTGTAGGGACCACCATTTTTCTTGATAACCACGAGTCCCTTGTTTTTTTCATACATAATGCCATATACGCCGAATGCTCTGTGATATTTGTCCATGATGAGTTCACACTCCTTTGGTGGTGAATAGGTCTGTTGGTCCTTGCTAACATATAATATCAGTTGTGGATTTTTTAGCAAAGGCTGTATTAGCAAGGAAATTTGGGTTAAACTAAAAATAGAAAGCAAAAACACAGTTCGGTTGGTAGTCCGAACGTAGTGAAGCTATCAGTAACCTGCCTCCTTGGTTGTCCATCTTTCTTAATTAATTTTAAGGAGGATGTTTGATGTATACTATTAAGAGCGCATTAACAATTGTCTATGAACCACCGTTTTACAAGGCTATTTTTGAAAGACGTTTTGGTTCCACTTATGAAGTTGGTCAAGTTAACTTAGGATCTTCAGAACCCAAATTAACTTTGGTTTACAATCTAGTTATTCATCACTGGAATAAAATCATTTTTTTCAAACAAACTGTTTGTGATGTATCTTTTTCTCGACGAAAAATCAATCCGAAGCGTCTTCAGCGCTTAGCTAAAAGGAGTGTTGAATATGGCATCAGTACTAAAGCACAAAAAACACTTCAAAAACAGATGGAGTGTCAAAAATTAGCACAACGACGTAATAGATGCGCTAGAAAAGTCTTAGATCAAGAAAGAAGATATAAAATGCGTCAGGCGAAGAAAATACAAAAACACAAGGGGCATTGAGAATCTCGTGTAGAAAATCATATATTATTATTCACGCCTCATAGCCTTCCAATAATTTTTTAAAAAGTCTCAATATTGATAATGTAGATGTTAGGGGATTTTTAAAATTTTTACTATATTTTTGTTCCAAGTAGCGTTTTAAATTTTGAAGTTTTCCCATTATTCTGGACTATATTTTTAAGAAGATGCTTCAACGCGTAATAATTGGTCTTGCCAATTAGAGATTCAGATATACTCACAGAGGTAAACAATGTCTTGCCTTATAATTTTAAGGATGGTAAGCGAAACGTTACCATTTTCCGAAATGCTAAGGCATAGTTATGTGTAAGATGTAGACAAGACAATTTAGTCAAAAATAAACAGACCAGTCTACGATAAACTGGTCTGTTTTAATGCTTTGAATATATGTTACATCTTAAAGCACTTTTATTGATATGACGCTACTTACAAATCTTATGCGGAGAACAA
>JAKDPD010000038.1 GCA_030455605.1 Lactobacillus sp.
TAGGCCAGCGAACCGTACAGCGGCGGTAAATTGACACACTTTTTAGACATTAAAACACATGAGCGTTTCCTGAATTGTAAAATTTGGGAAGCGCTTTTGTTTGCTACAATAAAAGTTATAGCAAATAGAAAAAGGGGAATGAATATGAGCGTGCTAGAGGTTAAAGATTTACATGTTGAAGTCATGGATATGGAGAAGAAAACCCGGAAAGAAATCTTGAAGGGGTTGAATCTAACCATGAAAACCGGCGAAATTCACGCCATCATGGGGCCGAATGGTACGGGGAAGTCGACCTTATCGGAGACCATCATGGGAAATCCCAATTATCATGTGACGCAGGGTCAAATTTTGCTCGATGGGATTGATATTGTGGGGATGCCGGTGGATGAACGGGCCCGACGCGGGCTCTTTTTGGCCATGCAATATCCAGCTGAGGTGCCTGGTGTGACTAATCAGGAATTCTTACATGCGGCGATTAATGCACGGCGACCAAAGGATCAACCTATTGCCATTATGAGTTTCTTGAATGAGCTGGATAAAAATATGGCGCTACTTGATATGAAACCAGAAATGGCCCAACGTTATCTCAACCAAGGCTTCTCAGGGGGTGAGAAGAAGCGGAATGAGATTTTGCAAATGTTAATGATTAAACCGAGTTTTGGCATCATGGATGAAATCGACTCCGGCCTTGATATCGATGCCTTGCGCGTGGTAGCACACGGGATTAATGCCTTACGGAGTGATCAATTCGGGGCTTTGATGATTACCCACTATCAGCGCTTGCTCGACTATGTGGTACCTGATGTCGTGCACGTAATGATGGCTGGCCGTGTGGTTAAAACTGGTGGTCCCGATTTAGCGCGTAAACTTGAAAAAGAAGGTTATGCTGGCTTACGGGATGAATTAGGGCTCAAAGTTGAACTCGTGGATGAAGATTAGGGGTGACCACGATGAAATCAGAAATTGTCACTTATAGTCAGGCCCAGCATGAGCCTAGCTTCATGTTGCAATTACGGCAACGTGCGAGTGAAATTCTAGAAACGGCTAAGTTGCCATATATTCAGCGTTTTCGCTATCATAATTGGGACCTAGTTGATCAGCAGCTGAAGCTGGCGATTTCAAATCAGGCCGCATTACCCGCAGCCTTGCAGCAGCCTGCACCAGCTGAGGCAGTGCAATTCGTCGCTTTAGGGCAAACCACGGTGCGCTGTCAGTTACCTGTTACTTTGGCAGCTCAAGGGGTGCGCTTAATGGATTTACCAACCGCCTTACGCAAGCAGCCTGAGCTCATGCAGCAGCACTTGATGCAGGTTATTAAAGCGGATGAGGATCAACTCACAGCATATCACGCCGCTTATCTGACGAGCGGGGTGGTCTTATACGTCCCAGCCGGGGTTAAGGTCACTGAACCAGTAGAATTGGAATTGGTGCAAGATGCTAGTCAAAAGCTACCTTTTGTGTCGCATGTGCTGGCAGTGGCCGAGCGCGCTGCGAGTGTCAAGGTGGTTGAGCACTTAGCCACAATTGGCAGTGTACCTAATACCGCTAATTTGATGGTGGAAGTGGCAGCAGCTGCTGGCAGTCAGGTTGAATTTTCCTCGCTAGATGAGCTTGGGGCACAAACGACACTAGCCTTTAACCGCCGCGCTGACATTGGCCGCGATGCTCACGTTGAGTGGAATGTGGCCTTGATGAATGACGGGAATACCATTGGCGATTTAGCTTCGGAACTAGTTGGCGAAGGCAGTTATGCCGATTCCAAGGTGATTGCGGTCACTGCGCGTGATGAGCAGGTTGCCATTAACAATCGCGTGATTAATCGGGGCCGTCATTCCACCGGCTTAATTAACCAGCGCGGGGTGCTCCTTGATCAATCGAAGCTTATTTTTAACGGGATTGGGCAGATTGTCCACGGGGCTTCGGGCGCTAAGGCGGATCAGAAAAATCGGGTCTTAATGATGTCTGATGAGGCCCATGGAGATGCCAATCCGCTCTTATTAATTGATGAAAATGACGTAATTGCTGCTCATGCTGCGAGTGTGGGACCCGTGGATCCAATTCAAATGAATTATTTGATGAGCCGCGGCCTCACTTATCCGACAGCTGAGCGGATGGTCATTCATGGTTTTTTAGATGCGGTCCTAAGCGGGATGCCTGCGGGACTGGTGCGTGACCGGATGTTAGCCATCCTAGAAAGAAAGCTGATTCATGGACAAAAGCAACGCTTTGCGACGGTCTGATTTTCCGGAGCTCACGCGCCGGATTGGTGATCAGCCTTTAACTTATCTTGATAGTGCGGCGACGACCCTCATGCCCACCCCAGTGCTCAAAGTGCTGCAAACTTTTTATGCTACGAGTTATGCGAATGTGCATCGCAGCGTTAGCACGCTTGGCTATGAGACTACGAATCGCTATGAAGCTGCCCGCCAGCAAGTTGCTAACTGGCTACATGCTGGATCTGATGAAATTATTTTTACCGCCGGATGCACAGACAGTCTGAACTTAGTCGCAGCGACTTGGGGCCGTCAGCATTTGCGTGCCGGCGATGAAGTGGTTGTCTCCATCATGGAACACCATTCAAGTTTGCTGCCTTGGCAGCAACTGGCCTTGCAAGTGGGTGCTAAATTACGCTTTATTCAGCTGACTTCTGAAGGAACGCTTGATTTAGCGCAGGCACGGACGTTATTTAATGCGCATACGAAAGTGTTAGTCTTGACACAAGTTTCCAATGTGTTGGGCTGTGAAAATCCGGTGGTTAAGCTGGTTAAATGGGCGCATGCGGTTGGCGCAATTGCGGTCATTGATGGGGCGCAAGCTGTACCACATCTGGCCGTTAACGTGACCGCGCTGGATTGTGATTTTTATGCGTTTAGCGGGCATAAATTGTTGGCTCCAACCGGGATTGGTGTCCTATACGGGAAAAGCGCCTTGCTCCAGCAGCTTCCGCCGTATCGCTATGGCGGTGGGATGATTGCTGACGTCAGTTGTGAAACAGCCAGCTGGGCTACTGGGGTGCAAAAATTTGAAGCTGGCACGCCGAATATTATCGGCGCCATTGGGCTAGCGGCCGCCTTAACTTATTTGACTCACATCGGCTGGCAACGCATTTGGCAACACGAGCAAGTCTTATTGCAGGACTTAGCGATGCGGCTAGCAGCGATTCCTGGCGTGACGGTATATGGTAGCGGGCCACGTTACGGCGTGATTAGCTTTAATCTGACGGGGGTGCATCCCCACGATTTGGCAACTGTCCTAGACCAACTTGGGGTTGAAGTTCGGGCTGGACATCACTGCGCCGAGCCATTAGTCAAAGCGTTAGGCACGGAGTCTACCGTACGGGCGAGTGTCTTTTTATATAATGACGCGGCTGATTGTGACCGGCTCGTTGAAGGGATTAAAACTGCAAAGGAGTTTTTCCATGTTGCATGATCTACGTGAACTATATCAAGCGGTGATTTTGGACAATGCGGCACACCCTCGCAATCAAGGTAAATTAGTCACCGCAACCAGTGACCAACTCGTGCATAATCCGAGTTGCGGCGACACCATCCACATATATTTGCAGGTGAATCAGGGGCGGATTGTAGCCATTCAGTTCACTGGCAGTGGTTGTACAATTAGTCAAGCCTCAGCCAGTTTACTCACGACCGTCATTAAAGGCAAAACGATGCAGGAGGCGTTAACGTTGGCAGATCATTTTTCCGCGTTAGCGATGGGACAAGGAGCACCTAAAGCGGGCTTGGGGGATGCAGCAATTCTAACCCAAGTGATGCAATTTCCAACACGAATTAAATGTGCCACCATCAGCTGGTGGGCACTCAAGCAAGCAATTTTAACAGAGCAGGAGGGAAAAGTATGACCAAAGCAGCTGATCTTGTTAAAGATGAAGATTACCAATTCGGTTTTCATGATGATATTCGCCCAGAGTTTACGACTGGGCGTGGCTTAAATGAGCAGGTAGTGCGGGCGATTTCGCGCGAGAAGCATGAGCCGCAATGGATGCTGGATTACCGGATCAAGGCGTATGAGATTTATCGCAAGATGCCGCTTCCGCCTTTTGGACCAGATTTATCCCAGCTTAATCTGGATGAGATGACCTATTATCAAAAATATACGAAGCAGAAGTACCGTGATTGGGATGATGTGCCAGCTGAAATTAAGCAAACCTTTGATCGCTTGGGCGTACCACAAGCTGAACGTAAGTATCTAGCTGGGAGTGGTGCCCAATATGAATCAGAAATGCTTTATCACAACATGAAGGCGGAGTTTGATCGCTTAGGCATTATTTTTACGGATACGGACAGCGCATTGCGTGAGTATCCGGATCTTTTCAAAAAGTATTTTGGCCAATTGGTGCGCCCTGAGTCCAACAAATTTGCGGCGCTGAATGCGGCCGTTTGGTCTGGTGGTTCGTTCATTTATGTCCCTAAGGGTGTAAAGGTGAAAACGCCAATTCAAGCCTACTTCCGGTTGAATAGTGAGAACTCTGGGCAATTTGAACGGACGTTGATTATTGTCGATGAGGGTGCCAGTTTAGACTATGTCGAAGGTTGTACGGCCCCGAATTATAGTAGTAATTCTTTGCATGCGGCCGTGGTTGAAGTTAATGTGCTGGATCATGCGTATGCTCGCTACACCACGATTCAAAACTGGTCAGATAACGTTTATAGTCTTGAGACGAAGCGCGCCAGTGCCGGTAAACATGCCACCATGGAATGGGTTGATGGTAATTTAGGTGCTGCCGTAACGATGAAATATCCATCGGTGTATTTGAACGGAGAAGGCGCCCGAGGCACGATGCTCTCAATCGCGGTAGCTCATCATGGCATCCATCAAGATTCGGGTAGCCGGATGCTCCACAATGCACCGAACACTTCCAGTTCAATTGTTTCTAAGTCAATCGCGAAGGGTGGCGGTTCGACTGATTACCGCGGGACAGTTAACTTCAGTAAGAATTCATCCGGATCGAAGTCACACGTGGAGTGCGACACGATTATCATGGATGATCAGTCATCCTCTGACACAATTCCGACCAACGCCATTGAGAATTCGAATGTCGCAATGGAACATGAAGCCACGGTGTCAAAGATTTCTGATGAAGAATTGTATTATTTGGAGAGTCGTGGGATTCCAGAACGCAAGGCTACGGAAATGATTATTATGGGCTTTGTAGAGCCATTTACGAAACAATTACCGATGGAATATGCGGTCGAACTAAACCGGCTAATTAGTTTTCAGATGGAGGGTGCTATCGGTTAAAAAACATTATTTTTGTTAAAAAGCATTTAGATTTGAAATCTTAATGAAGTCAGTTGTGAGTAGCAACTGACTTTTTTTGTGCAAAAACTAGCCTATT
>JAKDPD010000012.1 GCA_030455605.1 Lactobacillus sp.
TTTCCATTCTGGCTAGCTAATGTAGTCATGCTCAGGCCGTTGCGTTGTGCGATTGTCCACCAACTGTCACCATACTTAACTGTGTAGTACGTATGAGTTGCACCACTTTTTACATATTCCAGCGTATTACTTGCCGGGCCGGTTGCTAGATAGCCATAACCATTAAAACGTGGTTGCCGTGCCCAGCGATAACCGCCCTGAATGATGGCTTGATCAGTCTTGACCGTCGTTCCAGCTGGCAAAGTCGTGATGACACTTGATGACGTTGACGCTCCAGTGTGCAGTTTGACCGCAGTCTTGAGTGTGTAGGTCTTCGTTTCCTTGACCCACTTGGCCGAGGCAACTAGCTTTGAAGTGTTTTTGTTTGCTTTTTGGTTGTTGGCCTTAACTGCAGCTTTATTAGTTGGCTTTACCTTTGATTTCTGACCAGCTGTGTAGTAATCACTATTTAATTGGCTAACGTCAAAGCCACCATAGCTAATACGGAACTTAGCCGTTGATGACCACTGCCATGCGTGGTTACTTGAATACCAGTTCTTACCACTAACCACATACGGGTAAGCGGCAATCCAACCTGTTTTACCCTTGATGGTCATCTTGTTGTTAGCCCATGATCCAGACGTATAAACGTCGGCACGATAACCAAACTTCTGAATTTCTTTCATGAACGCCGCATTATTGCGGTCGTTGGTTGCTTTGGATTGGTTATTGGCTTCCTGTGATTCTACGTCAGTCGCTAGTACCGCGCCAACTGGTAGCCCTGCCGCTTTAGCCGTTTGCCCAGCAAAGTCAGCTTCGGCGATTGCTTGTGCTTTAGTGGCATAGCGTGCAAAGTGGTAACCGTTGACATATAATCCGGCCGCTTGGACATTTGCAATGTTGCTGGCAGCATACGGATCCTTGTACGTACCGCCTTCACTAATCTTGACCGTAACAGCCTTGACACCAAATTCATTACGCATCGAAACGTATTCGGCGGCACTCATGTAGCCGTTATTATTCGATACATCGACCATATCCATGCGAGCGGCGTTAGCATTTAGCCCTAAAAAAAGAGTCGCCATAGTGGCAACTCCAGTCAGTAATAGTTTATTTTTTAGTTTCAATTGTCTACCTCCTAATTTAGCTTTTTGAAATTGGTATTCTATTAACAACCCAGCTTTGATAGTAATAGCAGTTATAGAATGTTCCGTTCGTGTCAGTGGCATTTATCATAACAGCATTTGGCACGCCACTAGCATCCAAACTGTCGATAAAGATTATTCCTCTCGTCCATATATTATCAAACGGATTGTTTTTCGCTAAATCTGCGCATCTGAATGTGTAAAAACCTAACCCCAATGATAATACTTTTCCATAAAAATCCTGGCCAGATAAAACTTCAAGTAAATGTCCACCGTTATCAGCCGTAATTTTTTGTTTCTGAAAGTTAGTAGTGTCAGTTGTTCCCGGTAGTGCATTAGCCGCAATATTTTTAAATTTATTAACAAAGTCATCAAAAGTAATGGTGGTAATCGTGCTACCATTGGCGCTTTGAATGTTATTGGTAATGGCAAACCCAGTTGATCCATCACTAGGATAGATTGACGTCCCAGTACTATCAGCCACCCATACTTCAATGGCATAGCTACCAGCTGGCAAACTAGTCATCAAGTCAGCATTAAACTTAACGGTAACTTGACCAGTCGTTGGATCCGTTAGACTAGCTGGGTCAACTGTGGCCGATTTAAGATAGCCACTAGCATTGCCCAATTTAGCGGTAATTGAAGTGGCATTAGTTAAATCAGTGGCCACGTTATCATTGCCACAAATTAACGAAAAACTGGTAGTGGTATCACCAATCTTAACCGTTTGTGGGGACATATCCGTAAAACTAAGCGTTTTCGCCATTTTTAGGCGCCTCCTTTTCAGCCAACTTGGCATTAAGCTGGTCAATTTGAACTTGTGCCATCGCTAATTGCTGGTCTTTAAGGGCAATCTCTTGGGCATAGTTACTTGTCAGCTTGTTGACTAAAGCTTGTGCGTCAATATTCATAATTTAAGCCTCCTGTGTTGTCGTAGTCGTGGTCGTGGTAACTGGCTTTAAAGCGGTCAGACTGTCAATCAGTGTGTCTAGTACCTTCAATTTAACCCTATCTGCTCCCCCAGCACCTCCAGCAATGGCAGTGTTAAATTCATCCATGGTAATACTTACCTGTGAACTGATACCAAGTGTATTAATCTGAATGCTAATTGTCATAATGTTGTTCGTGTAATCCGGTTTATAATTCGTGATTAAAATGCTATCCATTTAATTTGACCTCCAATTCTAATAAATGCCCATTTAATTTGTCAATTTCTTTCTGTTGTTCCTGTACCGTGGCTAGGGTGGCATTTAATAGCACACTGGCATCCACCCCACATAGCCTGCCGTCTTCATCACGGCTGACAAACACGTCTGGCAATTGCCACTGCTTAGTGTCATTCACATCATCAACGATTGAAGACAACCTAATATGGCTGGTATTATCGTCAGTCTTGTACTGGTATGTTGCTAGGTCGATTGAGTTAACTAGCTGTGCCCAATAAGCTGTGTCAACCTTTTTAACGTCTCGCTTAACACTTAATAGGGACGATTTAATTAGGTTTTCATAGTGAATGGCACCCGCATATAGCCCTAGCATTCTACCACGTGAATCACCCTTCTTGAAGTATAATGGGCTACTATCAAGCATGCCGATAGTATGCCCAACGCCTAGAAACAGGTTTCCAATTTTAGTGTCTCGATATAACGAAATAGCCCTTGTATTGGCAGTGTCAATTCCAAAATTAGCAACCTCATTGCCATTAATATCTCTAATTCTCCAATAAGCGGAGTTAGATTGTGCATATATATTGCCATAAGCGTCCATAGTAACTCCGTTACTGCCAATGTTATCGGCATTACCAGCAAAGTTTATTTTCTGTGTTGGCCCATACAAATAGATTCCTGTGGACGGTGTTACGTTAACATAGCCCGTGACTGTCTCTGTATTGGAAAAAGTTGCATCTTTAACTGACGTATAACCTGAGTGTGACTCAAAACCTTGACCGTTAATTACTGAATCATAAGCTAAGTATTGCCCATTACCGATCATTGAGCGATATTTATAGTTAATCGCCCCAGATTCAACGCTTGATTGCAATCCGACCGCGCTGTCAAAGTACGTTGACTTATATGCTCCGTCTGGCGTAATAGTCATTGGATAATATTTAGCGGTATTATTGGCGTCATTAATAATATCGCCACCGTGGAACGTCGTCCCGTTGATAGTTGATCCATTAATAACTGACCCATTAATAATGCCAGCACTAACAACGTTACCCGTATCTGGCTGGTAACCCGTAGATTGGGAGGTTTGAGTTAGCATAGGTGAGCTAAACACAGCATGTCCATTACCGTTATAGGCCCAGTATTGAATACCAACATAGACAGCGGTACTAGGAGCACTAAAGCCATTAATAGTTAGATACTTCCATGCTTGAGCACTGCCAGTTCCCAATACTTGAGCAGACGCATAGTTGCCAGGCGGAAGACGGTTCCCATTTGAGTCAAAGAAGGCTAAAGTTAATTGATATGTCATTTTAGCATCACTACCATAGTCAAGAAACCACGCCGATGCACTATAAGGGTTACCAGTCAAACCATTTAAAGGATATAGTTTAGACTGTGCAAAGTTATTCCAAATACCAGAACCTGTGTCGCCATTAATACCAATTGATGGCACACCATCGTGAACGCTATTATTTGAGTACCATGCCATTGGGCTGGTTGTCCATCCGGGTATGTTATGACCACTACCACCTAATAATGCCGCATTATAAACTAGGTTAGTAACACCTCTAATTGTTAAATTGCTAGCTACGACAGCACCACTTGCATCGGTTGTAAATGAGCCATTAGGCGTGCTAAACGTGTTAGCAACAATGTTGACACCTTTAAGTGAACCAGTAGTAACATCACCTAAATTGGCACTTAAAGCTGATAGCTTGTTGACATTTAACCGGTCAGTGCTCATTGTTCCTGTTGTAATGTTTGATGCGTTAATATTTTTACCATTAATCGTATTAAAGTCAATCGTACCAGCTGTTAATTTATTGGCACTAAGGCTACCTACTTTAGCATCTGTGATAGCGGCATCTTTAATCTGTGCTGTACCTACAGCCAATTTACCGATCTTAGCATTGGTAATAGTGGCATTGGCAATCTCAGCCGTACCGATAACCCCTTTATCAATAACCGTCTCTGTTGTGATATGGACTACCGAGCCGTCCTTAACCCCTGCACTCAACGTCTGATAATCAGCACTTGCTTGACTTGCACTTACTGCTGCTGTGCTACCAGCTAATATGGCACTAGATGCGGCCTGACTAGCATTATTAGCGACACTAATGGCATTATCTCCCGTTATAGCTGCCTGTGAAGCAACTATAGCAGCACTAGACGCCGCTTGACTAGCAACCGATACACTAGACTGCATGTTATCAATGTCAGTGTTAAAGCTATTGCTTAAGGCGGTCTGTACGTTGCTTAGAGCCGTATTGTAGGCATCTGTAAGGCTCTTATAAGTGTCCCGGTTAACGTCACTAGCCTTAGTAGTATCCGTTAAGATGGCCGCCATAAAGCTGTTCAGGTTAGTATAGGCCGTGGTTAAAGCAGCCGTACTGATACTGGCATCTTTAGCTCGCTTTAGAATCACATTATATTGGCTAGTTAATCCGGCATACTGTGAGGCCTCTGTCTGCTTCTCAATCACAGACATTAAGTTGGGGTCATTTAAGTTAGCGACCCCACCAGCGGCATTATCAGCCGTATTTTGAGCCTTGATAATCTTAATACCATCATCTGTCAGAATGACTTGAGTTGCATTAGATTCTGCCATTTATACTCCCCCTTTCTAATCATTTGTATTAACATTGTCATTTATCGTCCCCTTATCAATCTTGTTAGCTGGTGCCCGTACAATAATTGGTATTGTGATAACTCTTGTCACCTGATGATTAGTTGTATGGTCATTTTCTGGCCGGCAATGAAAAGTCAGGAATAACGACAGCCCATTGTTAGAACTGTGCATTAGGTGGCATGTTTCCGGTTCAACATTGTGGTCTGTAATGCCTAAATCAATGTCGTTTAGCTCATCAACTGCAAACTCTTGACCCCCGTGAACCACGTTGACGGCGTACATCATACGCTTATCGTGCATGTCCATATTGCCGCTGTGGAAAATGACATAGGGAAAACTTAAAGTTTGTGATTGGTAAGTCTGGTTTTGAAGGTCAAAGCCATAGTTGGTGATATTGATGGAATACTGAACGTTATAGTTGCCATTCTTAATGTCAGCGAGCTTAATAATGTCTTGCCGGCCGTTGGTAAACCCACATAATACATAACCGTTAGCAAAGTCAACATTGACGTATCGACAATCAGCTATGGTACAGTAATGTGTTATTCTGCTGTCAGTTGGCTCTAATTTTAATCCCGGAATATATGGAAACCGACTAACAGCGTATAAGTTATTGCCTTGGTCAACACAGGTGGAAGCCCATATATAAGCCGTTCCATTGGATTCTTCAATATCAAAACTAGCCCCATGTCCACCATTAACAACCGTCATAGCACTAATTACGTTAAAATTGCTGTCGTGAAGCACGTATAGTGTGTCACCGTGAATCGTTTGTGAGCCAATGTAAGTCCCATTGGATAGTGGACACATGTACTGTCTACCAACGGCACCAATATTGATATTAGTTGGCAGAAAATCAGCTACCCGTTTGATATTGGCTGTATCAAGCTTAATCTCGGGATCGTTTTGAATGTATCCTGTCTCGATTGTTCCACTTAGAGTGCCAACGGCATTATGAGGGACTTGTACTAAGTAGCCTGTTTGCTCATAATTGGTGTCAACCGTGCCATCAGGGTTATGCCGGCGCCAGATAAAGCCCTTGCTATCAATGTAGGATGAAATATTAGTATTGCCTTCCCAAGCCTGTAAGATTAACCGCTTAGTCTGCGTAGTATCAGTGAAGTTGTTACCGTCAGGGGTTAAAGCGACCGGCTTTACTGAACTGGCGTCTGCTTTAGCCTTCGCAAGGGCATTACTAATAGCATTCTGATAGCCTGTAAGCCATGCTGGTGTTGCTACTTGAACAGTCGTATACTCGCCAAAGCCGACTGTGTTGCCATACGGGTTAGCAAAGCTGATTGTTCGTTGAATAACACGTCCACTGGCGTCTAGCACTGGATTGATTAACTCATCTTTAAACCTGATTGTGGCACCTAATGGTGGATTGAAGTCTGGCGTTACAGCAACCTCATAGTACGTTCTAGGGTGGTTGTATAGTTTGAGCATATCTTGTGCCCATGACTTTAATCCCTCCGGATTCTCTATGCTGTTAGCCGTAACTGCAGCTTCATAGTACAGCCCACTTTGCCAATCCGGATTATATCGCTGATTGGCATCATCATCGACAATGTAAGGCTTGCCATTATTGGCATTGGCAATTGTGCTACCGTTAGCCCCATATGGAATTAACTTAGTCACCGGTGTTGATACCGTTGTCCGTTTAATACTAGTCATGTTCTTGCCAAATACTGCCTCGTTATAGACCACGTCAGCATTAAGTTTGTCAGTAATGACACACACCTTTTTCGTAATGTTACCTTGTGAGTCAATCTCAACATAAGGGTCAATCTCGACATTGTAGGTTTGAATTAGTGTCTGTAGTAACGTGCTAGCCTTAGTCTTGCCGTCAATGCTAAATAATGACACTATGGTGTTGGTAGTTTGAAAGTCTACTGTCCATCCGGTAGCGTTAAAGCACTCATTGAAGGCCGTTTGAATAGAGTTATTGCTAGGAGCTGCTGCAAGTGGATAATGATGAGCTAGTGTATATAAGCATAGATTAGTAAAGTTAGCCGTTGTAACATGCTTAACAGCAGCGGTATTGTTCTCTTCCACGCTGTATATGCGCATAACATACCAATGACCTGATAGCCCATCATAATAGGCGAGATTATTACCAGCCACTACTTTATCTGAATCTGGTTGGCCCTGAAGCACGTCTAATGAGCCTTGATGATCGAACTTTTTAGATTGAGCATTCAGGTTGATGGTGCCGGTATAGCTATCCTTAGTGCCCACATTGACGTCGTCATCGTAAGCGGTACTAGTTGTGTCTGCATCGGCTAATTGTAGCTTAATGCTGTCATTAGAAAACTTAGTAGCGCCATCAACTGTAAGGGTACCAATCCGCTTTAAATTAGGGTCTAGGATTAAATACTGATTATTTAAAGCCACCTATATAACCTCCTTATTTTAGTTATGTAAAAAGGCCACCCACTTGAGGGAAGCCTTTAAAGTATTGTTATAGTAGTCTAGGTAGATATTTAAGTGTGATTTGTGCATCATCTAGGTCGCCAATCATTGACAGGCTATTAACCCCCGGTTTCAACTTAGGATAGTCAGTTGACCAAACTGGTGAAACTAGCTTGCCACCAACTGTTGTACTATTATTCTCACAATTTAGGACAATCTCTTGACCAGCGTTAGAAATGTACGTTGTATCACTCGGAGCAACCTTATTCACCTGCCAAATTCTTAGGTTTGCTAATGACATGAAGGGGTCTTTATAGTCAATTTTATTGTGGTCTTCCGCAATTGGGAATTTGAGAAAAGTTACTCCAATGCCACCGAGTGGACTATTAAATTGATTGTTACGATCAACAAACGTTCCACTAACAACTAGATGCTTCCTTGAATCTGTATAGGGTTGACCAGTCTGCGTATTATATTGCGTAATGCTCCATGTGAATACCTGTCCCTTCTTAGTCATGTCTAACACAAAAATTCCATCGGAAATACAGTCAGATTCTTCACGATTAATTAAAGTTATAAATTTTCTGGTCTTATCATTAATTGATTTTATCCGTATATATTCATCTCTTCCGTTTTCAACAGCACCTGATGGGCCATAATCATAGTATAGGTTGCGGTGCTTTCCATCGTCCTTTTCAATATATGACCCGGGCTCACATAGCTGTAATCTAATCAGTGGCTTCTTTCCACCGCCAAGGTCTAAGATACCAAAGCGTGCAATCATTTCCCCGTTTGCATTTAAAAGTAAAAGTTCACACCGTCCCATTGCACGACTGTTATGGAAACCAGAGTATTTTAAGTGATACAGACTAGTTACAATGCGCCAGTCAGTCAGTGATTTTGTCATGCCAGTATACCGATAAGCCGGGCCATACCATGTATCTTCAACACCAGAAGGCATAGTCCCATAGTCCTTTTTACCTGAATCATTAGCAACTATCATAACCGTGCTAGATGGGTTTATATCGCACGAACCTTGATAAATTGGATTGTCACTAGTTTTCATTACACTGGTAACACTGGCATCTTTGGTCCATGTTGCCATACTTGCAATTGGATCCCGGACAACATCTGTATATGGTTGAACAGCACTAGCTTGGTCTTCGGGAGTTTCTGGTCCGATTCCGTATTGACCACCATTTAGAGTAAAGCCAATGTGCTTTAAAGCTCGCTTAGGGATAATCTGAATAACCGGGGCTGTTCGTGCAGTGCCACTAACAGTAATTGTGTTTAAGCCATTCTTTAATGGTGTCTCAACCTGTGGCAAGTTCGCCCGTGGGTCAGACTGCACAAAGGTAATCGTTAATGTAGCGTCCCACGCCCCCTGGTTAATGAACTGTGGATCGCTAATCGCAGTAATATGTCCCCAGTAAGTCACTTTGGGTTCAAAGCCAAAGACTAGTGGGTACTCTATACCATTATCACTTGGATCATCACTTAGCAATAAGCCGCTCAAATTATGCATAATCTGATTGTATTTGTCCTGACTGCCACGAGCGATAATAGTTATTGGAATACTGATTGTCCGACTAGTATAGTCCATACCATTAAATTGATTACCATACATGGCGGGGATATCGGTTGCTTGCTCGGCCATGGCTGGTGCAGTTGGCAGTGTTACTGTTCCCATAACGGCTTGCAAATCATTGCGGCTATTTAAGCCAGCATATTCAAAATCATTTTTATTCAAAACAGACAATTATATCGCCATCCTTGTTTGATTTTAACTATGTAAAAAAGAGCCTTCTAAGGCTCTTCAATATATTAATACTAATACCCCATCATTTGACTATATTGTGACGTCTTCTTGGTATTTGACTTGACAGCATTAACCACGTCAGAGTTGGCAACAACTGCTTTAACATCTCCTTGGCCAGTTACCAAAGCATCTAGTGAAGCTATAACCCGATGTTTGAATGCTTCGTCGGAATCAATCTGGTTGTTACCAGTGTTTATCACATTAGTGCCATCTTGAGCTCCGAACTTAGCCATTATCTGTTGCATAATTTGGTAAGCCCGTGAACGCTTAGATAAGTCCATCGGAACTATGGCTTCCGGCAAGTTGCCTTCAAATAATTTGTAAACGCCTGCTTTGTTTCCAAAACCACCATTCTCAAATCCTTTAATATAGCGATAAACAGCTGACGCCTGATTTTCACGAAGCCCACCGGTGCCATTCATAGCACCGCCTGATTCCCACGTTGCAAAGAATTTATATGCGGCTTCTGTTGGATTGGTCATACGTAGAACGGATTTTAACAAACTGCTCTCACCGGGCTCGTTAAGAGCGTAATTAATTTGACCAGCAGCTGAGTCCCATGCGTATCCATGTTTTCTAAGCCAGTTTCTTAACGCTGTTTCACGAGTGAACGTCCATTGCCCCAACCCAGTACCATGATCAAGTGGATCAATGGCAGTAGGGGTCAAGTTTGATTCAATAACCCAGTTTCCTAGAACACCGGCAATACCACCATTATTTGAAGCGGGATAGCCATGTTTAAATGCTCTAGCCAATTCTCGTGCACGGGAAGCAACACTACCGGACAGCTTAATGTTGCCAACTCCTCCACCGAAGTTGTCAGCTAAATCAGAAATAGCTTTCGCAAATCCCTTTAAAGCTCGATCAACTAGTCCTTTGCCTAAATCATGACTGATTGAACCGACTCCTGGAGTTTTGGTTGGATCAAATGTCTTTAAAGCCATTGACTTTAAAGTTTTCAATGGGTGAGTTATCTTAGACAATGCGTCCATTGCTTTATCACTAACGCTGTCGAAGATAGAAGTAGCACCGTTCTTAATTTTCTTTAAAAACGACGCGATATCAATAGTGCCTTTAGCATAGCCAGGAAGCGTATGCCCTAGGCCACCGTTAAAAAGCTTAGCAGTATCACCAGCATTAAGAATCTGATCACCAGGTTTAACATTAACCACTTCAGCACCATTCATACCCAGAAATGACACTTTCCCATTGTCTCTATCAATTTTAGCCTCGACACCGCCTTCACCAACTAAAGCTCTAGCAGTGCCAACAATACCACCGGAAGCATAAGCTCCCATCGATACTGGATTATATCCCGATTGATAAGCGCCAACATTGATTGGCTTAATACCAAATCCTTTAACTAGATTACTAAAGAAACTAGCAATGTTTTTCCAAATACTATGAATACCGGAGCCTTGCTTATCGGCAGCTTTCATGGAGCCGTTGGCTTGCTTAACAGCATGCCCCAAAACACCTTTTGACTGTGAATTGGCCTGATCAACTACCGAACTGTTTTGATTCTTAGCATGTTTAACAACTTGTGATCTTTGCTTATCTGCGTCATCAGTAGTGTGCTTGTACTGACGATCCGCATGTTGTTCAGTTTTGTTTTCCTGCTCTAAAGCGTTGTCAATTGACTTTTGTTTTTGGTCCTTAGCTTTACTAATAATAGCTGCACGTTGCTTCTCGGCATACTTAGAATTACCAGAATATTGATTTTTAGCAGCATCAACTGTTTTACTATACTGGCGCTTTGCTTGACTGATTGCCTCACTAGCTTGTCTTTCAGCTGCTTTTATAACCTTATTGTGTTGCTTTTCAGCCGCAGAAACACGATATTTGTATTCTTGGTCTGCCAGCGAGACTGTCTTTTTGTACTCTTTATTCGACTGTGAAATAGCATCATTTGCTTGTTCACGAGTGATTTTTCCCTTGCTCTTGGCAAGACTTCTCAAAATATCATTCTGCTTATTAGCAGCTGACTTTATCTTTCCCGTTAAAGTTGTGTGTAAACGGGCTTCTTGTGCAGTAGTTTCCGTTGCACTTTTAATCCGGAGTTTATCAAGAGCGGCTGACTTTTTGTTTTCTTCAGCCTTAATGGCTGCTTTCTTTTTAGACATGTCTTTCTGAACAATGATCGAGTTGGCACCAAACCGTCGTTCGTCAGATGCTATTTTAGCATCCCAGCTAGAACTAGTTTTTCTCTCGCTAGCATTCCATTTACTAATAATAATTGCTTTTTGCTGCGCATAATACTTCGCAATAGCATTGCGATCAGAAGCTGACATTTTTTCAAAACGATTTGTCTCATTATCATTCTTTTTAATTGAAGCTAATCGCTTTTTATACTCCGCATCAGTTAGCATACCCGCTTTATGAAGTACGTTCACATCATTTAAATCTTGCTTCTGCTTTTTAGAATAATAGGAACTATACGCCTTACCTAGATCACTCAGTGAGTGCTTAGTGGACTCTGTCTTAATCTTGGGAGCTTCAATGGTCTTCCCTTTTAGCGCATCACTAATTCTTTTAACAATCGTATTTGCAGTTTTAGTACCACCAACACCATCACCAATGCTTGCTCCTAACATTGCTCCCGCAGCTGTTCCTGCTCCCGGGATAACACTTCCAAGGGCTGCACCAATGCCGCCCCCAATAAGTGTTCCAGCTGTTTTACCAGTTGCTTTATATTTATCAGACGCCTTACCGGAGCTAACTGCTTTCGCAATGCTACTACCAGCGTCCCAAGCAGTCATGGCTAATCCAGCACCATTGATAATCCTTGTACCAATTGTTCCTCCTAGCAATGACCATTTACTGCTTTTAGCAATTTTTTCAGTGTTTTTCGCTTCAACTGATATAGAGCTTAAATCAGCGCCTATATTACCAGCCTTTCTACCTTTAACTCTCCGATAACCAGTTCCAATATTTTCTTCACTGGCCGTACTTAGTTCAGCATTAGTTTTAAGAACCGCGTTTTGTTCTTCTAAAGCTTTAGTTTCTTGTTTAATACCTAGAACTTTTTCAGCCCAGCTAACAGTATCACTGATTTTTTTAAAAGTTGACAGAACTGAACTAGTCTCTTTGACGGCTTTACTTGTTAACCACCATGCTGCTCCAAATTTTGCAATGGTTTCTGTGTGCCCACCAACCATACTGAGTAACGGCTTTAAAAGTGCATTGGTTATTTTAAGCGATTCAATTAACGTTTCAAAGCCCAGACCACCCAAGTTTTTGACAGTTTTGAAGAAATTAACAATTTCCGGAGCATTTTTGGCAATAGAGTCAGAAGCTTTGGTGACACCCTTGGCCAAGTTATCCATTGCATCATTCATTGCTTTTGGTGCCGACTTGACATCAAAAGCTTTAGCAAAGGCTTTAGTAATCGTGCTAATACCTTTTTCTGCCGCTACACCGACCTTATTAAATTCCTTGTCAGTCCGTTTATCAGATACCCATTTTGAAACTGCGCCATAGATTGGATTTTGAGCGGTTAAAATCGGCTTTTCAATGTCACCGATTAAGGCTGGAACACGTGCCTTGATCGTTCGTTCCATACCAACCATCGTATGTAACATGTTGTCGGCGGCTTTATCGTATTTTCCTGATCCAAGTTGGTTAAACGTATTTTCAATATCTTTAGCAGATATTTTTCCTTCTTTAGCCATCTCACTCAAATCAGCAACTGTTACCTTACTACTTTTGTGAGTCTTTTGGGCGCTTGTCTCTTGTTGAGCAGCATATTGCGAGTTAACCTTAATAGCTTGCTTAATTTCTGCATTAGTCACTTTGTGCCCACTTGCAATTTGCTTGCTAAAAACTGTAAATTGCTGGGCACTGACAATACCTTTTTGACGATATGTTTCTAGGTCAGATAAACTATTATTTGTTCCATAATGCATTCCTTCAAACATCAAGGTCATTTTTTTGTTATAAGCACTTACGGCTTTAGCAGCACCTTTACCTGTTGAAGCAGCCGTATCACCCGTCTTTTTTAATCCAGATTCATACTTGGCTAATTGTTCACGGAACATCGGGAAATACTGGCTAATTTGGTTTAACATACCAGCGTTTGCTTTTCCCCGTGACAGACCGTTAACCATGTCTTGTGTAACTGCTTGTATCTGTTGTTTATCTAATCCAACCGCATCCGACATGTTTAGCATAGATTTGGTTAGTTCATCTGATTCTTTTTTATTGGAATGCAAGTGATAAAAGCCTTGCTCTAATTCATTTACAACATCTACGGCTTGACCGGTCTTAACAGATAAGTCATTGATCGTTTTAACCATTGCGTTAGATTTGCCAACAGTGCCAGTTAAAGTCAACCAAGTGGCCGCCATCTTCTGCTGCTCTTTTTCATATTCCATACCAGCACTAATAGCTTCGTGAATATGTGAAGTGATTGATTGAAAAGCGCTCGTAATACCATTGGCAACTAAATGAGCACCCAGAATTTTGCCAAATAAATGATTGGCCTTATCTGCGTGCTCGTTTACTCTATTTAGCTGGCTAATGACTGACGTTAATCCTGACTGTGGCTTTTTGCTTAATTGTTCATCAAGCTCTTTCATCTTAGTCCGAGTTTGGGCAATTTTAGCGCCTAATTCGTTCACCCTAATCTGTTGTTCTTTGAACTCTTTAGAACTGTTACCACTAGCACTCGCAATCTTATTCAGTCTGTTTTGCTCAGCCTCTAGCTGCTTGTTAAGCTCATTATAAGACTGATGTAACCCGCTAGCCTTAACTTTGTTGGCTTCAAACTCGTGTCCTTCGGCTTTTAGTTTAGCTACATATGAGTCTGTTACTTTGGCTGATATTTCGGTTGCATCTTTTAATTGTAAGACACCACTTTTTTGCAGATCAAGTGACTTCTGTGCTCGTTCTTGTTGCCCCTCTAAACTGGCGATTGAGCGCTTGGCAGCGTTAATCTGATTTTCATATTTAACATAAGCTTCTCGGCCTTTTTGAGTGGTTTGGTCTAATCCGTTTTGCTCGCTTTTGAGACGCTCAATTACTAATCGTTGTGCTTCAATAGCTCGACCAGCATCTTTGACTTTACCCGCATAGGCCGCCATAACACCTTCACCTGAACGAATTTCAGCAAAGTTAGCTTGCATACCAGATTTTAGTGATTTTGCTTCATTCTTTATTTCTCGCAACGTGCGAGTCATGCCACCATCGTCCATGTTAATTGCGAATTCGTAGCCTTGAATTTTCTCTGTTGCCATACTTTGCCTCCTTTACAACGCACCGATTTGACGTGCTAATTCGAGCGGATCTTGAACACGGTCTTTACGTGACTTTGCATTCAATGCTGTTTGCATTTCACTAAATGAGCTTTGATAAAAGTCACTAGGTAATATGCCTTGTGAAATCAATTGATTAGCGATGTAATCAATATCCTGAATAAAATTATCAAGTTGCCAAATCATTCTGGCTTTGGCAATTTTGGGTCTTCTTCCTCTTCCCGATCGCTGCTGTTGCCTACAGATGGTAATTCTACTCCCAAGAATTGTTTTAAACAGTCATTAAAGAAGTCGTATTCGTCGCTAACCGAAAATTCCATGGACATGACACGTTTCTTTTGCGAAGCATTTAGTTCCAATAAATCACAGGTCGTTTCAGCCACAACCTTTGCAAGCTTAGGTGTTAATTCGACTACACCTGTAATGCTGTCCTCAGTTTCTTCAGTAGTCTTGATGAACTTCTTATATGCTTCGGCCATTTTTTCAACATTTTGACCACTATCAATCAACGTATACTGCGTGCCCGTCCCAATTTTCTTGCCATCAAATTTAACTGATTTTGCCATTATTTATATGCCCCTTTGTGTATTGTTTATTATCATTTATTGTGAACCTGTGCTTAGAATGCGCTTCTCAGCATGTTTAAAAGCCGCCCCTAGCGGTATTGTTAATTTATTTTAGGCGACCATGATTATCAGTTATTACTGGTTGGCGCAGATTAGTCACTATCAGTTTTACTAGTCTGTGAGCTTGTGTCAGTTGTAGCTTTAATGCCCCAACGACGACGTGACCGCGTTTTTATAAAACGTTTGTCCAGGAAATACAGCGTCAAACATCGCTTGCTTATCAAATTTAGGATCCGACTCAGCATATACCTTGTATGGTTGGCCGCTGAATTTATCATAGTTCAAGGCGGTAAATGTCAAATTATCATCCTCACGAGTTTCAGCTGTATCCGTGTTTGTTTGAATGTTCTGGCCAGCTTCGGTAAAAATCCCACGACCAAAGCAGAAATAAACAGCAGTACGTGTCACTGTTGAACGTGACTCAATAATAAGGCCAGCTTCAACGGGTTTGTCAGAATCAATGTAACCACCTTTACTATCTGATACCCGGCCTAATAGTTTTTGCTTGACGATGAAATTAATTTCATTTGCGTCGATTGCCACTGACGGTGCCGAAGGTGGATTAGAAACGTCCACAACTTCATTGTTACCAGTAATCTTAGATACCGTCCCAGATAGCCCGGTAATGTTAGCAGTCTTAGTACCCAAGTTACCGTTTGCTTTGCTAGTATCAATGGGGTATACCCCAGCGGCCGCCAACCCCTTATCTTTATCAATAACCGTTGACCCGTCATCGGCTTTAATACCGGTGTATAACATGTTTAAACCTAATGTTGCCATTTAAATGGCCTCCTTTATATAATTAAATTTCAAAGTGTTCGTGATACTTTCTGAATCTGGTGTTAATGTCTGGCCGGCATCGCTATAACAACGAACATCATTGGTCAATAGCACTTGTTTTAACCCAGATTCGATGGCATCCATATCGCCCAAGTAATCTTTAGGATAATAGAGCTGTATCTGAACTTGCTTCGTTGATTGGAATGGAATCCCATTGCCATAATCTTGACTACGTTCAGGTAACCCGCTTATTACTACAATAGGCTCGTCAGTTAAAGTATCGTTAATTGGAATAAAAAAGCTATGGATATGCTCCACAGCTAGTTCTGGTATTTCATTAATATTTGCAACAATTATGCCTTTAATAAAAGCTACCGGTGTCACTTGCCCACCTTCTTGTCCATAGCAGTCTTTAATTGTTCAACAACTGCCTTGCCAACTTGGCCTTTTGCTTCACGCTGAGTAGTCTCCCAAAAGTGTTTCCCGGAAACATGGCCATGTTTGGAACCATTAC
This sequence comes from Lactobacillus sp., assembly GCA_030455605.1. Lineage (GTDB taxonomy): Bacteria > Bacillota > Bacilli > Lactobacillales > Lactobacillaceae > Lactobacillus. The sequence goes on from JAKDPD010000012.1 coordinate 16,326, forward strand.
GGTCAACGACGTCCCAGCCATCATTTTGAAAACGTGCAATGTACCCTTTTTCACCTTTGGCTGTAAAACCAACGTTAACCGAGCCATTAGGATGATCTACAGCAATTAATGAATCACGTAGATGTGCTTTTTCAGCATGACCATGTACCTTGCGTAGTTTTCCCAAAGGAATCTTAGGCTTCATAATTTTAATGAACTGATCCGCCCCAGCTGCATTAGCTTTAAGCTTCTCTTCACGTCCAAAGCCTTCCGCCATAGTATCTAAAATATGTTCAAATGAGTCTGCATGTTTAATCTCATTCGCCACGCCCAATCACCACCTTATGACAAGTTATGAGGTCAAAACCATCCGGTGGTAAACCATCATCGTAGGCCACATCATCAATCTGGTAAACATCCTGATGATTGCGTCGTAATTGCATGCCGGTAGCTATTTTTCGATTATGGCGCACAAAGTAAACAGCATTCTGTTTTGAGGTGTCGCCATTTAACGCTAACCTTTGCTGAAACGACAATGACCATTCGCCGGCGTACAAACTGAATTGAGGGACAAAATCAGTAATAGGATTACCCGTATTAGGGTTAACTTTTCCAGTAGCTGCCTGAGTTCCAAACTCCAATCTAAAATTCATTCGTGCAGGATTAATTGCTTTCGTCATTTGTCCCCGCCTCATATTGCTTTTGACTGTACAACCCTCTGAGTTGACCAATGATTGAGTCCACGACCAGATCAACTGGATTAACAGCGATGGCTGTAATCGATGTTCGATAAGTCCAATATGAACCAGCTAAGGCGTAAACGGCAGTTTCAAACAAGTCATTCACGCCTTCCATTTCATAGAACCCCGGAACGCTAGTTTCATCCCCAATGGCCCGTTTAATGTAGCTAGTGGCTGCAGACAAGTAGCCTTTTAGCAGCTCGTCGTCATCATCCCCGTCAATTCGTAAAGATGATTTCAATGTTTCTAAATCAGCTGCCACTTAAATCACATCCTTGCTTAGCCGCCCAGATTGTCACTGTACTGTGTATTTATTGGCGACATGGTTAGCTAATTACTTCCCAAGGCCCGTTGTAGCAGTGCTAGCCGCAAAGTTAGCCGGTTGGTCAGCAATTTTGCTGAACGAACCTGCAACAAAGGCTTCCGTATCAGTAGCTTCAACATCAAAACGATCAATCACGCGAATCTTGGTTTGGTCTTTTTCGAAGGCACCACCGCCAATATTTGTAGTCAATAAGGAAGTGTTTTCTCGGTCAAACAAAGTTACCGCTTGCGATAAATCGCCATAGTAAAGTGGATAAGCCGTTCCTGACGTAGCTGTAACGTTAGGCAACCACTTGTCAGCTACCTCTACAATCCGCTTACCACGAATTAAATACTGATCAGGTTGTGTTGGATCTGGTTGCAATAAGTAACGCCCCATAGCATCCTTAACCTCGGAAAGCACATTGAAACCTGACGTATTTGTCATTAAGAATGACGTAGACTTAATGGCAGGATCAACGGCAGTATTAATCATCGTAATAATGTCATCGAACTTGGCCAAGTTGGGCTTTTTAGGTGCTTTGTTCATCGCCGCAATGATTTTAGTGTTGCGAGTAACAACAACCTTCTTAGCAATCCATTTAGACAGCCACTCCAAAATATTGTCAGCCGTATCCTTTAATAACGAATTAGTGGCAGTGGTAATACCAGCATACCGATGAATCGTATATTTGATAAGGGATAACTTAGGATCATCATTATCACCAATGGTAGCTGTTTCATCATCTAAATCAGCCAACGGAGTAAGATCGGTCCACTTTTCGTAAACCCGTGACCCAGTTTGAGTTGTAACAGCTTCCCGATTAACATACTGTTGCAATGAATCGAACTGGCGAACTAACGTATTAATTGCTGTTTGAATATCTTGGGGAATAGTCAAGCCGATTGCATTGCCAGATGTGTCGGTAGCAGAAGTTACCAAGTTCATAACTTTAGGGTCACCTTTAATCATGCCTTTAAAATTCTTAACGAACTCAGCTTTGATGTCTTTCTCGTCATCATCAAGTGGGGTTTTATCCTTGTCATTCATGTCGGCAATTTCTTGTGCCTTGCGTTCTTCTTCCAATTGTTCATGTAAAGCATCACGCCGGGCAACCGCGTTGTCGCGATCTTGTTTCATTGCTTTAAATTTGTCTTGATCAAAGCTGTCGTCAAGGACAGCTGCGTTTAACTTGTCGTTCAAGTCTGATACCTTTTGCCCTTGGGCAATCCAGGCATCATTCATCGTGTTAATATTAGCCATTAGTTGGCCTCCTTTTGATTTTTACCAAATAAAATAGCCAATTTGCTGTTTCGTAATTCAGCAGATTGACTATTAGTAGTATTTTTTTCTTTAGACGGCTTAGTTTTATCCTTATCCGCCTTGTAAATGAGATTCATCAGCTTATTAACTGCAGATTTAGGTGGAATGTGTGAAATAGCGTTCACCGGTTGCAATTGTTGATCATTAGCAAACATAATTTCGTCAGCAAAACCTTTATCGACGGCATCACTAGCAGTTAACCATGTTTCATTTGCCATTAACTGTAACAAGTCAGCTTGGTCCATGCCAGTTTTTGCTTGATAAGCACTGGCAATTGATTGATCAATGCCATTTAAAATACTGGCTTCATGCTCCAGATCGTCAGCATTACCAGCTGGTTGTGACCAAGCCTTATGGATCATAATCTGAGCAGTTGGTGAAATGTTGATGTGATCGCCAGCCATAGCAACCACGCTTGCCGCACTAGCGGCTAAGCCTTGAATATTAACGGTTACATTGCCAGCATAATTCTTTAGCATAGTGTAAATCTCACTAGCCGCAAAAACGTCGCCACCATTGGAAGCAATGTCAACTTCAAGTGCTTCATCATCACCGTCGTCATCGTCATCGCCACTATCATCATTTAAAATGTCAGCAACACCCGAAGGTGATACTGCTGGCATTCCAAAGAACTGATAGAAACCGGCTGTTTGATCATCAACAATATCGCCTTTAATCATCACTTTCTTTGTCATCATTATCACCTCCTTTTCCCGATTGAATTACAACTTGTTGTGTCGTTGGATTCTTAGCATCAGGCATTTCATCTGGAAAATAACCAGTCTGCTGTAGTAACCAAGTTGCTTGATTATTAGCAATTGTGCCATTTTTAGCTAACCCTGATAGAGTAGTTGCAAACGAGTCTCCCAATGGGTCTACAGCAGTCCGTATATTGGCCGTTATCTTAGCATTAAGCTTATTATCCAGCTCAGCTAAAATAGCCTGTAAATAGCGATTAAGGGCATTGGTGTACATGCCTTTAATTTGGTCAATGTTACTTTGCTGGTCACCTTGGCCGTTCAAATAGCTATCAGGAATGCCGAAAACTTTAGCGATTTGCTTACTCGTCCAATCTGTTTGGCTTAACAGCTTAGTAACATCGGCTTTCATTTCTAGTGGCTTGTAATCTTCAAGTTGATCAATAACTACCGGGCCACCGTTTGACTTGTTCACCTGTTTCATGAAGTTACGTGAACGGCTGGCCTTCATCTTCTCACTCAGCAGCCCACCGTGCTTAATAGATAGGACGCCGGGAGCACTAATTGAACGCGCTAGTGCAGCCAACGTTAAACTGTTAGATGAGCTTTTTACTTGTAACTCATTCGATAATGCTTTTAATGGACTGTTACCCGTCATACCGCCATCGGTACTAGCCCAACGAATATGAATCATATCAGATTGCGGCACATATTGAAGCACGCCCAAGTTAGGCTCGTCAAAGGTAACCGTATAGGTTAAACCACTGCCATCATCTAATAAGTAGGTTTGCACTTGGCTCGGACGCAAATATTCCCAGCGCAAATCTAAACCGTTAGGATTACGCCAGCGATATGCAAAGCATTCACCACCCAATAGCAATTGTGAATACATGGACTGCCAAAACGTGTGGCCGTTAGCTGTCGTGCTAGGATTGTTTAGAATTCCTTGCGCTCGTGGCATATTAGCCATTAATTGTACCGTGGCTAAGTCTCCAGATATTTGATTAACTGCTGAATAAATATCTGAATTTTCCAAAGCGTCCTTGGCACTAACATAATCATTATTGCCAGTTGGTGACAAAAAATTAACGATATTATCGTCTTCTACTGGCACACTTTGAATACTAACTGAATTGTTTATTGCCGTTGGTGGTTCAAAAAAGGGCATTATTAATCACCTCCTTTTTGGCTAGCTGTTACGACTTCCGAAAGCCAGCCTACTAAAAACAAAGCTACAGCAATTGCTAGAACGCCTTGTGCCTGCCCCAATAAAAAGGCTGCATATACCCCAGCAATCATACCTAGAATAAAACACAGCACGTCAAAGTAATGCCAGATAGTTGCAAAAAATTGTTTAAAAATCATTAATATCATCTCCTAGCAATCCTGACTCCGGGTTATTAAACCATTCAAGAACTTGTTTTTCGTTCATACGTTCGACCTGTTTATCAGGATTGTTTACGTCTGAAAAGTCTTCAAAGTGATACATGGCTTGGAATAAGGCATCAATTAACGCATCTACCACATCAATCTTCAATGTGGCCTTAGCTTTATCGACTTGAATACCAATTTTGTCTTCATAAATTTCAGCATTTAGTAATGCCTTTTCCATAATTCGATCATCCAAGCGGTCTACCGAGCCTTCAACAAACATCGTCTGCAAAAACTTAGTTGGATCCTTCAATTCACTAGTCCGCTGCCGAATGGCTTGCAACGGCCACCCTGAATTTAAATCCAATTGCTTAATTGTAGGTGTTAGCCCCCACGCGTCATAACCAAAGAAAACAACTTCCAATCGATGCCGCTCAACAAAGTTAAGCAGCCATTGGTAAACCTGCTCGTCATTGATTAGTCCTTGCGGATGGCTACTAATTGTACAAAATCCCTTTTGAGCTAAGTCCCGATAATTAATACCGTCTTGCTTTTCTTTAGCTTCAATCGAACCAGCTTTCTGCCATGGAATAAAGCTATGCTGATAAATAAACCATCGCGGTTTGTCATTATTATCACGATAAGGAAATACAAACGCCAGCGCCGTGTTATCACTAAACATCGAGTAGTCAAAACCAATATAAACTTGCCGATCATCAAAACTAAACGACGGCACAATGGCTTTTTCAACGTCAGGCAGTTTCAAGAAGCTGTCGGTCGATTGTTCTAGCCACAGGTTAAGGTTTTTATTTTGGAAATCGTTGAGTGTGCCCGATAAAGCGTCAGAATCGCGCTTATCTGTCAAACCGTTCAGTAACACTTCTCGTTGGCTTGGTAAATCTAATAAGGGATTACTTTTAATCCACATATCGGGCTTATAAGTTTCATCAAGATTGTCCTGCGACCAAATAAGCCCCAAATATGTATCAGCATCGCGCAAATAATCTTGTTCCATAGCTTGCTGAATCATGCGCTCATCATCATGGAATGGCACGGTTGGATCGGGATAAGCTGTTGAAATTTGAATAAATTGCTTATTACGCACCTTAACTTGGCCCGAAACAATTTTAGAAATCTTCTGCCGTGTCTTAATTTCACCAATTTCATCAAATATAGCCGTTGTGAAATGAAAGCTATCGTACTGACCAGCCTCGTGACTGATTGCTCTTAGCTTGTTATTAGTCTTGCTCATTGTGACTTGGTCTGCTTGCGAAGACAATGTCCGAGTATCTAACCCACTATCAGCAATCAACGACTTAAATGGCTCAATAGTTGCAATCTTGGCTAGCATCGACTTAATGTATCCCAGAATCTTGCTCGTTTGTTTGTAATTAATAGAAGATACTAAGTAATCTTGGTTAGATAGCCCCAATGACTCAATCAAAAAACTATAGGCAGTGATAATCGCCATCAGATAAGTTTTGCCTTGGCCACGTGCAACGGAAACAATTGCTCGTGAGAAACGCTTGCCACCGTCATCATTACGCCAGCCAACCAGCATAGCCATAATGAATTCTTGCCACGGCATAAGCTTAGTTGGTTCGCCTGTATCAACGTTCGGACAGATGGAAGCAAATTTAAGCACTTGGTCTACTTTCTTAACCGAATAAGTAAAGGGAAATTCAACGCTGCCTTGACGCTGCAAGTCTCGGATATGGCGAAAAGCTGCCAATTTAATCAAATAGCCAGTAATCACCTTCTCATCAAGGACATCAAAGGCATACTTTGTGCCAAAATCAGTGTATTGTTGGCGAATCGCTGAGCAGTCTAATGATTGATAAGCTCCAATAACATCATGTGTTTGTGTTAAATCAATCTTCATTATCAGTCTCCTAGAAATTCTTTCATACGATCACTAATACTTCGCTCGTCCTTGTGGTCATCTAAGTTTAACTTGAGCAAATCACTACGTGACTTAGGAGATAGTCCCAATTCAGCGCCTAACTTCGTTAGATTCTTAACGGCTGAATCGTAAATTTGAGTCATCGGGTTTCGCTTGTAGCCCACAAAGTCTCGACCAATTTTTTTACCGGTCTGATCTTGTAACGTTTTATAGATTGCTTGGACTTCACCGTTTTCCTGGATATGTTTATACGCATTGCGATAAATCTCATATTGGGAAGCATATTGCTCTACAAGCCCGCTATCAATGCGCTTAACCGGGGTGTTTTCTTCTAAAAATGGCACTAATCGACGCCAAACGACCTTAGCTTGCCGGCCCAAGTAAGCTGGCGGTGTGCGCGTTAATTGCCCATTGTTGACGTCTTTATCAGTTTTTTTCATTTTCTGTGACTCCTTTCATTATTGGTTGACCCCCCCTACCTAAAAATTTTCAAAAATTGTTTCTATCACAAAATAACGCCAATGTGTGGGCTCTTCCTGGGACGTGTTAGGGGGGCGGGGGTTGTTTTAATTTTAGTCGTGGCCAATTACACTCACAAATTTAAAGTTGCTTAAATCGCACGACAGACGCTTTTAAATCAATTAGAAGCGACCAGTTTGATTCTTCTTCCAACTGATAGCCTTTTTCTTTCAAAATCTGTCCCAGCTTCCTCTTTTGATTGGGATTAAAGCTGATAAGATCAACATAAGCCTTATCATCATTACTTAAAGCAGCTGTTTCAATTTCACTCTTAACATATTCAATTTGTTTATCAGTTAGTTCCTGTTGCATTGCTGATTTAATTACTTTGTAGTCAGGAATCTTATCATATCTGTTTGTCATGGCTGCTACTGTCCTTTCTATTACCCTAGTATCTAACTATTCATCAACACAACGATTGCTGATACATCACTGATCGGCGTTACACTTTGTAACTCGTTGCCTTGACCAGTGCCATAGTATGATTGCTCCCAGTCCGTCTTAGCACGATGACAACTCCCACAGATAACAGCTAAGTTATCAACGTTAGCTTTCAGCGTTTCATCAAACTCAATTGGCACAATATGATCAACTGTCTTAGCAGGCGTGATGACGCCTTGCACTTTGCAGTAAGCACATAAGTAATAGTCACGCTCTAGGACTTGTTGCCTTAGATGTGACCATTGTCTTGTCCGATAGAAGTTGTATTGCTGGCGCTTATCATCATTGCGATAACGTGTAACCGTATTGTACTTGTGCGTGTATTGCTTATCGTTACCACGTGCCCAACGTTGCCGACTAGCCAAGTACTCAGCTTCATGCTCATAGTGCTGCTGACAATAGTGGTCAGGGAACGTGACCATCGCATGGCAGTTAGGATAGCGACATCTTCTTGTCCTTGGCATGTTGCTTTCTCCGTTTCTTTTCCAAACTAAAAGCGCCATGCTGTTTAGCACCACGCTTCATCCATTTATCTAAGTGGGCATCCATCTCCGCTTCTTGTGGCGTGACATAGCCGTATTTTGTGTTAATCATCTTTACCATGAGTTGCCTCGTTGCTTGAACAGAATGGATATTGTACCCCGAATAGTTCTAGATTAACTTTTTTCCAATCATTCTCAATAGCCTCGTTGTCTTCCATATTCATTGTGGTTCCTCCTAATCGTATGTATCAAAAAACTCCCGCCAATAAGCGAGAGCTAGTTTGAAGGATTACTGAGAATACCTGAGGGAGCTAAAGCCCCCTTTCAGTATCTATATACAATACCACAGCGCGCATGTTCCTGCATGCTATCTGGTGGCCGTTTGATTGCGCGTCTTATGTAAGTGCCATCCAGTTTCCCACGCTAAATGGCAAGCAAGTAAGCTGAGTTATTGTTAATTCAAATGATTTCACGCACTGTCGCTTGCATACTTACTTGCTTAATGTGCTTGGTAGGGATTTGCACCCTACATGATGTGTGGACATACTGGTTGTCAACCAACACCCGTTACTCGCACCTAACTATGCGTCTACTTATTCCGCCACAAGCACGTGTTAGTCAAAAAGACATATCGAAAAGACTAACTTCTTCATCATTGAGTGCCAATCTGCTTGTCGTCTCCGAAGATTTTACCACGAGCTATCAGAGCAGTCCCAATAGCTAACTAATCGCGTTACACAGTTTTAGCCCTCATGAGTGACCATGCTGTATAACAATATCACTGGTAGGCCTCGAACCTACATCCCATTGTGGCTTACCAATTAGCCCACAGCGATTACCAGTCTGTAATTTGGAGGATTACTTCATGCACGTCAATCACATTTGGCATACTACCAATTTAGCACGATTATAGGGGTCGAAAATACGCAATTAATACGCGATTTCATATAATCCCAATCCCTTAGCACATTCCATAATAAACTCATTTCTTAATTTAAACGCCTTAGTATGACTAACGTTGATTAAGTGGTTTGTAATTAGTCCATCAATCGTGTATTGCTGATGTTTCTTAAAATATAGTTCATTTACGATTACTTCAGTGTCATGGCCGACACTATCTAAGCAATCGTCAATCACTTCCCGCTGATGTTTCAAAGCATTAATGCGTCGATCGTCATCAATCGTGATAATCGTGTTGAGTGTCGTTTCCGGATACTTGTATTGTGCCTTGCCACCTCCGACATTATCATCACGTGGTACAGTCGGATAGCGCAATTCCTGTTCACGTTTCTCGATATACTTGTCAATCTTGGGATAGTCACGTAGAATATCTTCAACTTTTCTAATCGTCGTTCGTTTCACTACCAATTCCCCTTTCACTCAACGCCATTTCGGTATCAGTCATGCTTATTCGCCCACCAAAGTAGTACCATACTAAATATTATTAACGTAGCAGTTGCGAGTGCCCAATATCCTAACAATTGCAACGGGGAAGAATTCCAAAGAAGTTCAAATATCTGTTTCATTTATCTTCCTCCGTTTGATACCCATCTAGCCACGCACGGGCAAACGTTTCCGAATTATCTTCCATATACTTATCAACCTTATTTGATCTGAAAGGATAATGTATAGCGTCCCAAATATCACGATAACTTGACTTCATATAATCAATGTATTCAGCAACATAATTCGGGATCACTGGCAACTCGGCATACGTCTTTTTGAATATATCATCAGTCATAACTTTAATCTCGTCTGCTTCATCAACAATCCAATCACCAATCTCAAAGTAGACTTCATTATCATCTGGAAAGCCATCTGGTTCTGGATCAAAATCATCAATCAGTATTGAATAATAAGCTGGCTCACCTGTTAGTGCATCAAGTAATGAATCTGGCATAACTTCATATCCAAATATACTTGTCTGACTGCCATCAAACTGTTCGGCCTCAATTGGCTGTTTGCGATAGAACTTCATTCGTCTTCCTCCAATAATTCCGAGTTCTCGTGAACGTTTCCAATAACTTCAAATTGATTACTCCGAGAATCGTGCAGGCACGGTTCAAATAAATGCGGACCTGCCGGCTTTAAAAATATACCCGGTCTACCAAACAAATCTTCTGAAACGATTTCATTAACAGCTGGTTCCATTTTTAATTCACTAATATCTGACCACGCATTGACAATATCGCCAATATAAATATCTTTGCCGTTCACATCTTTCAGGCCGGTAAACTGTTCTAGCACCAGCTTGTCAGGTGTTATTGTGCCTTTGCGTTGAAGGCCTGCTACTTTGACTTTTTTTAACTCGCCGTCAGGGTAAAACTCAATTTCTAGCACCTTACGATAGCTACTTGTCGCTTTGTCCCACGCTCTAAACTTAATCATCGTCGCCATCTCCATTCCCTCTTATCTACTATTCAATTATCCTTGGATAAAAGTTTAACTCTTCTGTTGCTGGGTCTCTCTCGTAAATCTTTTCATTGTGGGCACGCAGGTAAGCATCCACTTGTGTCCAATTGTCGAATTCTTTCACGTATGGACTTTTCCCACTCATAATTGGTGGTATAATTTTAACTTTCATTTTCAGTCCTCCCCGAACGCCCGCTTATTAATGTTGTATGGCCTATATTACTTGGCCAATTGCTTACTATCCTGTGCTTTAGCTTTGTTTGCTTTGGCGTATTCGGTGTCAGTCATGCTTATTCGCCCACCACATTAGTACCAAACAAACGATTACAATCGTAGCAGTTGCGAGTGCCCAATATCCTAACAATTGCAATGGGGAAGAATTCCAAAGAAGTTCAAATATCTGTCTCACTTATCTTCCTCCACTTGATAATTACCATAGATCAGTGCCAACATTATCTGTTCTTCTTTGAAACTATATAAGAAGTCACCATCTAGCCATTCCCTGAATCCATCACTAACTGGAAGCCAATCCATAAATTGTTCACATTCTTCTTTACACCTTTTTTCATCTCCGGCAAAGATGAATTCCAATGCCCCTTGGAAAGTCAGACCGTTTTCAATTTCTTCCGAAAAATACTCAATTCTTTCAACGACTGGTTTAGGAAAAGTGATTTTTGGTGGAACACATTTTCCGTCCTTAACTGACCAACCGTAAATACTTTTAGCCAGCTTTTCAAAGTGATCAGACACGTATTTATCAATATTTTCTATTTCTTGTTTCATTCGTCTTCCCCCACCGTATACCCATCTAGCCACGCACGGGCGAAATCATCTTGAAGCTTAATCCATTGGTCACGTGTGTAATATGTTTTAAAATAATCTGAAACTTTTTTGTTAAACTGGCGTTCGTCCATTGCACTAGCAATCGCAATACCGTCATGCTTGCACTTTTCAATCCAATCAGCAACCGCCTTTGGAATCACCGGTAGCTCGCCATACTGTTGCTCATATAAAGCATTCGGGATAATCCAATGCTCGCCATTAACGCCGGTTGCAATCCAGTCACCAACGTCTAATTTCCCTGACCCTGTTAGATATAATTCAGGGCTGTGGTGAGTTCCAAGCATTGTTCCTGCGTCAATTAATTCATACTTATCAACCATCTCGTCGCTACCATCGAATTGTTCGGCCTTGATAGTTTCCGTTACACGATAAATTTTAATCATTTTTACTCCTCCAATAGTTCTGGGTTAGCGTGCACGTTGCCAATAACCTTGATTTCACTAATATGGTCACTAACCAGCATTTCATTACCGGTAGCCAAGTCTTCTCCCAGAATATAGCTGTTTCCATCTTCGGTGATAATTTGTGAAACTTTTGGTTGAGCATACTTGTAATTAGACTTGACAATATCGCCAATATAAATTTCTTGTCCGTTAACGTCTTTCAGGCCGGTAAACTGTAAAAGTTCAACATCATCATTCTTAATGTCCCAAGTTTCGTTTTTCCTGTTCACAATAACGTTAACAGAGCTTGGTGTCCCTTGTGTATCTCCATTTTGGATTGCTGAGACATAGTCAGCCATTATCTTCCTGTACCCGTTCCACGCTCTAAATTTAATCATCTTCGCCATCTCTATTCCGTTTTATCTGCTATTCAATAACCCTTGGACGAAAATTTAACTCTTCTGTTGCTGGGTCACTCTCGTAAATTTCTTCATTGTGGGCACGCAGATAAGCATCAACCTGTGCCCAATTGTCGAATTCTTTCACGTATGGACTTTTACCACTTCGAATTGGTGGTATAATTTTAACTTTCATTTTCAGTCCTCCCCGAACGCCCGCTTATTAATGTTGTACGGCTCATATTCCTTGGATAATTGCTTGCCATCTAAAGCTTTAGCTTTGTTTGTTTCGGCGTGTTGCTTCATTCGCCGGTGCTTCCGTTTAATCGTTGAACGTTTCTTAGTGTGCTTAGGCATAACTCACAATCCTTCCGGTACGCGCTCTTTAATGTACGTGTCAAACTGTCGTTCAATTTCATGACTCTTTCTGGCTAACTGATCCACTGTTTTTATGTGCTCACTACCAGTCCGGATTAAATACCCACGAAGCCATTGCAATGCGTCCTCGACGTTTTTACAGTGTGCTAAGGGTGCTTCTACCAGCCGATTAATACCAGACTTTTCATCGTAGCTAGTTACCGGATGCCCATGGCTGTCTAATGACATCCTGTTAACCTTAACTTCGTATTTGTCACTAGTCAGATGATACTGGTCAATTTTCATATCAATCATGCTTATTTGTCCTCCGTAATGTAGTATTTGTTTTCGTCAATCGCACGAATGCGTCTATCCAGCCAAGCGTTATTGTGCTTTAGCTCCCGAGACGTCCTAGTTTTACCCTGCTTGCCTTTCATGACTAATTTAATAGCATTATACTGGGTACGTGTAATCTCCGTGTAATCGCCTGACACGGCCTTAATTCCAGGCATCTTATGCAAGTTAGCTAGTTTGCTCTTAGGTACGTTATCCATGCTGCCATATCTCGCTTCTAGCTTATGAATTACTTCCAGTTCTTTAAGCCAATTTTTTCTTGTCATAGGCTAACTTCCTTTCAAGCTCCTGTTCGTAATGAGCGTGTATCTCATTCGTACAATTTGGGCATGGGGCAAACGTGAAACCATAACTCCCAAGTGGTTGCTGAACAACTTTACTACCATGACATAATTCACAACTCATACACTTCTGACTCCTTCCATGTTGTCAAACAGCAATTGACAGCTAGTATCCTTGGTATATAAGCGATCGATTGTTTTGCCATCATACATACTTTCTAATTGCTTACGTGTGTTGTTAGTCGTAATGATGGTTATATGTTTGACTTCGTTATGATCAAAATCGCAACGCGCATTCGCCACTTGATACATCAGCGTCTGCAAATCTTTGTGCACTGGCTTATAGAATCCTTTTTCGGTTGGTTTACCGCCTTCAGTACCAAAATCGTCTAAAACTAGAACATCAACGTTTTGCATATCTTTTAAAACGTATAGTAACCGTTGACGTACGTCCGGTGCTTCGTATTTCTCATTTACCAGCCGTAGCAACTCAGCTGTTGAAACAAACATCGCTGTTTGGCCTACACCCATTAACTGATACATAATTGCCAGTGCTAATGACGTTTTGCCAACACCAGGGCCACCTGCAAGCGCTACGTTGAACTGGTTAGTCTCTAATTGCCTAGCTAACTTAAATGCCTGATTGCCAAGCTCTCTAGCTTTAGCTTGATTAGGCTGTTTATCAACCTGCCAATCATTAAAGCTAAATCGTAGTGGCACGCCTCCAGACCAGACTGACATGCGATAGTAATACCGTTTTCGGTTAGCAATTACGCCCGCATTCGCTCGATCAATTGTTTGATGATCCAATTCTTCTTTGGTTGGCAACTTAGTTGTATCAATTCCTCTAGCAGCTACTACTTTCTGAATCGTGGCTTGATTGAATAACTTCGTTACATTTTCCATTAGCCAAACCAGTCCTCTCGTGTTTGTGGCGCAACATTAGTCGGGCGATCCCGTTCAGCCTGACCCATGAGCGTGTCATACTGCTTGCGTAACTTTCCTGCCGACAAAATGTTTGCTTGCCAGAATGAATTATCCTGTGACCAATCTACTAGCCAATCTAATTTTTCATAATCACGATGATCACGTTCATGAGCTAGACGGATGTCATTAGCCCATTTCTGTAAGTTTGGTTCTTTGAAGTCAGATTGCCGTTGCTTGATTCTGGTCAATAAATGACTAGCAATTTTGTATGGCTGAGAAGACGGGTCATAATTCGGTTTTGTCGAATGGTGACTATCTTTATTATCCTTACCTAACCTAACCTCTACTAACCTATCCTTACCTAACCTATGCGGTCCATTGCCCGTCCATTGGTTGTCCATTGGACGTCCAGTAACCTTACCAGTGTCAGCACGTGGTTTTGGTTCAGTTAATTCTATGTTTGGCAAGATTTCTAATAGCAAGTCCTTATATATCGAATCCACTTTTCTATCCGCTCTAATTCGATTATTTTCGTTCCAATCCGTGATATAGGCAACTAAGTCATCGTTTAAAACATTTACAAAATTCTTAGCTACTAGTATTCGCAAATCGTCCTCAACTGCACCAGTTTGCCGCATAACCGAGAACGCTTCTACAACACCATCATCATCCGCATGCAGTCCCAAATGGAAATAGAGTGCCTGACTGCTCAACGGCATCTTTAAAAATTTAGCGCTATCAGTTATACGGTTACTAAACATTCTTCTCTGTGCCATCTCTTAATCCTCCCTTATTTACTAGTAGGCATTCCACCCACCCGGTGTATTAGTCACTGCTGTATTTCTAGTTCATAAACCGCTTAGTATCGTTTACCTGAGCATTCTTGACTGCATAAGTGATTAGCTTTATGTCAACATCAGTGATTGGTAATGCTCGCCTTCCAGTTTCATCAACTCTGTGAGCCATTTCAATAAATGGTTCGTCACCAAAAATACGAACTATATAATCACTATTGATGTAATCACCACTCTGTAATTTAATTAACATCATATTTACCTTTCAAGCCAATT
>JAKDPD010000013.1 GCA_030455605.1 Lactobacillus sp.
TACTCCAACAATTTTTATTGTTTTTATTGGAGGAATTTTTATATGTCAAGATACACTGGTCCAAGTTGGAAACGATCAAGAAGATTAGGAATTTCACTTTCAGGCACTGGCAAAGAAATTAGCCGCCGTAATTTTGCACCTGGTCAACATGGCCCTAACAGCCGTACCCGTCTGTCAGAATATGGTGAACAATTACACGAAAAGCAAAAGCTACGTTGGATGTTCGGTTTAAACGAACGCCAATTTAGATTGATGTTCGTTCGCGCTGGTAAAATCCGTGAAGGTCAACATGGTGTGAACTTAATGATCTTACTTGAACGTCGTTTGGATAACCTTGTTTATCGCTTGGGCTTAGCCTCGACCCGTGAACAAGCGCGTCAATTAGTTAACCATGGTCATATTACGGTTGACGGCAAGCGCGTTGATATTCCTTCATACGAAGTTAAGGTTGGACAAACCATTAGCCTACGTGAGAAGTCAAAGAATTTACAACAAGTTAAAGATTCCTTGGATGCTACTGCAGCTCGTCCATCATATGTTACTTTTGATGACAATAAGCTCGAAGGTAGCTTAGTTCGTTTACCAGAACGTGACGAAATGGAACCAGGAATTAACGAAGCGCTAGTCGTTGAGTACTACAACAAGTTACTGTAATCTTTACCGGTTATCGTTGTCTTGCAAAACCAAAAAGGTTTTCTCTTTCATGAGGAAGCCTTTTTTCGTACAATTAGGACAAGGAGAAATGACATGAGTGAAAATTTAGAAAATCGAGTTAATCAGGCTGCCAATGGTGTCCCCCAAACAAAACCAGATGAGCGTAAACGCTTCCTAGGATCTTTACGCGAGCGCGTATTTGTGCGAATGGACAATAGCGAAATCAGTAACCATGAACTGACAGAGCTCTTCCTGTCACACTTTGCTGATTATGAGCCTTATCGGATTTTAATCAATGGCAACGTCAGTGACACCGGCTTTTTTACTGAAGTTGAAGCTAAAGCCAGCCAAGCGAATATTCCATTTACGCTAATTAACAATGAGACTGCCCAGACGAATACTGATGGCACCGCATTGTTAGTTGTGGCTGAACAAGCTTTGAATCGACCACATATCGGAATTCGTCAAGTTTATCCACCTGAATTTCCACACGATGCACTGCCCTCACCGGCTAAGCATACGAATTTTTTTAGTCGTTTATTCCACAAGGAGTCATAATGCAACCTTTAGCTTATCGGATGCGCCCCACTAACCTCGATGAGGTAGTTGGACAACGGCATTTAATTGGAACTGGAAAAATCATTCGGCGAATGGTCGAGGCACGTCTCTTAAGTTCTATGATTTTATATGGACCGCCTGGAATTGGTAAGACGAGTATTGCCTCAGCAATCGCTGGTACAACACGTTATGCTTTTCGGCAATTAAACGCTGCCACAGATGGTAAAAAAGAACTACAACAAGTTGCCGAAGAAGGAAAAATGTCAGGTACTGTCATTCTCCTCTTGGACGAGCTGCACCGCCTAGATAAAGTTAAGCAAGATTATTTGTTACCCCTATTAGAGTCCGGTCAAGTTATCTTAGTCGGTGCGACGACCGAGAATCCATATTTATCGGTGACACCCGCGATTCGCTCACGTTGCCAAATTTTTGAGCTAAAACAGCCGACTGCAGCTGATGCTAAACGAGCTATTCAGCGCGCGCTAACTGATAAAGTTAATGGTTTAGGCCAGGATCACGTTGAACTAACGGATGCAGCACTGCAGATGCTCATCGAAAAAGGCAATGGCGATTTACGTACTATGCTCAATGGTCTAGAATTGGCGGTTCGCTCAACGAAGCAAGAATTAGCAGCCAGTCACCAGACCGCCGCCACGTTAAAAATTACGGCTAGCGACATGGCCGACTCACTACAAATGCGGGCGCAAACCTTTGATCGACATGGTGATAGTCATTACGATGTAATCTCGGCTTTTCAAAAATCAATCCGTGGCTCTGACACTGACGCCGCTTTACACTACTTAGCTGCCCTAATTGCAGGTGGCGACCTTAGTTCAATTTGTCGTAGGCTCACAGTTATTGCCTACGAAGACATTGGCATGGCCAATCCTGCAGCTGCCCAACACGCCTTTAGTGCAATTCAAGCAGCCCAGAATATTGGCTTACCAGAAGCGCGTATTCCCCTTGCAAATGCCGTCATCGAATTGGCACTCTCACCTAAAAGTAATAGTGCCATGATGGCAATTGATCAAGCTCTCAGTGATATTGAACATACCCATACCCATATTCCAGCCAACTTAAAGGATGCGCACTATGCGGGTGCCAAAAAACTCGGACACGGTATCGGCTACTTATATGCTCACCAATATCCTAATGACTGGGTGGCACAACAATACTTGCCAGATGCGTTACTTGGCAGTCAATACTTTACGCCCAAAGGCAATTCAAAATTCGAACTAGCTTTCAAGCGGCAATATGAGCGACTGCACGAATTACAAGCGGAGAGGCTAAAACACTAGCCAGTAATATTGAAACCGATTTCATAGTAATTGACAAAACGCCTTTTGTCCAGTATTATAATAAGTGATCTGGGTTGATAGGCAAGCTTAAATGCATACAGTTGACCGATCAAACTAAAAGACGTGGTGATTGGTAAATAACTACTGAATCGGAATCCTAAGTTCACTTAGGATCCATATTCATTGCGCTACCGATCGATTTATTGGACAATGCGGGTTCAACAAGCGTCATTTTGCTTTTTCTTCATCAACTCGGATTTTTTGGAAAATTTTAGGTGGTCCTTGCTGGACCACCCTTTTTATATCGAATGAAACTATTAGGAGTTTTTAACCATGATTATCATACTTGCCATGCTGGTCTTTATCATCTTGTTATTTTTAACCGCTATTTATCTATGGCGACGCCGGAATGGTGCCTTTTTAATTTATGACGTTGGTAATACACCTAAAATGAACCGCCTATTGACCCAGTCTGCCATTAGCCTCGCAATAAATGGTGTGATTGGCTTGTTGATTCTCTTTTTAGCACCTAAGTTTGCTAACCTCTTAACGCTAGGACTAGCTTCCATTTTGATCCTCATCTTTAGCTTACGTCTAACTAAACTCCAAAAATACGAGGGTTGATGTGTCCGCATCGTCAGAATAGATGTTAGAATAGAAAATAGAAAGAGGTGCATGTTATGCTGAAACAATATAAAAAAATTCAAGTTGCAGTAGACGGATCCAAAGAAGCAGACATTGCTTTTAGAAAGGCCGTCGCCATCGCTAAACGTAATGGTGCTACTCTAGAAATCCTACATGTTGTTGATACTCGATCATTCCAAAATGTGTCAAGCTTTGATTCATCAATGGTTGAACAAGTTTCGCGTGATGCTAAGACCAAAATGGAAGCCTATTACCAGCGTGCACTAAAAGCTGGCGTCAAAGAAGTGCACTACTCCCTTGAGTTTGGGTCGCCCAAAGTTATTATTGGACGTGACTTTCCTAAAAAGCATGAAATTGACTTGATTGTGCTTGGTGCCACTGGTTTAAATGCAGTTGAACGGTTATTAATTGGTAGTGTTACCGAATATGTCAGTCGTACCGCAAGTTGCGACGTATTAGTTTGTCGTACCGAAGAAATCGCAGCAGAACTACATAATGAAGCGTAACTCATATCATAAAAAAGCCTCCCTAAGTGGGAGGCTTTTTTTGTATCTAATTATTAACTGTTTTAGAAATCACCAGCGGTACTAAACATGTAATCCTTATTATGAAATTTCATTGATAAAATCAAGCCCAAACCAATCATATTACCCAATAGCGCCGAACCCCCTTGGGAAATAAATGGCAAGGGAATCCCAGTCAACGGCAATAAATCGATACTCATTCCGATATTTTCAAAGACATGAAACAAAATCATCATGATAATCCCGGTTGAAATATAAGAATAAAAGGCATTACGCGTTTCAAAGGCATTGCGTACCATTTGAACAATTAAGTAAAGGTAAATCAAAATGACCGTCACCGAGCCAACAAATCCAAAGGTTTCGCCGATCACTGAAAAGATCATATCAGAGCCTCGTACTGGAACATATACAGCAATTGACCCAAAGCCATTGCCGAGCGTCATTCCTGATCCAATCGCCTTCATGCTTTGCCACAGCTGATAAGCACCAGATGACGTATCACCAGACGGATCTAGCCAAGAGTTAATCCGATTAAATTGATAAGACTTAAACCAGTGGCTTAAAATTTGCTGACCCCAATTAGTGGTTACTAGCAAAATAATACTGGTCCCAAAAACAGCCACAAAAACGATAAAAGGCATAATAATTTTCCAGGTAATCCCAGAAACTAACATAATGCCGCCAACAATCGCAAAGAAAACCAGCATCGTCCCAAAGTCGTTTTGTAATTTTAACAAAATTGCTACTGGTAATGTCCAAGCAAAAATCTTTCCTAATAGCAACCAATCATTACGGAGGTTATGCTCATAAGTTTGGTTATGTTGGTTAACCACGCTCGCTTCCATCAAAATAAAGGCTGGCTTCATCAATTCAGATGGTTGAAAACTCAAGGGCCCCAATCGGAACCAACTCTTCGCCCCACTCAAAGCAGCAGTATGACGATCATACAAAAAGAGCACTGCAATGAGCAGGAAAATCCCAATCCCGTAAGCAATTGGTGCCAGCTTATCAAGTTGTTCGGCATCAAACTGCATGATCAAAATAATAATTGCGGCGGAAATGAAATACCAAATCGTTTGGGTCAACATGGCTTTTAGCGGAGAACCTAAGTTACTTTCGTCATTCGAGCAAGCAACATAAATCGCATAAAAGCCCACTAGTGCTAAAACTAATACCGGTAAGATGATATTCCATGCAATCCGGTCAACAACATCTCGTTTATTTTCTATTCTTGCCATTCAACGCTCACACTTTAAATTTATTTTTCATGCAAAGCAAAGTATGATAATAGATCGTTGATGCTGCTCTCTAAGGTCTTATTAAATAACTCGACCTTGTTCTTAGTGCTAACCGCACGATAACGATTGTCAATTTGCTCAATCTGTCCAATAGTCTGATAATTTGGGATAACAACTACCCAAGTGGGCACCGGACGCCCTTTTAACTCATTAATTTCAACTTGAATATTTTCTGGTTTCTTTGACATCTTTCCTCCTACTTGCGTTCTGTATGAAAAATACGTGCAATAATCTCATCTTCATATTTTTCAGGATGCTTATTTCGAAAAATCGTAAAATAATCCGGCACCGGATCAACCCCACCACGAATAAATGGATGACAACGTAAAATTCGCGCTAATCCCATGACAAGTCCTAGGCCAGCCCCATGTTGACGAATGGCCGCGATCATATAATTCGAGCAAGTTGGCCAATAACGGCAAGAATCTGGTAAAAGTGGTGAGAAAGCTTTCTGATAAAATTGCACAAGCTTAATTAACAGTTGACGCAAGTATCTACCTCATTAATGACGTTGGTGCTTTTCAATATTCTTTAAAATAATCCCAGTTCCTAATGCAACTGCTTCAAGCGGGTGATCAGCCGTTAAAACTGGTACCTGTAAGTAATGCGTGAACAGCTGGTCAATCCCTCGCAATAATGCACCACCGCCGGTTATCATAATTCCCCGATCAATGATATCTGCTGATAATTCAGGTGGCGTTGATTCAAGCACTGACTTGGTTGCAGCCACAATGCTCATCAAACCATCCTGCAAAGCTTCAAGTACTTCCGGCGCAGTAATACTAGTTTGCTTAGGTAGCCCACTAACTAAATCACGGCCCCTAACATTAATCGACTCATTGGGGTCTGGCTTGTAAGCACTCCCGATTTCTATTTTAATTTGTTCGGCCGTTCTGGAACCAATTAACAAATTATGTTTATTCTTAATATAATTAACCACCGCCTGGTTCATCATGTCACCTGCTAAACGCAATGACTGCGAGGTCACAATTTCCCCCATTGATAGTACTGCAATATCAGTCGTGCCACCACCAATGTCAATGACTAAGTTTCCTTGCGGTTTGAAGATATCTAAACCAGCACCGACCGCAGCCACCTTGGGCTCAAAATCCAAATAAACTTTGCCACTACCAGTTTTTTCGGCTGCTTGAATAATGGATTTCTGTTCAATTGAGGTCACACCCGTTGGTGCACAAATCAAAATGTTAGGCTTGCTCATGAAGCCTTTGACATTTAATTTCTTGATAAAGTATGACAGCATGGCTTCGGTAACATCGAAATCTGCAATCACACCATTTTTCAAGGGACGAATGACGCGCACATTACCAGGCGTCCGGCCGACCATCTCATATGCCTGCGAACCAACCGCCACTATTTTATTGGTTTCAGTATTAACCGCCACTACTGATGGTTCGTTTAAAACAATTCCTTTACCGGAAACATTAATTAAAACATTCGCAGTCCCCAAGTCGATTCCAATATTTCTAGCCACAAATAACCCCTCCTAATATACCAATTATTTTACCATAAATGCCAAGCCAGTGTCCCCCCGCTAGGTATCACTTTACCGATATTTAAAAGAAATTAGTTAATTCTCTTGAAGTATTAATCAACATAATAAAGAAACTGCCGACAACAAATCCAAGTCCGATTGCAAGTAGCAACAACAAAACCTGACTCGCAAAAATATGGTCCGTTTTCATAAACCGACTGATATCAAGGTACTTGACAGCTTGGAAGCTGACTCCAATAAAAATAAGATAAATTAATAATTCCATCACGGCATTGATGCCAACTGCGATCATTTATCTTTTCCTCTCTATCCGAAAAAAGGTGAATGCGTTTCATGCATTCACCTTTTTTTCAAAATATTTAATGCTTGTTCCGGTTATAAACACTAATTCGATTAACGGCACGCTTTAATGCAATCTGCGCACGTGCTAAGGATTGTTCATCATGAATTTGAGTTGCTTCTTGCAACTGCTTTTCAGCACGCTCTTTCGCAGCCTCAGCCCGATTCAAATCAATATTCCGTGCACGCTCAGCACTATCAACGACAATAATTGCAACGTTGTGGGAAAATTCAATATAACCACCACTAACTGCAATATGGTCAACTTGTTGATCCATTTCCCGACTCCGCTTAACGGTAACATCACCAATACTTAGTGGTGTTAGTAACGGAATATGACCATACATAATTGACCGTTGTCCATCAACGGCACGCATGTCAACAATGCTGGTTTGATGATCATAAATCACCCCGCTAGTCGTAATAACCTTGACCTCAAAAAGATGCTCTGGTTCTGCCATTTGACATCACCTTACTTTTCTAGCAAAGCTTGCGCTTCAGAATCACTGGGGGTGACTCCCATCTCTTTAGCCTTCTTGAGTACATCCTCAATTGGACCAACTAACCGGAAAGCGTCTTCTGGCAAATCATCTAAGTGACCATCAAGAATTAACTTAAAGCCCTTAATCGTATCTTTAATCGGGACATATGACCCTTTGATACCCGTAAAGGTTTCGGCCACAAAGAAATTCTGTGAGAGAAAGAATTGAATCTTCCGGGCACGCGCAACAATTATCTTTTCTTCGTCAGATAATTCATCCATCCCTAAAACGGAAATAATATCTTGCAATTCATGGTAACGTTGCAGCATGTGCTGTACTTTAGTCGCAACTTCATAGTGCTCTTCACCAACAATTTCCGGATCCAAAGCGCTCGAAGTAGATTCTAGCGGATCAACCGCTGGATAAATCCCTTGTTCAACCAATGAACGCTCAAGGTTAGTCGTGGCATCCAAGTGCGCAAAAGTTGTTGCTGGGGCAGGGTCAGTATAATCATCCGCTGGTACATAAACTGCTTGGATGGAGGTAATCGACCCCTTCTTGGTTGAGGTAATCCGTTCTTGCAATTGCCCCATTTCGGTTGCAAGTGTTGGTTGGTAACCAACGGCACTTGGCATCCGTCCTAACAATGCCGATACCTCTGAACCCGCTTGGGTAAATCTGAAAATGTTGTCGATAAATAGCAACACATCTTGACCCTCAACATCACGGAAGTATTCAGCTAATGTTAGCCCCGTCAAAGCAACTCGCATCCGGGCACCAGGCGGCTCATTCATCTGTCCAAAGACCATGGCAGTTTTGGCTAAAACGCCTGATATTTTCATTTCGAAGTATAGGTCATTCCCCTCACGGGTTCTTTCACCAACACCTGTAAAAACAGAAATACCACCATGTTCTTGGGCAATATTGTGAATCAATTCTTGAATAATCGTGGTTTTACCGACACCGGCACCGCCAAACAGACCTACTTTACCACCACGGACATAAGGTTCAAGTAAATCAATGACCTTAATACCAGTTTCCAAGATTTCTTGGCTGGTGGTTAAATCAGCATATTTAGGGGCAAGTTTATGGATGCCTTCTCGTGCGTGATCAGCTGAAAATGCTGGGCCACCATCAATTGGTTGCCCTAACACATTAAACACGCGTCCCAAAGTATCTTTTCCGACTGGAACAGATATTGGACCACCTGTATCTTCAACCATCATCCCACGACGTAAACCATCGGTAGATTCCATCGAGATGGTTCTCAAGACACCATCTCCGAGTTCCAAGGTAACTTCAAGAACAAGTGACTCATTCTCAGACTTAATAACACGCAGGGCGTTATTAATGTCAGGCAACTGCTGATCAAGTGGGAACTTAACATCGACGACAGGGCCGATAACTTGCACAATTTCGCCTTTGCTCAAAATATCTACCTCCTTTTCTATTTTTACTCTAAAGCATTCGCACCACCGATAATTTCAGTAATTTCGGTCGTGATTTCTGCCTGTCTAGCACGATTCAATTGGGTGGTCAAATGTGATACCAAATCTTTCGCATTATCCGTTGCGCTCTGCATAGCCGTCATTGAAGACGCATGTTCAGCAGTTTTTGCATCCAGAATCGCACCATAAATCGTAGAACGCGCATATTGTGGGAGTAACGAATCCAAAACCGTTTCCGGATCTGGTGAAACTTCATAATCTAAATTCTCATGTGCCTTAGCTTCCGGCAAGCCAATATCTAAATCGTCAATCGGCAACATCTTTTCAACTCTAAATGCTCTAGAAAGTGAATTGATGTGATGCGTATAACAAACATAAAGTTCATCATAAATACCGTTTAGATACATTTTAATCGCAGTCGATACAATTGGGAGAACTTCTTCATAACTCGGAACATCAGAAATGCCATCTTTTTCATAAACCACATTGACATTGTTCTTCTTGAAAAAGGCACCACCAATTGACCCTACCGCCAAAACTTTCGCTGACTTGTGCTCAACTGCTGAATCTTGTAATAGCCCCATAACGCCTTTAATGGCGTTACTATTATAGGATCCTACAAGACCGCGATCGCCAGTCACCACTAAATACCCAGTGGTCTTCACATGATCTCGTGATTGAATTAAGTCTGACGTAATTCCCTCACCAAAAACTTGGCTATAATCTAGCTTAGCAATATTGGCTTCATTAATGGCACGATGGCCACCGTCAAGGTAGCTCACGAGCGTACTTGACATTAACCGAGAAACCGTCTGGCGAACATGATCATTATAGACTGAATATTGCTTATCATGCTTTTCAGTCTGGTTTAATTTAGAAGCCGATACCATCCTCATGGCCTCAGTAATTTTCCCCGTCTGCCTAACCGAGGTAATCTTCTTTTTTAGCTCAAGTAATGATGCAGGCATGACACTACCTCCTTACTTTGCAGTCGGAGAAAAGCTAGCAGCAAAATCTTTGATTGACCTTGTTAGCACCGTCTCATCCGGTAAATTCCCCGTCTGCTTAATTGTTGCTAATAAATCGGCATGACTACTATCAAAATTAGCATACAATTCATGTTCAAATCGTTGAATATCTTCTACTGGCACAGCATCTAAATAGCCATGTGTTAAGGCGTATAAAATCACAACTTGCTTTTCAACAGGAATTGGTTCATGCAGTGGTTGCTTTAAGACTTCAACCATCCGCCGACCACGGTTTAGCTTGGCTTGCGTCGCCTGGTCCAAATCACTACCAAATTGCGCAAAACTCTCAAGCTCGCGATATGCTGCTAAGTCTGTCCGTAAAGTACCAGCGACCTTCTTCATCGCCTTAATTTGAGCACTACCACCAACACGTGAGACTGAATTACCAGCATCGATAGCTGGTCTGGTTCCAGCAAAGAATAAATCACTTTTCAAGAAAATTTGACCATCCGTAATCGAAATCACGTTAGTTGGAATATAAGCTGAAATATCTCCAGCCTCAGTTTGAATGAATGGTAATGCAGTCATTGACCCACCACCGAGTTTATCTGACAACTTTGCACTTCGCTCTAAGAGCCGTGAGTGCAAATAGAAGACATCCCCAGGGTAGGCTTCACGACCAGGTGGTCTACGAAGTAACAATGACAGTTCACGGTAAGCCACCGCCTGCTTGGATAAATCATCAAACACGACGAGCACGTGTCTGCCATTGTACATAAACTCTTCACCCATTGCACTACCGGCATAGGGCGCAATATAGAGCATCGGCGCAGGCTCACTTGGACCTGCTTCAACGACAATCGTATAATCCATTGCGCCATAGCGCTTTAAAGTCTGGACTTGCGTTCTAACTGTTGATTCCTTTTGCCCAATAGCAACATAGATACAGATAACATCCTGACCTTTTTGGTTCAAAATGGTATCAATTGCCAAACTCGTTTTACCAGTCTTCCGGTCACCAATGATCAACTCACGTTGACCACGACCGATTGGAACCAAGGCATCAATCGCCTTAATTCCCGTTTGCAACGGTTCTTTAACTGACTGCCGCTCCATCACGCCAGGTGCTTTAGATTCAATTGGACGGGTCTTATCCGTCTTAATCTCACCCAAACCATCAACTGGCTGACCCAACGGGTTCACCACACGACCAATTAGTGCATCACCAACTGGTACCTGCATGATTCGGCCGGTACGCTTAACGCGGTCACCTTCACGAATTGCATCAAAACTCCCTAAAATGATGATACCAACATCATTCATTTCAAGGTTTTGAGCAATTCCGTAAGAACCATTAGCAAACTCTAATAGCTCATTAGCTAAAACATGGTTTAAGCCGTGAGCTCTTGCAATCCCGTCACCAACATAAGTTACGACACCAACTTCATCGATATCCAGCTTGTCATCATAGTGTTCGAGTTGTTGCTTAATCAAAGAGCTAATTTCTTCCGCTTTAATGCTCAATGGTTTCACCTCTTTTACTTATTTTCCATCAATTGGCGACGAATCTTCATCAACTTATGTTTAATTGAACCATCAATAACATAGTCGCCTACTTGTAAAACAACCCCACCAATAATATCTGGATCAACATCATTTTTTAAAATAACTTGCTTTAAGCCATTCTTTTTTGCATAACTTGCACCAAGCTCAGTCAATTGAGCCTGAGTGAGTGTCACTGAAGACGTCACCCGGCCGCTAGCGCGACCTTCGGCCTGATCGAACAGTTGATTAAAAGCAGCAATCACTAATAAAAGCAAATTGAATCTGCCATAATCGAGCAATAAATCAAGAAAATTCTGAGTTTCCGGTGCAAGCCCAGCTTCAACTGCTTTGAGCATTGCTTGCTTTTGCCCAAGTGCCAAAACAGGATTAGTTAGCATGGCAACAAACTTAGGATTAACCCCAAGTGCCTGCTGCAACTCTGTTAAATCCTGCCGAACAAGCGCCAGCTTATCCGCATCTTGTGCATACGCAAACAAAGCTTGTCCATAGCGAATTGCTCGCTCTTCATTGGATATTGCCATTAATCACTCAGCCCCTTAATGAACTGATCAACCAAAGCTTTTTGATCGTCAGCAGATAAGTTCTTCGCAATCACCTTTTCAGCAATCGCCACTGAAATATCAGCTACTTCGTCGCGGGCACTGCTGAGCGCATCGACCTTAGCCTGAGTAGCATCGGCTTTTGCTTGCTGGCGAATGGTGCTAGCTTGATTATTAGCCTCAGACACGATAGTTTCACTCATCCGCTGTGCAGTCGCATTCGCATCAGAGAGAACCTTCATAGCCTCTTGCCTAGAACGCTTTAAAGCAGCTTCACGCTCGTTAGCGAGTGTTTCTGCTTTTTTGCGATTTTCCGCAGCGGTGTCTAAATCTTCAACAATTCTTTGTTGACGCTTCGCCAGCATTTCAGAAACGGGGCCCCAAGCGTAACGCTTGACGACAATCAGCAAAATGGCAAAACAAATTAAATACCAAATTTCATTGCCTATATATAACTTACCAGCTGTTGCCGCAAATAATAGTTGAAATGTCATTTACTGCCCTTCTCTCTATCAACTTAATCTCGATATTCTTGAAGATTACAGAAAGAGAATCAGGAAAGCAATAACAATCGCCAGAATTGGGACAGCTTCAATCAAACCAACCCCAATAAACATGGTGGATCTCAAATTACCAGCGCTTTCTGGCTGACGTGCCATACCCTCAATGGTTCTGCTGATAACTTGACCGTTACCAATAGCAGCGGCAATCGCAGCTAAGCCAGCTGCCAATGCAGCGGCTAGATATTTATATGCTTGTTCCATAAAATCAAAACCTCCAAAAACTATTCTTTTGCAACCTTTTTACCAATATACACCATCGACAATGTTACAAAAACATATGCTTGGATAGAACCAATGAAGACAGAGAAACCTTGCCAAACAATAGCAAGTGGCGCCGCAATAATCAGAGTGGGAATTCCCAAACTGGGTGCCAACCGATTACCAATTAAAGTCAATAACACCTCACCGGCAAAAATATTACCATATAGCCGCAATGATAGGGTTAAAAAGTTGGTTAACTCTTCAATTAGGTTGATTGGCAATAGTAGCGCTACTGGTCTTGCATAATTCTGCAAATAACCACGAGTACCAAACTTTTGAACGCCAAATGTAAATGACAATAGCAAAGTCATCATCGCAAAGGTCATTGTTGTGACCGGATCCGCCGTCGGTGACTTCAGCAACATGTTATCGCCAACTTTAAGTTCCAAAAATAGCCCTAGCTGGTTCATAAACAAAATGAACAAAAACAAGACAAATGCATATAGTGATAAATGCTTTCTGGCATCTTTATCTGCAACATTAGTATTCACAATGTTGTCGGTAAACTCAAGTAAGTATTCAATCACATTTTGGCGCTTATTTGGCCGGAGCTCAACTTTTGCAGCTAACCATTTACATAGCAGAAACACTGCTAGCGCAATCAAAGTTGACCCTAAAATGCCGACTAAATCAAATGGCAAACCAAACAGTTTAAATACAATTGGTTTCTCCACGACTTCGTTCCTCCCTTCTTGTGTTGAAAACTCTGACACGCCACCATTTTAGCACTTTAAAATTTTTATGTGGGATGTAATCGCGTTCAATCACACAAGAAAAAATTATTTGGTACCAAAGAGGCGGTCACCCGCATCTCCGAGGCCAGGGAAAATATAACCATTAGACATCAGTTTTTCATCTTCGGCAGCGGCATAAATATCAACGTCGGGATTTTCATCCTGAACATGTTTAACCCCGTCTGGGGCAGCAACTAAGACAGCTAATCTAATCTTGGTTGCACCACGTTTCTTAAGCGCACCAATCGCCATGTTAGCAGAACCACCAGTGGCCAACATTGGATCGACGATAATACAATCGCGATTTTCAATATCTGGTGGCATCTTGAAAAAGTATTCATGTGGCTTTAAAGTCTTTTCATCGCGGTACATTCCGATGTGACCAACCCGAGCAGAAGGTAGCATCTGCAAAACCCCTGGTACCATACCTAAACCTGCACGTAAAATTGGGACAATCACTGGCTTTTTACCAGACAATTGTTTTTGAATGCTCTTGCCAATTGGCGTTTCAATTTCAACGTCTTCCAATGGTAAATCACGTGTCATTTCATACACCATCAAACCGGCAATTTCACCAACAACCTGACGAAATTCATTGGTCCCAGTATCCTTTTGACGAATAATCGTCAGCTTATGCTGGATCAACGGATGATTCAATACAGTAAACTTTCCCATTTCTGCCTCCTAAAAAATCAACTTCTCACTAATTCTAATCGAAAACGCAAAAGGTTTAAACCCTTTTGCTTTTTTTAAACATTGCATTACTGCTCGCTAGTAGCTCGCTCATAATGATGGTTAGCGGCGGCTTTATTTAACCGGTTCATATAGGCGAGACTGGCTTCGCCCTGATTGAACCCTTGAACATAAATTTGCTTAATTTCCGGACGATCATCAAAATAGCGCAGTCCGTCAAACAAGCGGTGGTCGGCATCAACCAAATCGCGTCCTAAACGATACTGATTGCGCTCAGGCATGGACAATGATGCTAGCACCGTGTCTAGCGCGATGACACCAACACTATCTGACAACGCTAGCCACTTAAAATCAGCAGCATCATCAACCACCATCACTGGTGCACTAGGCGCATAATGACGGTACTTCATCCCAGGAGCTTTTGGTACCGCTTGATCGGTCACTTGGCCAGTGTTCACAAGTACTGTCTCGCCTAACACGGCACTTAGATCTGCTGGCATAATCTTCCCCGGCCGTAAAACAACTGGCTGCTCAACTGACAAATCAATAATCGTCGACTCTAAGCCCACTTCAGTCTCGCCACCATCGATAATCCCGGCAATCTTGCCCTTTAAATCATGATAAACATGAGTTGCCGTGGTTGGACTTGGCTTAGTTGAAGTATTTGCCGATGGTCCCACAATTGGTGCCCCAAGTTGGGCAATTAACTCATGGGTTAAAGCATCATCAGGACAGCGAAAGGCTGCAGTCTTGAGACCACCCGTAACTGCATCAGGCAAAGCACCCGGTTTGACAAATAGCAGCAGGGTCAAAGGACCTGGCCAAAAGTGCCTAATCAGTTTAAGGGCGCTTTCTGGAACCGACTGCGCATATTGCGCCATCATCTTAGCGTCTGAAACAGTGACAATCAGCGGATTATCGCTAGGACGTCCCTTAGTACGATACACATTTTTAACAGCCGTTTCATTAGTTGCTAGTGCACCTAAGCCATAAACCGTCTCTGTTGGGAAGGCGACTAATTCGCCTTTAGCTAGTAACGCAACGGCCGCTGCAATCTCATCTTTAGAAAAAATCTTTGTTTCCATTATTACTTTTGCCACTTTCCATAAACCATGCGTGGCTTACCCGCCATATCATTTCTAAATTCCAATTCAAAATCAGGTAACTGATCGGTCAATAATTGCCACAACTCCGCCTGTTCGCTGAAACCATATTCCAGTAAGAATTGCCCATGTGAATTCAGATGATCGCGTACTTGTTTAGCAAAACGACGATAGAATGCTAAACCATCCTTACCGCCAAAGAGTGCCTCACGTGGTTCATTTTCTAGGACATTTTGGTCCATGTAGCCCTGTTCATTTTCCTTAATGTAAGGTGGATTTGAGATGATCCAATCAAATTTTTCTAACCCAATCAGAATATTAGCCTTACGGACAGTGACATCAAGTTTGTAAGTCAAGAAGTTTTCTTCGCTCATTCTCAGTGCACTGTCAGTAATATCACTGGCATAGAGTTGCAACTGGGTAACTTGCTTCTTAGCTGCCTCTTGGGCGAGAGCCACTAAAATACAGCCTGACCCAGTGCCAAGATCCAAGACTTTATCCCCGTTTTGCAGTTTTTTTAGTGCCCAAGCGACTAATTCTTCCGTTTCAAACCGAGGGATGAGGACACCCGGAGCCACTTTGATTTTATAGCCATAAAACCAACTGTAACCCAGCACGTATTGCGGCGAAACACCGCGAGCTAGCTTTTTCGTATCTTTAACTAACTGCTTCTCCTGCTCAGGGGTCACCACCAAATCCTGTTTGAGTTGAAATTCACTCGGTGACAAATCAAGCCGTTCAGCCAAGACAAAATCAACATCCTCCGAACGTACTTCATTCGCCCGCTCATGCGCCATGAGTCGAACAACATGTAATGTTTTAGACATTTTCAGCGAGCTCCTCCAATTGCTTAGTCTGACTATATAAAATTAAGGCATCAATCACTTCACCTAAATCACCATTCATAATGCGATCTAATTTATTCAAGGTTAAACCAATGCGGTGATCTGTCACACGATTTTGCGGATAGTTATAGGTCCGAATTCGTTCAGACCGGTCCCCCGTACCGACGGCACTTTTACGCTTCGCATCATATTGATCCCGGTGTTCACTTTCATAGTAGTCATAAACCCGTGATTTCAAGATTTCCATTGCCTTTTCCCGGTTCTGTTGCTGACTTCTTTGATCCTGCATGGCAACGACAATTCCCGTTGGCAAGTGGGTCATTCTAACCGCACTAGACGTCTTGTTAATATGCTGACCACCAGCGCCACTAGAACGATAAACATCGACCCGAATATCCTTAGGATCTAGGTCCAAGTTAACTTGCTGGTATTCTGGCATCACCGCGACAGTAGCCGTTGAAGTATGCACCCGGCCTTGCGATTCAGTCACTGGAATACGTTGCACACGGTGCGCCCCATTTTCATATTTAAGCTTACTAAAGACTTTGTTGCCAGTAATCATAATCGCAATGCGCTTATAACCACCAACTTCGGTCTGCTCACTATCAACTACTGAAACCTGCCAGTTCTGACGTTCTGCATATTTTTCATACATCCGGAGCAAATCGCCAGCAAATAAGGAGGCTTCATCCCCGCCAGCAGCACCACGAATTTCCATAATGATATCCTTATCATCATTAGGATCTTTAGGGAGCATCAATAGCTTAATTTGTGACGCTAATTTGGACACTTCAAGTTCTAAATCCGAATTCTCAGCTTTTGCCATTGCCACAAAATCAGCATCACTTTCAGATGAAATGATTTCCTTATTGTCAGCAATTTCTTTTTGATCTGCTCGATATTGTTGATATTTATCAACGACCTCTTTCAGATCAGCAGCTTCCTTGGAAATTTCCATATACCGCTTGGTATCGCTGATAATCTCCGGGTCAGCCATCATTTCCTGTAATTCTTCATAGTGTGCAACTAGTCCTTCAAGTTGCGCCATTACTTTATCCATGAATTAAAAATCCTTCTTTCATTAGTCCTATTGACGCGCTACGTTTCCCAGTTAATCTACCAACGGGTGATAGTAATGGAAGCGGCAGGTGGGATAATAAGCCTCATCACCACCAATTTGTACCTGCTCTCCCTCATAAATGGGTTTGCCATCAGTCACGCGCAAATTCATCGTGGCCTTATGACCGCAATAATGACAAATCGTCTTCATTTCCTCAATTTTGTCAGCAAAAATCAATAAGTTTTCACTGCCTTCGAACAGATGATTTTGAAAATCATTCTTCAAGCCAAAAGTCATCACGGGGATTTTTAATTCATCCACAATTTGCGTACATTCCAAAACATGATGCTTTTTCAAAAACTGCGCTTCATCGATTAAAACACACGCAATTTTCCCAGCACCAGTAGCGACATCTTGCGTATTTAATTGCTGCACATAGTCAAAAATATTCATCTGTGCATCAACAGGAATGGCTTGTCGTTGTAACCCAATCCGCGAAGCAACCGTTCCTCTCCCACTACGATTATCCAAGCTACTTGTCAGCAGAACAATTTGCCGCTGTTGCGCTTCATAATTATGTGCTACTTTTAAAATTTCAATCGACTTACCGCTGCTCATTGCCCCATAACGGAAAAATAATTGTGCCATCTTGCCACTCCTTCAGACGTTATCCGTTTATTCCGTTTATATAGTATAGTTGAAAAATCATTTTTCTGCAGGAAAAGAACACCACTTCTACTCGTTTTAACCCCGTGGCTATGCTAAGATTAGTTTTAGTTTTTGAAGTGAGGGATTAATTAAAATGAATCTAAAAGCGAATTTAGCTAAAGCTGTCGGTAAAACATCGTACTGGTTCTTACATTATGTCTTAAGAGGTGGCACCAGTTTTCCGGGTAAAATTGCCATGAAAATCGACCATAACGTCTTAGCCAATTTAAGCAACGGCTACGAGACAATTATCGTGACTGGCACTAATGGGAAAACCATGACCACGGCGCTCATTGTCAATGCCCTTAAGCAAAAGTATGGTGATGTGCTAACTAACCCAAGTGGTTCCAATATGCAACAAGGAATCGTTACGGCCTTTTTGGCTCACCACACTAAGCATCATAATCGTAAATTAGCAGTTCTAGAAGTTGATGAAGCAAACGTTAAACTCGTTACCAAATGGCTGCATCCCAGCACGTTCGTCTTAACCAATATTTTTCGCGATCAGATGGATCGTTATGGCGAGATTTATACCACCTATGACAAAATTGTCAGTGGGATTAAATTAGCGCCAAAAGCGACCGTGATTGCCAATGGGGATGCCAGCATTTTTAGTAGCATTGACTTACCTAATCCACGCCTCTTTTACGGCTTTGAATTAAACCGGACAGCAGCAGACGCAAATATGATGGCGCCAGTCAATACAGATGGGGTCTTATGCCCGAAATGCCAACACATTTTACATTATCATGATCGGATTTACGCCAACTTAGGTCATTTCTTCTGTCCAAACTGTGGGTACGAGCGGCCACAACTTGATTACACCGTAACGCAGATTAGCCGCCAAACCCCGAATGAATTACATTTTAAAATGGGGAGTAGCCACTATGAGCTCGGAATCGGCGGGACCTACAACATTTATAATGCCTTGAGTGCTTATGCCGTTGCCCGGCAATTTGGCTTAACTGACGATGAAGTTAAAACAGCGTTTAAGGCCAACAAACGTATCTTTGGTCGTCAGGAACTGATTCATTATCGCGGCAAAGAGCTCAACCTCATTCTAGTTAAAAATCCAGTCGGGTTAGATGAAGTTTTACAACTGCTGAATACTGAATCTGATGATTACTCATTAGTCACACTGCTCAATGCGAACCATGCCGATGGGATTGATACCTCTTGGATTTGGGATGCCCAATATGAGGAACTGCACCATAAGCAAATCAAGCGCCTATTAGTTGGTGGTGAGCGCTGGCATGACATGGCCTTTCGCCTGGAAATTGCTGGATTTGATAACAGTCAAATTTTAGTCAATCCAGAAGATGATAGCCTCATCGAAGAAATTAGTAAACTACCAACTAAAAAAGTGTACATCTTATCAACGTATACCGCCATGCTGGCCTTACGCAAGAAGATGGCTGAAAAGAAGATCATTAAGGCTGGGATGTAACAGCATCTTCAGAAAAACAAAAAGCGTAGTGAGACAAGCTCACTGCGCTTTTATAATTGGGATGTCCGGGATCGAACCGGAACATTATGGATTCAGAGTCCACCGCCTTACCAATTTGGCTACATCCCACTAAATCGCCCGTACGAGAATTGAACTCGTAACTCCACCTTGAGAGGGTGGCGTCTTAACCATTTGACCAACGGGCAAAGTCAACAGATATTATTATTCTACTTTGGCCTAGCCTTGTCAAGCTGATTTTACTATAATGAACACAACGTCAAGGAGCTTAATATGATTGATTTTTCCAATACCCAGCACTTAATTGAAACAATGGTTGCCGAACGGATTGTGCCTGGTGTGAACTACGCGCTCATCAAAGGTGCGCAAGTTTTCACCTCTACCAGCGGCTTTGCAAGTATCTATCCCCAAAGGACTCAGTTAAGCCCATTTGCGGAATACGATTTGGCTAGTCTGACTAAAGTCCTCGCAACGGAAAATATTCTACTACAATTAGTTGATCAACACCATCTCACTTTTGACACGCCGCTCCAGACATTTCTACCTGATTTTCCCGACCGCCGGATCAAGCTAGCTCACTTACTAACCCATACCAGTGGCATTCGTGGCTGGATTCCCCACCGCAATCAATTGTCACATGATGAACTACTACAAGCCATTATCCAATTACCCGTGACCAACGAATTCAATACCAAGATGCGCTATGCTGATACTAATTTTATTCTATTAGGACAAGTAATCAAGGTCATTTTTGGGCAACCTATTCAAACCGTAGCCCAAACGCTGTTTAACCAGATGGGCCTGGACCATACCGGTTTTCATCCCAGAGCCGATACTTGTATACCGACTGCAGTCCTCAATGGCGCCCTGTTGCAGGGCGTCCCGCATGACCCCAAAGCACGACAGCTTGGTGCTGATTGCGGCAGTGCTGGACTCTTTTCCAATATGAATGATCTGATCTGTTTCACTCAAGGGATGATTGGCATCACCCCAGAAGCACTACCTTACAGCCAGCAGACCGTTGCTAGCCTCTATGAAAACAAAAATCCGGCTGGCGTTAAACCGCGCTCTTGGGGATGGGATTTACGCTTTGATCCCGAGGACCACCATCCGGTATTACTTCATACTGGTTATACGGGCACCTTAATGATTTGCGACCGCCAGCGCCAAAGCGGTCTCGTTTTACTCACTAATCGCATACACCCGACTGGGCATAACCTCATCTTTTTAGCAATGCGGGCCAAAATTATCAAAGCTTTCCTAACCGAAAATCATAAGTAAAAACAGTAAGCAAAAAAGCGCTCAATATGAGCGCTTTTTTAGTAGCTTAGCGTAAAATTACCGTTTCATGCAGGCCCGCAAGAATCCTAGTAGCGATTCAGCTAGCATAGCACCAGCCATCCAGTACATTGCTACCTGCATATTACCAGTAAACGTGAAATAAGCGGTAATCCCATACACGATAACCCACAATAGTTTCATCCACCAATTGTTTTTCATAACACATCTAACTTGGCTTAAAATTTTAAATCAACGACTTATAACCGGCTCGTTAAATCATCATGTAAGTCTTCATAACCAGGCTTATTCAATAATCCAAACATGTTTCGCTTGTAAGCTTCAACCCCTGGTTGGTTAAATGGATTAATCCCATTTAAGTAGCCAGAAATGCCAACAGCTAATTCGAAGAAGTACATCAAGTAACCTAGGGTATGAGCACTTTGGTCAGGAATGTTAACCGTCATGACCGGAACTCCACCATCAGTATGAGCGAGCACAACCCCTTCATAAGCACGGTCATTAACATAATTCATCGTCTTACCGGCTAAGAAGTTCAAACCGTCTAAGTTCTTGGCATCATCAGGAATGGCCACGTCATGGTTAGGATTAACCACCCGAACAACAGTCTCCATCAAATTACGACGTCCCTCTTGAATATATTGACCTAACGAGTGTAAGTCAGTCGTAAAGTTAGCACTGGAAGGATAAATCCCCTTTTGATCTTTACCTTCTGACTCGCCCATTAATTGCTTCCACCATTCGCCAAACATTCTGATGGTTGGTTCATAGTTTTCAAGCAGTTCAGTGGTATAACCCTTGCGATAAAGGATGTTACGTAAAGCTGCATACTGATAAGGTGAATTGAGCTTGAGATCATTTTTGCCCAAATATTCATGCCGTGCATCTGCTGCCCCTTGCATCAAGGCATCAATATCACAGCCGGCAGCTGCAATTGGTAACAAACCAACAGCTGACAAGACTGAGAAACGACCGCCCAAATCATCAGGTACCACAAATTCTTCGTACCCTTCAGCATCTGCTTCGGTCTTAAGTGCACCCTTATGCTTGTCAGTCGTTGCATAAATTCGACCATTAGCAGCCGTTTTGCCATATTTAGCAATTAGCTTAGCTTTTAAAATTCTAAATGCAACTGAAGGTTCAGTGGTTGTCCCAGACTTAGAAATGACATTGAGACTAAAGTCCCGATCGCCTAACCATTCAATTAAATCGTGTAAGTAGGAGCCTGATAAGGAGTTACCGCAGAATACCACCGTTGGGTATTTTTCTGGTTGACGTCCATAAAAGGCGCCCTTTAAGAACTCAATGGCAGCTTGTGCACCTAAGTACGAGCCACCAATTCCGATACCAATTAAAACTTCAGAATCACTCTGAATCTTCTTGGCTTCTTTTTTAATCCGAGCAAACTCTACTTGGTCGTAATCAACTGGTAAGTTAACCCAACCCCGAAAATCTGCGCCAGCACCAGTGCCATTTTGAACTTCCGCATCAGCAGCTGCAACCATGGCTTGCATCTCTGATAACTCATTGTCATGGACAAATGGTGTTAATTTACTGCTGTCAAATTTAATTAAACTCATAATCCGCTTCCTAACTAAAATATATCTTTCACAATATCCATTTTAGCAATCTTAAAAAGCGAATTCTACCTTTCTTGTCGAAAGTTTTTAATCTGCTGATAAAACCAAAATAATAGATACCCTAAAATAGTCCCGCAACTATTAAAAAAGACGTCATCAATATCTGAAACACCCGTGGCAAGGTAAAACTGGAGGGTCTCAATCAGCAGGCTAATACTTACTCCCAGTAATATAGTTGTCCTAGCAGGATGCCGCTGATTGAAAAGCTGTGGCCACAATAAACCAAACGGCAAGAAACACAAGACATTGCCCAATGAATTATAGAAAAAATCCAAACGACTGGGCGCATAAAATAATTTCCAAGTCTCTTTCATGAAAACTAAATTAATATCAGATAATGGGCGATCGGTGTGCCAAATAATCTCCCAGGGAAAATAACTATTCCGAAAAACTGTCCCCATAAACACTAATAAAGCATAACCAGCAAACAGCCACACTAAAAATTCACTCTTTAGCGGGCGACGATGACGAACCAGTAATAGCCAAAGTAATCGCACAAAAGCAAATATCAAAAAATATAAGATTGTTTTATCAACTGCTAAAAAAATCAATTTAACCAGCGCAAAGTGGTTAATTTTAGTCGCATAATGGGCAACTAACCAACTATAAATTGGACCTAAAAAAATCATCGCATCAATCCTTTAAGACTCTTGTTTTCATTATAGCTAACTTTGATGACGATATTGTTTAAAAAAGTTGAAACTCCATGTAAAATATTGTCACACTGTGATTCAACCTTTAAAATGGTGATATCAAGGAGAAAAAAATTTGAATAAACATCCTTTACATCATTTTTTAAATACGCGGTTTGGCTTCTTCGGCTTATTGCTGCTTACTTTTACGATTAAATATGTGTTAGTCGTTTATCTCGACTTTAATTTGGGCATCTCGGACCCTTGGCAACACATTATTATGTGGACAAGCCCCATTGGCACAGCGATGCTACTGATTAGTTTAGGACTGTATCTTCCTAAACCCATCCTTTCGTATATTGCCATGCTGGTACTTGACTTTGTCAACACGGTACTCTTATTTACGAATGTCATTTATTATCGGCAATTTAGTGATTTTCTGACGATTAAAACGATGACCAACGTCGGCAAGGTATCGCAAGGTTTAGGGAAAAGTACCGTAGCCCTGTTAAAACCGACTGATATCATTTTTGTGATTGATTTCATTATAATCACGTTACTACTGATAATCGGTAAACTAAAAATTGACCAAGCTACTGTGGGATTAGCTCGACCAGTAGCCGTTAGTTCACTAGCCATTTTTAGTATTGCCCTCAATCTCACCTTAGCAGAGACTTCACGTCCGCGGCTCTTGCGTAATACCTTTGATCGATCTTATGTTGTTAAATACACTGGAATCGATACCTTTACAGTCTATGACGCGCTTAAAAGCCTCCAGTCAGGACAGGTCACTAAGAATGCGAGCGCCAGTGATTTAACCAATATTATCAACTACCTCAATCATAATCGGGTGGCAGCATCACCAGAATATTTTGGGAAAGAGCGCGGCAAGAATGTGATTATCATCCATCTTGAAAGCTTCCAACAATTCTTGCTGGACTTAAAAGTGAATGGTAAACCGGTGACGCCTTTCCTCAATCAACTGGCACACGGTAATCACACACTCGCTTTTAGTAATTTCTATCATCAAGTGGGGCTAGGACGTACGAGTGATGCCGAAAACATGCTTGAATCCGGTACTTATGGCATCCCTGACGGTTCACTCTTCACCAGTCTAGGCTCGTCGAATACCTTTCAAGCGGCACCTGCCATTTTACGAGAATCTGGCTATACCTCAGCGGTCTTTCACGGGAATGTCGGTACTTTCTGGAACCGTAATGATGTCTACAAAAACATGGGCTATAATTACTTCTTTGATCAAAATTATTGGAGTGATGGCCGACATGACAGCATTGGTTATGGCTTAAAAGATAAGTTGCTGTTTGGCGAAAGTATTAAATACCTTGAGCAGCTCCAACAACCCTTCTATGCCAAATACATTACGGTTACCAATCACATTCCGTTTGATATGGACGATAGCGACCTTGACCCCAGCTTAAAGACGACTGATACCAGTGACAAGACGATTAATAATTACTTTCAAACTGCCCATTACCTCGACCAAGCCTTGCGTGAATTCTTTGCCTATCTGACCAAGTCTGGATTGCTCAAAACAAGCTTAATCGTGATTTATGGCGATCATTATGGCTTAAGCAATTCCGAGTATCAAACCCTAGCGCCAATTATCAATGAAAGTGCTGATACTTGGAACAATTATAATAACGTGCAAATGCAACGTGTGCCTTTCCTGATATACGGTAGCCAGTTATCAGGACGCACCGAATCACAAGTTGGCGGCGAAATCGATGTGTTACCAACTTTACTCCACTTATTAGGCGTTGACACCAAGCCTTACTTACAATTTGGGCGCGACTTACTCGCACCGCAACGTGAACATTGGGTCGTTTTCCGTAATGGCACGATTGTGAGCCAAAAATATATTATCATCGGTAATAAAGGCATCAAGGGAACGGTTTACAAGCGCGATGATGGTCGTCAAATTCTGAACTTTACACCAGCTGAACGCCGCGACATTAGTCAGCTCGCGCAAAAGGCAAGTGCTGCACTGAAATATTCAGATTTGCTTAATAATAAAAACCTCTTACGCTACTATGTGCCAACTGGATTCACCCCAGTCAATCCCACGCAATTCGACTACCTCACCAATTACCAACAAATGATTGCCTTACGTCAAAAACTCGGATCCGCTTCAACGTCACTTTATAGTGAACATGGTGCCAGCACGACAGGTCTTTATCGGTCAAATGCACCGGAATTAATTAATCGAAAAGACTTACTCCAAACCATTCCAGCTGTGGTGCGCGAAAACGAATATGCTAAAAAAGCGAAAACCACCACGCAGCAATCTCACTAAGCAAAAAAAGATAGTCCCGCTTTCTCGGACTATCTTTTTTTGATACCACGCTGACGGACTTGACGCAAACATCCTAATCAGTCGCTGGCTTCATGAGTTCATACCCCTTATCAAATAGCACCACCGTAAAGGTTGAGCCCTGCTTGGGAATAGAATCCACTTTGATGGTACCACCGTGTTGTTTTACCAAACTCGCGACAATTGCTAAGCCTAACCCTGACTCACCTTGTCCAAAACGTGCACGTGACGGGTCTGCCTTGAAAAAGCGCTCAAATATATACCGCTTTTGCTGCGCATTCATCCCAATACCGTTGTCAATCACTTGGAATTCACTGGCATGTGCCAAGCGTTTACCAGTAATGAGGATGGTGCCGTTATGGGTAAATTGCACAGCATTTTGAATGAGGTTAACCATAATTTGGGTAAAGCGATCCGGATCGGCATAAGTTGGCATATTTTTAGGAATGCGTAAAAGGAGTTCATTACCAGCTTTTTGAGCATTACCAGATAGTTGATCACGAATATCATCCAAAAAGTTATAAGCATTAAAGTCAGACCTTAGCAAGTGCACTTTATTTTGCCGGATTTTTTCATAATCTAAATTTTCATTGACCAAGCGGATTAAACGATTGGTTTCGTGACGCATTAATTCAATTGATTTTGGCTTATCCCCTTCTGGAATCACGTCATACTGTAATCCCTCCAATAAACCATTAATAGTGGTTAGCGGCGTCCTCATTTCATGTGCTGCGTCGGCTAAGAATTGGTCTCGCCGCTTTTCCTGAATTTTGATTTCTTCATCCGACCGCTTCAGCTTGCGAACCATCTCATCAAAATTCCGAGCTAAATTATCAATTTCATCTGAATATTGGTGCGGAATTTGAATATCAAAATTCCCATGCGCCACTTGCTTGGTCGCAAAAGATAAACGTTTAATCTTGCTCGTCTGATAGTAAGATACCAGAATACTGAACAGCACTGCCACCAAAATACTAATAATTAAGGCATTTAGCAAATTACGCTTGGCCAATTGAATGGGTCGCTCCACATTGGTAACACGCGATCCAATCCAAATGCTTCCCATCATTTTACTATTATAGAGCCATGGTGCTAAAACGCCAGTGAAGGCGGCAGTCCGATTGGGATGCATTGGTGACGTCCGGGAGTTGGCAATGCGAATCTCTTTGCGTTTCGCTAAGGTGTTCATCACGGATGACGTCAACTTTACTGGGACCGCACTTTTAGGATAAACTTGCGCTCCCCGCGCATCAAAAACCGCAATATTAACCTGTTGGTCTCGCAAGACAAACGCCAATTGATTTAAAAAACGTTCACTTAAGTAAGCAGTGCCATTTCGGCTTTGTGCGCGCGCCATACTGCCAAGCGAAGCCGCATACCCCTCCATCTGACGATAGTTATTCTCATAGGACTGGGTCGATTCATATTTAATCTCAGAATAACCGATAATCGATACATTAATTAAAATGACAATAAAGAAGCCCAGTAGATGCTGATAAATCAACTTCATGAGTCAACCTTTGAATCATCAAATTTATAGCCAATGCCCCAAACCGTTTGAATAATCTGGGAACCATAACGTTCTAGCTTTTGGCGCAATTTTTTAATATGCGCATCCACGGTACGTTCTTCACCATAATACTCATAACCCCAAACCAGCTCCAGCAGCTGATCACGCGAAAAGACTTGCTGCGGTTTTTGCGCAATCGTATAGAGCAAATCAAATTCCTTAGGCGTTAAATTGGCGATTGGCTGATCATCATATAGCACCTCACGTCGAATTTTAGAAATTTTTAGATGTTGCATAATCAATTCAAAGTCCGTCTTCATTTCAGGCTTTTGGCTTTCTTGACCAATGACAACTCGTCGGTGCAAGGCCTTAATCCGTGCGATCAAAGCAATCGGACTAAATGGTTTCGTAACATATTCGTCCGCCCCAATGCCCAATCCTAGAACTTGATCAGATTCAGTATCACGCGCTGTTAGCATAATAATCGGTACTTTCGGTGACAGGGCGCGAATCTCTTTAGTGACAGCAATCCCGTCTTTTTTCGGTAAGTTTAAATCAAGCGTGATCAGATCATACTGGGTAGGATTGGCCTTAAACATCGCAACGGCTTGTTCACCGTCAACCGCTAAATCTTCCGTCCAACCTTCCTTTTTAAAAAAGAGGCTCATCATTTCTGCCACGGATTGATCATCTTCAACAATCAAAATTTTCATTGTCATTTATTAATCCTTAAATCCTTTAGTTTTATGCCGCTTGACTTGATCTGGGTCAACATAATCAGCTGGTAACTCCGAACGCGCGATTAAAAAACGTTTCAACCGTTTTTCCGTCCAGATGAATGGTAACAAGATAAAAAAGTAAAAAGTGAGTAGCCACCCTAAAAAGTACCTATCCCACTGTAGTAAGTGAATCAGTACGCCTAATGCCAGTTGCATCCCACCAGATAGGAGAAAATAGTTAGCGCCCCAGCGCTGCGCATACTTAAAACTTTCCGTATTGGTATTGGCTAAATAAGAATAATAACCATAAATGCGATTAGGACGCTTGGCCGGACTGATTAACCAGAGTAGCCCAACTGCCAGTAGCAAACTACCGCATGCAATATAAATCATTCCGTTACCTCTTTTGTGATTAATCCTATTCTTGTGGGCCCGGAGCTGACATGATCAGCTTCAATTGTCCCTTAAAAATAAACGACTCAGCACCATTGGGCACAATTAAATTAGTGCCAATGGCAAGCGGATAAACTTTACCCGCTAATACGAGTTCACCTGTACCAGCAATCACTGATACGAGTAAATAGGGATGCGTCCTAAGTCCGGTCTGCCAAGCACCAGCCACTTGAACTTCCCATAAATAGAAGTGCACCGATTGGGGCGGTGCTGCGAGCGTCGTGATGGTGCCACCTGTTTCCTGCACCATGGGATGTGCTAATTTGGCGTCGACATGTGGGACCCGCGTCACATCTAAGCTCTTCTGGGTATGTAGCAAGCGCTTCTGCCCCGTTGCATCATCTACCCGATCATAATCATACAGACGATAAGTCACATCACTCGACTGCTGGGTTTCAATAACTAAAATGCCTTTGGTTAAGGCATGAATCGTGCCAGCCGGCACATAGAAAAAGTCACCAGCTTTAACGGGTACCTTACGGAGCAAATGATCCCAATCCCCCGCTTTGACCATGGCGGTTAATTCTGTCTTAGTCTTAGCATTGTGCCCATAAATGAGATAAGCACCAGGATCAGCTTGTAAGACGTACCAGCTCTCAGTCTTACCGCGATCATGTTCAACCTCATGGGCATACGCATCGCCCGGATGTACTTGAACCGACAGATTGGCATTCGCATCTAAGAACTTCACTAATAATGGAAATTCAGCTGACTTGGGATAACCAAAAAGCTCTGGATGCGCTAAATAAACCGTCCGCAAAGGTTGCCCCGCAAATGGCCCTTGACTAACGGTTGAAGCATCATCTTTATAGCCCGAAATAATCCAAGCCTCCCCGACCTTACCTTTAGGGATATGATAATGAAAAATGGTTGCTAATTTAAGACCACCCCAAAGTTTGAACCGAAAATATGGGGTTAAAAATAATGGTTCCATCGAAATCACCTCAAGGTCATTTTATACGTTTATTAGCACGATTGAAACCCTTTTCGTCCCCAGCTCAGACGATACGTCCAATTGCTAGCGGTATAGGCGGTGTACTGGCGCCAGCTCATCCTCGCCACATGGTAGGCAACCGTCAAATAGACCTCATCTTCACCAATCACCTGAATCCCTTCTAGCTCGGCTGCGGTTCCAGTTAACGCCAATTGGCATCGTGCACTTAGATTGACACAGGTCCATTGTATTTGGTCGCCCCGCCCACCTACTGGAATTTTAATCACTCGCGCTAAGTTAGGACTAAACTGGCCAGTCTGTGAATTAAGACCTGGTGCCCGTTGACTAGAGATGTAGATATTACCAAGATTGTCAA
This sequence comes from Lactobacillus sp., assembly GCA_030455605.1. Classification (GTDB taxonomy): domain Bacteria; phylum Bacillota; class Bacilli; order Lactobacillales; family Lactobacillaceae; genus Lactobacillus. The sequence continues at coordinate 29,160 of JAKDPD010000013.1, forward strand.
TGGCATAACCTTGCACGGAATTGAGCCATCCTGGTGATAATCGGGCCACCGTAACCGCCTCAAGGTATGGTAACGCTGATAAATTCACATAACGCGAAGCAGGCGAGCACTTAGCTGCCTGGTCTAGCGCCTTATTCACGGCCGCTAACGGATAAATCGTAAAATGCCCAGTGCCATTGTATTCAAGACTGGCAATCAAGATGCGGCTTAAGTCTGGTGATACAGCTGCTTCAATACGTTTCATCGCAGTGCCAGCAACCGGATAATTACCTACGCGATTTAAATAACCAAGTCGTGGAAACTCCAAGTGACTACCATGTTGCACGCCCATATTGGTCAAATCAACACGGGCAATTTGTTGGTCCCATTGCATGTGACTATGACTAGGCTTAGTCCCAATGAACCACTGACCCTGGCGCCCAGCTGGTGCCCAAGTCTGGGTATGTCCACCAGCACTATCGGTTAAAATAAGTGCCGGTTTGGTGAGCTTAACTTGAGGACCACAAGTTCCTCGTAGCACATAAATATCCTGGCCCGCATGACGTAGTTGCAACGCATACACCGTGCTAGAACTAACATATGCTGTTTGGACAACTGCATGATAGCCAGTCAACAACTGATGCTTGGCTTTAATGTTAACCTGCGTTATTTCTTGCATTGCAACCACCTCATCTAAGCTAAGGATACTAATGACAAAATAATAGGATTGGTATACTTTTATTTTCGCAAATAAGCGCCTTGAAGTGCAAGTATTCGCAACGTTTTGAGGTAAAAACGAGGGTACCAAAAAAGCTTGGCTATTTTAGCCAAGCTTTTTTCACTATTTCGAGTGCTTCAAAAAGTTAAGGTGTCCTCTTCTTGATCACAGCTTTCCTCCTATTACCTGTAATCTGAAATATCAACTTTTTCATCCGCAAACGACATTACTGTATCATCATGAGTAGCCACAATGACAATTTTTCCTTCATCAGCAAATTTACGTAAACTTTGTAGCACTAAATCCCTATTTTTATGATCTAACGCACCTGTAGGTTCATCATCCAGAATTATCGTAGGATTCTGTAAATTCAATCTGGCAAGTGCGACACGTTGTGCTTCCCCTCCAGATAAGGTAAAAACGCTTCTATCTAAGTAGTCTGAAGATAAATTGTATTGTCTCAATACTGCTAATAATTCTCGTTTATGATGCTTTTTTACAATATTTAGATTTTGGAAAATTGTCTCCTCATCAACCAGTGCATAATTTTGAAAAAGATAGCCAATATGATTGCGGTAATAATTTAGAATTTTGATGGATAAAACATCTTCGTCATCAAGTAAAATGGTCCCTTCAGACGTATCCAATAACCTTCCGATACAATTCAAAAGCGTCGTTTTACCGCCTCCAGA
>JAKDPD010000014.1 GCA_030455605.1 Lactobacillus sp.
CTAAGGATCTTGTGATCGCTTTAGATCGTGGAAGTTCGAGTCTTCTCGCCCGCATTAGCAGGAAAGTCGCGCTAGTAGCGGCTTTTTTGATTATAATTTTTTTAGCAGTGCCTCGCACTGACCAAAGGATGGCATAATGGCCCGACGTTCAAAAGTTTCCAAAAGCATTTTAACGATTGTTAAAGTTTTTGTGATTTTGTGTGTCCTGATGACGGCATTTGTGGCGTTTCATTATTATCGCCGTCAAGCAATTCAGACTCAGCAGATTCAAGAGGCGGAAGCCGTCAAACGTGAAGCGGCGCTGAAGTTGATCCGGCAGCGGAAAGCGTTTATTCGCAAAATTGGTCCTATTGCGGCTCGGGTCGACAAGAGCTATCAGCTGCTTCCGAGCATCACGATTGCGCAAGCTTGTTTAGAGAGCAATTATGGGCAAAGCAGTCTGTCCCAAAAGTATAATAACCTATTTGGCGTTAAAGGCTTTAATCCCAATACGTCAGCTGTGATGAGTACTCAAGAATATCGTAATGGGAGTTGGGTAACAATTAAAGCGCGGTTTCAGATTTATGATTCTTATGATGCTGCGATTCGAGCCCATGCCCGGTTATTTCAATCGGGGACGACTTGGAATCCGCAACAATACCGCCATGTGTTAGCGGCTAAAACGTATCAGCAGCAGGCTAAAGCATTGGTGCAGGATGGGTATGCGACCGATCCCGATTATGCAGATAAACTGATTCGGCTAATCGAGCAGTATGATTTAGCTAAATATGATAAATAAAAAAGCCACACCACTCATCTTGTTAGAGGGTGGGAGGCTTTTTTGCTATAATGGATGAGTTATCGTGAGTTCGGTGAAGGGAAGCAAGATGTCGAAAGAAGCAATTTTAGCGGGATTAAATCCGCAGCAAAGTGAAGCGGTTCAAGCAACTGAGGGGCCATTACTAGTCGTTGCTGGCGCAGGGTCAGGCAAGACTTCGGTCCTAACCCACCGCATTGCTTATTTGGTTGAAGAAAATGGGGTTGCCCCTTGGCACATTTTAGCCATTACCTTTACCAATAAGGCGGCTAGTGAAATGCGTGAGCGTGAAGCACAACTTTTGGGTGCGGCAGCTAGCAACATTTGGATGTCGACGTTTCATGCGCTCTGCGTTCGCATTTTACGCCGTGATGCGGATAAAATTCGTTATAGTCATAATTTTTCGATTGCGGATTCAGCTGAACAGTTGACTTTGGTCAAACATATCGAAAAAGATTTGAATATTAACCCGAAGCAGTACGATCCGCGGGGGATTTTGTCACTGATTTCGAATGCGAAAAATGCCTTGCTAACCCCGCAAGCCTTTGCCCAAACGGCTAATAGCCCGTTAGAAAAAATAACCGCGAAGGTTTATGAGCAGTACAAACGTCGCCTTTTTCAAGGTCAGATTATGGACTTTGATGACTTGATTATGCAGACATTGGTGCTCTTTAAACAAGAACCGGCAGTGCTGGCTTATTATCAAGATAAGTTCCAATACATCTTGGTGGATGAATATCAAGACACCAATCAAGCGCAATATGAACTTTGCCATTTATTGGCGAAGAAGTATCGCAATATTTGTGTCGTAGGGGATGCTGATCAATCGATTTATGGCTGGCGCGGTGCCAATATGGAGAATATCCTCAATTTTGAAAAAGATTACCGCAGTGCCGGCGTTAAAACAGTCAAGTTGGAGCAGAATTACCGTTCGACTGGTCACATTTTGTGCGCTGCCAATGCCGTCATTGCTCACAATCAACATCGTAACGCGAAAAAACTGTGGACAGATCAAGGCGATGGTGAACAGGTCCGGTATTATCAGGCTCAGAGTGGGGATGACGAGGCGCATTTCATTATTGCCCAGATTCAAGCACAAGTTGCTGAGCAGCACCGTGAGTACCGTGATTTTGCTGTACTTTACCGGACCAATGCGCAATCACGTTCAGTCGAAGAAGCGTTTGTGAAGTCGAATTTACCGTATCAAATTGTCGGTGGACATAAGTTCTACGACCGTAAAGAAATTAAAGATGTGATGGCTTACTTACGCTTGGTTGCTAATCCAGCCGATAGCATGAGTCTCAACCGGATTATTAATGTCCCTAAGCGTGGGATTGGCGCTGCTAGTGTGGACCGCTTTAGTGCGTTTGCTGCCGAAAATCATTATTCAACGCTCACCGCAATGGATAATATTGCAAATTCAGCAGTCAATGCCCGTGCTGCCGCCAAACTAGCCGACTTTGGTTATAAATTGCATGATGCGGTTACGTTTGCCCAGGATCATACGGTCACCGGCTTAACGGCGAAGTTGTTAGCTGATTTTGGGTATATCGATGCCCTCAAGGCGGAGCACACCATTGAAGCCGATACGCGCCTGGAAAACTTAGACGAATTTATGACCGTTACCAAGCGCTTTGATGATCATTATGAAGCTAGTGACGATGAAACCTCGACGCCGTTAACCGACTTCTTAGCAGAAGTGTCACTGCTCAGTGATCAGGATGATTTGGCCGAAGATGATAATCAAGTGGCACTGATGACGTTACATGCCGCCAAAGGACTCGAATTTCCAGTGGTCTTTTTGGTAGGGATGGAAGATGGCTTATTCCCACTATCACGCAGTTTGATGGATGAGAGTGAACTTGAAGAAGAGCGCAGGTTGGCTTATGTCGGTATCACGCGGGCAAGGCAAGTCTTGTATATGACCAGTGCTTATTCACGGATGCTGTACGGCCGGGTTCAGAATAATCCACAATCACGGTTTGTGAGCGAGATTGACGCAGCTGATTTGAAACAGCTTAGTGCGCCGCGTCCAAATAACGCGTTCCAAAGTATGAGCGCACCATTTGCGCGTGCTACAGAGCGCGCAGCAGCGCAAGTCTATACAGCTAAACCAGCAGCTGGTGCCGTTGGCGCCGAGAAAAAAGGTTGGCAAATTGGCGATCAGGTGGCGCATAAGGCTTGGGGCCGCGGGGTTGTGACCAAGGTCACGGGCAGCGGCAAAGATATGGAGCTTGATATTGCTTTTTCTGGTAAAGGGATTAAACGGCTATTAGCGGCCTTTGCCCCAATTAAGCGGTTGTAACCAGCGGTTCAAAGGAGAGTGCAAGAGATGGCAGACTTAACATTAGCGGCTGCTAAAAGTGAAGTGGCAGCGCTGAGGACACAGTTAAATGCTTGGGCTGATGCTTACTATGTGCGTGATGCCCCGCAGGTTGAGGACAGTCTGTATGATCAGCAATATGAACGTCTATTAGCCTTAGAAGCGCAGTTTCCAGAGCTGGTAACGCCGGATTCGATTACCCAACGTGTTGGTGGTCAAATTAAATCGGATTTACCTAAAGTGGTGCATCCCATTCCAATGTTATCCATGGGGGATGTTTTCTCTAAAGCTGAGCTAACAGCTTTTGATGCCCGGATTCAAAAGTTGGTGGGTGGCCCGGTCGCTTATCATGTCGAGCTCAAAATTGATGGTCTCTCCTTGTCACTAGAATATACCAAGGGACGCCTTACCCGGGCTTCAACGCGTGGCAACGGCCGTGTGGGGGAAGATGTCACTGCCAATGTGCGCTATATTGCCGATGTGCCACGGACGCTCCCACAGCCACTGACAACGGAAGTACGCGGCGAGTGTTATATGGAGAAGGCAGCCTTTTTAGCGCTTAATCGGCAGCGCGATGAAGCGGGAGAGCCGGTCTTTGCAAATCCGCGCAATGCCGCAGCGGGATCGCTACGACAACTGGATCCCAAAATTACCAAAGCGCGCCAGCTGAGCAGCTTTATCTATACGTGGGTAGAGCCACCAGCAAATATTACCACGCAGCGCGAGGCGATTGCCGGTATGGCAGCACTCGGGTTTCACACGAATCCAGAAGGTCGTCAGTTGAGTCAGATGGCGGATATTCTGGCCTTTATTGATACCTATACGGCGCAGCGTAGTCAGCTTTCTTATGGGATTGACGGGATTGTCTTAAAAGTTGATAATCTAGCGCTCCAAAGTCAATTAGGGGCAACTGTTAAAGCCCCGCGCTGGGAAATTGCCTATAAATTTCCGCCTGAGGAACGCGAGACCGTGGTACGCAGCTTAGATTGGACTATTGGCCGAACCGGGGTGGTGACGCCAACGGCCGTGATGAACCCAGTGCAACTAGCTGGGACCACGGTGTCACGAGCTTCTTTACATAATCAAACGCTCTTGCAGCAAAAAGATGTGCGGATTGGTGACACGGTCAAACTGCATAAAGCCGGGGATATTATTCCGGAAATTTCCATGGTGGTGCTGTCTAAGCGGCCAGCAGGCAGTCAACCAGCTGTTATTCCGGAAAAGTGCCCGTCTTGTCGGCAGCCGCTGGTGCATTTGGAGGGCGAAGTGGCTTTGCGCTGCCTGAACCCAGCTTGTCCTGCTCAGGTGGAAGAAAGTATCACGCACTTTGCTTCTCGGCCAGCCATGAATATTGCGGGCCTTGGTCCGAAGCTAGTGCGACAATTGCTCGACCATCACCTCGTTAGCAACGTTGCTGATTTATATTATCTGACGGCTGATGACTTAAGTACGTTGCCGCGCTTCAAAGCGAAGTCCATTCATAATTTGTTACAAGCTTTAGAGCGGTCTAAGCAAAATTCGGTCGAATTATTGCTGACTGGTTTAGGAATTGATCATGTTGGGGCGAAAGCGGCTAAGCTAATTAGTCAAAAGTTTAAAAATCTTCCTAAGATTATGGCTGCCGACGTGCAAGAGCTGGCTACAATCGCTACAATAGGGACGACGATTGCAGTATCGTTAACCACCTATTTCGCTCAGCCTGTCGCACAAAAATTGGTGCAGGCATTAGCTGATGCGGGGCTGAATTTCGATTACCTCGGTCCAGCTGAAACCACGCCAATTGCAGCTAATTTCTTTAAAGACAAGACGGTGGTGTTAACTGGGAAGTTAACCCATTATAGCCGGCGGGCTTTTACGGAAAAGTTGCAGGCGCTGGGTGCGAGTGTCACTGGTTCGGTGTCTAAGAAAACCGATTATGTGATTTATGGTGAAGCTGCAGGATCTAAGTATACCAAGGCACAAGCCCTAGGAATCCCTCTGTTAACGGAGGAGGCGGCGATTGAGAACATCAAATAAAAGGATTAATATCGTGAAAAAATATCTTCAAGCTTTGCTCGTAGCTAGTGTGCTACTCACCTTAACGGCCTGTGGTCGGTTAAAAGATTCTGATCTTTCGAGCAATTCGACGACGTCACTTAAAAAGTCCAAGACTTATCAGACCACCGATACTGGCTCGACCGGTTACAATGTGCTCCTTAAGAATGGTAAATATGTGACCAGTGATATCGATGGCATCACTGCCACTAATAAAGATAATTCGGTCGATGAACGTGAATTTCAACGAGGACTGGTGGCGATTTCTAAGAATGTTTACCCAACGGGGACGAATGTCTTCCAAGAAGGTCAATACTTAGATTCCACGACTGTGAATAATTGGCTCGGTCGCCGTTCTAAAAACAATCCGGCTGGACTCAATCCCGCCGTTAATGGGAGTAAAGCTGCAAGTAGCCGCAATCCGATTTACCTTGAAGAGCTGCAAGAGCAGAACTATCTCACTGGTTCGGGTTCGTCGTATCACTTGTCTGGCTTGTCAATTGGGCTAGCGCTTAATTCCAGTGATTATTACCAAAAGACCACGGATGGTCCTTACTTTAGCACGAGCATTTCACGGGCCAATCAGCGTAGTTACGGTGAACGGACCGCTGAAACCGTTATTGCCCGCTTGCGCCGGCGCAAAGCTTTGAAAAATGTTCCGATTACGATTGGCCTCTTTTCGAAGACCGACCAAGACTCACTCGTTGGCGGAAGTTACTTTGCTTATGGGACAGCCAGCGCGAATAGTAGTAAAATAACTAAATGGAAACCTGTATCCGAAAAGTGGCAAGTTTTGCCGACCGTTGGTAGTGCCAAAGCGTATAGCAGCAGTGATGAATCAAAATTCACGAATTTTAAGGGTGCCATTGAGAATTATTTTCCGAATGTCTCTGGTGTGATTGGTTATCTGCGCTATCAAGATAAGAAGTTAGTGCAAGAAAACATTGCGATTACCACGCAGTTCTACGGTTATGAGCAAGTACAGAGCTTTACGCGGCTCGTCGAGTCTTGCGCTAAGAAGTATCTGTCAAATGATACTGCCGTGGAAATTAAAATCGGGTCGGTGAACGACGTGCAGGCGCTAGTATTTAAAGAATCCGCTGATAGTGCTTACCAAGTCCATATTTATGGCGGCGAATAAGGAGGAAAAACTGGTGGAAGTTACAGAAGAAATGATTAAGCACGTGGCGATTTTGTCACGGCTCGAATTTAAAGCTGATGAACTAGGCGAGTTCACAAGTCAAATGGGCGACATTATTAATATGGCAAACCAATTGGCAGAAGTGGATACGACCGGTGTCGCAGAAACGGCTCAAGTCGTTGATCGTGATACGACCTTTAGAGACGATGTGCCAGAGCATTGGCAAGATCGTGACACCATGATGAAGAATGTCCCTGAAAAGGCTAATGGCTTTATTAAGGTACCAGTAATTATTGATAAGGACGATAACGATTAATGAATTACTTAAAGGAAACAATTGACTCACTAAATAAGCAACTGGCCAGCGGTGAGTTATCTGCTGAGAAACTGACGACTGATACGGTTGCTAATATTAAAGCCACTGACAAGCAGTTAAACGCTTGGATTACGGTTTATGATGCTGCTAAACCAGCAGCTGACTTAGACTTTGCGAAAAACCGGTTAGCCGGGATTCCGATTGCGATTAAGGATAATATCGTGATTGACGGGATGCGGACGACGGCTGCTAGTCATATTCTGGACAACTTTGTGCCCGTCTATGATGCTACGGTGATCACTAAGCTCCGGGCAGCGCAAGCAACCTTTGTCGGCAAGACGAACATGGATGAATTTGCCATGGGTTCTTCGACTGAACATTCTTATTTTGGCGCAACGCATAACCCGTGGAACCTTGATAAGGTGCCTGGTGGCTCATCGGGTGGTTCAGCTGCCGCTGTTGCCAGTGGTCAAGTCGTTGCCGCTTTAGGTTCTGATACTGGTGGTTCAATTCGCCAACCTGCTGCGTTCAACGGGATTTTTGGAATTAAGCCAACTTATGGCCGCGTGTCACGTTGGGGCCTGATTGCCTTTGGCTCATCACTTGACCAAATTGGGGTCATGAGTAAGCGGGTACGCGATTCTGCTGAAGTTTTAAACGTCATCAGTGGTTATGACGAACATGACTCAACTGTGTCAGAAAAAGCCGTTCCTGACTTTACCGAGTTCCTTGACCAAGATGTTAAGGGCTTGCGGGTTGCCGTTCCCCGCGAATACATGAGCGATAGTGTGGATGCGGGCGTGCGGACTGCGGTTGAACACGAAATCGATGTCTTGCGTCAGGCTGGGGCCATCATTAACGAAGTCTCCTTGCCACATACCAAGTACGTGGTGCCAACTTATTACATCATTGCCTCAAGTGAAGCTTCTTCCAACTTGCAACGGTTTGATGGGATTCGTTATGGTTACCGGGCAAAAGATGCGAAGAACTTACTGGATGTTTATGTGAAATCACGTTCAGAAGGCTTCGGTGAAGAAGTTAAGCGTCGGATTATGTTAGGGTCCTTTACCTTATCAGCTGGTTCTTACGATGCCTTCTTCCGTCAAGCAGCGAAAGTGCGCACACTTATCTGTGACGATTTCGACCAAATCTTTGCCGATAACGATGTCATCTTAGGACCAACCACTACGACGACTGCTTTTGGCATTGGGGAAGAGATTTCTGATCCTTTGAAGATGTATAATAACGATATTTTGACAATTTCCGCTAACCTTGCTGGGTTACCAGCTGCTAGTGTTCCTGCTGGCCTTACTGGCGGGATGCCAGTCGGCTTACAAATTATGGCCAAGCGCTTTGATGAAGGTAATGTCTTCAAGGTGGCTGACTTTATTGAACGTCAAAACAAATTTTATGAAGCTAAGCCAGCGGGAATGGAGGACTAACAGATGAATTTTAAATCAACGATTGGATTCGAAGTCCACTTTGAGTTAAAGACTAAGAGTAAGATTTTCTCGCCATCACCAGTAACTTATGGGGCTAAACCAAATACGGAAACGAACGTCATCGACTGGGGTTATCCTGGTGTTTTGCCGTCCGTTAACCGGGAAGTTTATCGCCTGGGAATTATGGTTGCTTTAGCGACAAATTCGCACGTGCTGCCAGTTACCCACTTTGATCGGAAGAATTACTACTACCCTGACTCACCGAAGGCTTACCAAATTACCCAATTCTTACAACCACTTGCTCGTGATGGGTACATTGAAGTTGAAGTTCACGGTAAGAAGAATCGCATCGGGATTCATGAAATGCATATTGAAGAAGATGCTGGGAAAAATACCCACGGTACCAACGGCTTCTCTTATGTTGACTTGAACCGGCAAGGGGTTCCATTACTTGAAGTGGTGTCTGAACCTGATATTGCTAACCCAGAAGAAGGTTATGCTTACCTCGAAAAATTACGTCAAATTGTCCAATTTACGGGCGCTTCTGACGTTAAGATGGAAGAGGGTTCCATGCGGGTGGACACCAATATTTCCATTCGTCCAGTTGGTCAAAAAGCCTTGGGCACCAAGGTGGAAATGAAGAACTTGAACTCCTTTGAGCATGTGCGCTTGTCACTCGCTTATGAAGAAAAGCGCCAACGGCAAGTTTTGCTTTCTGGTGGCCGGGTACAACTCTCAACTCGCCGATTCGATGAAGCGACGGGTAAGACAGTGCTTGAGCGGGTTAAGGAAGGCGATGCCGATTATCGTTACTTCCCAGAACCAGATATTCCGCCATACCATATCAAGGATGCCTGGGTTAAGGAAATTGCTGCTAGTTTGCCGAAATCCGCAGCTGATCGGTTTGCTGATTACACCGGCAAATTTGGCTTGAAGCCTTATGATGCTAACGTCCTATTGCAAACCAAGGAAAGTTCTGACTTCTTTGACGCGGCTGTTGCGGCTGGTGCGGATCCACAACTGGCTGCGAACTGGATGAATACTCAGGTTAATGGTTACCTAAACGACAATCGGACGAGCTTAGCTGAGATTGCTTTAACCCCAGCACACTTAGCTGAAATGATTACCTTGATTAAAGACGGCACCATTTCATCGAAGATTGCCAAGAAAGTCTTTGCCGAAACCGTCACTAAGGGGACCAGCCCTAAAGCCTTTGTTGAAGCTAAGGGCTTGGTACAATTATCTGATATGTCTGTCTTAACACCAATGGTTAAGGCGGTGGTGGATGCCAATCCACAATCAGTGGTTGACTTTAAGAATGGGAAAGATCGGGCCATCGGTTACTTAGTTGGTCAAATCATGAAACAAACCCATGGTAAAGCTAATCCAGTTGCGGTTAACCGGTTGTTGAACGAAGAATTACAAAACCGGTAATACGTTAGAATTAAGGGGATCACGATGACTCGTAGAGCAAGATTGATTTATAATCCTGTATCAGGTCACGAGCAAATGCCGAAGACTGTGGCTGATACATTAGCGGTGCTTGAAAAGGCTGGCTATGAAGCGAGCACTTTTCGGACGACACCGAAGCAGAATAGTGCTCGGGATGAAGCGACTCGTGTCGCTCAAGCTGGCTTTGATTTAGTCGTGGCTGCCGGTGGCGATGGCACGATTAATGAAGTGGTTAATGGTTTGGCCTTTATTGATAATCCGCCAAAGATGGCGATTATCCCGGCTGGGACAACCAATGATTTTGCCCGTGCGCTAGGAATTCCGCGCGATGATCCCGTCGCTGCTGCGAAAGTGATTCGCAAAGGTCATACCGTTAAAATGGATGTTGGTAAGGCGATTTTTGGCCCCGACAAGTCCAGCTATTTTATCAATATTGCAGCTGGTGGGTCCTTAACGGAACTCACTTATGGTGTGCCTTCAGATATTAAGTCGGCCTTTGGTTATGCGGCTTATCTGATTAAGGGGGCTGAAATGCTACCGCATTTAACTGAAAATGAAATGCGGCTCACTTATGACGATGGTGTGTATGAAGGTCAGCTGTCCATGTTCTTGCTAGGGATGACCAATTCCATTGGCGGGTTTGAACAGATTATGCCCGATGCCGAGTTATCTGATGGCAAGTTTCAATTGATTGTCGTGAAGCCCGCTGATCCCCTTAATCTGCTAAGACTAATGGCTTTAGCGCTCAATGGGCGGCATGTGGAAGACCCAAATATTATTTATACTAAGACGACGAGTTTAAAAGTGGAATTGATTGGCAAGAGCCAGCACGATGAATTACCGGTTAACCTAGATGGTGAAATTGGTGGTTATTGTCCGGTTACTTTCAAGAATGAACACCGCCACATTGAATTTTTTGTTGGCGGCATCAAGCATTAACGTTTTAAAAAAGGATCAAGTGACCTTGGTCCTTTTTGTTTACCATGACAACCATAACGACTATTACTTTAGAAAGTGGCGCTGAACATGCGTGATAAAGTAGTGATTCAAAAAGAATTGATGCAGGCCCTGACCAGTGTCATGGATCCTGAACTGGGCGTCGATATTGTGAGTCTGGGGCTCATTTATGGGATTGCCGTTGATACGGCTGGGACTTGTCAGTTGACCATGACGCTCACGATGATGGGCTGCCCCCTGCAGGATACCTTGCAGCGGGATATTACGCAGGCCTTGGAGCAGGTTCCTGAGGTCGAAAAAGTTGCTATTAAAGTGGTGTGGGATCCGATGTGGACGCCAGACCGGATGAGCCGGGCGGCTAAGTTTGTCCTTGGCTTGCATTAATTGCCCCAAACAAAGAAGCCAACGCGATTGCGTTGGCTTTTTCTGTGGTCTAACTCACGACGTTGATTGGTTGTCCAGCTTGATAGGCCACCAGGTTATGCACAGCAATGCTCATTAAGCGAGCTCGGGTTTCGGTTGGTGCCCAAGCAATATGCGGTGTCAGGTAACAATTCTTAGCCGTCAAAAGTGGGTTATCAGCCAGAATAGGTTCAGCTGCCACGACATCGGCGCCTAAAGCACCTAACTTGCCGGCATTTAACGCTGCAGCAACTGCTGTTTCATCTAGTAAACCACCTCTGGCAGTATTAATGAGAATCGCGCCAGGCTTCATTTGGGCTAAGGCTGCCGCATTAATCATACCCGTATTTTCAGCCGTTTGTGGGATGTGCAAGCTGATAATATCGGCTTGTTCATATACCGTCTGCAACGGAACCTGTTTGAACCAAGACAAATCCGTGGCTTTAGGACGATGATTATAGAAAATCACTTTCATCCCAAACGTATGAGCACGTTTGGCAACCGCTTGGCTAATATTACCAGCACCAATCAAGCCTAGTGTTTTACCAGTGAGTTCCATCAAAGGCCGTTTCCAGAAGGTGAAGTCCTTGGCGTGGGTCCATTCACCAGCGTGAATCGCATTATTATGTAGCCCTACCTGATTGGTAATTTCTAATAATAGGGCGAAGGTATGTTGCGCCACCGCGTCGGTCCCATAACTAGGGATGTTGGTGACCGTCACATGATGCTCGCGAGCTGCCACGAGATCCACAACATTAAAGCCGGTCGCTAGCACGCCAATATAATGCAGGTTAGGGCAGGCTTCCAAAACGTCACGAGTAATTGGCGTCTTGTTGGTTAAAATGGCTTCAGCGTCGCCAATGCGCTTAGCAATGATGGCTGGATCCGCAGGGGTCCGGTCGTAATTACTGAAGTCACCTAATTGTTTAAAACCAGCCCAATCCAAATCACCCGGATTGAGACCATAACCATCTAAATCAACGATTTTCATCATAAAACTCCTTTTTTAATTAAATGATAGCCCTTAAAAGGCCCCACCGCCAGAGCCACCACCAAAGCCACCAGATCCGCCACCCGAGAAGCTACCGCCACTGCTATTGCTACCAGTTGCGGCCGTGAAACTGCTGCTAGCTAAACTAAAGAAAGCAGCTTGGTTGGTCGAATGAATGAGCAAGAAGGCATAGCTTGGGTAAAGGTCATTTAGTTCGGCATCGGAAAAGTTGGTTTTCAGTACTTTAGTGACCTTCGGGGCGAGGTTAAAGCTGACCGCGTAGGGCATAATATCTTCCCAGAGAATCCGTTCTTGGACCTGGCGAAGATTGAAGCGCCCCATATCATGTAGCATTCGCCGGAAACCCCGGACTTGATTGAGCAAGTTCACACCATGCACCGTATAGGGCGAGAACTTTTTAAAGGCCAGATAGGTGAGGAAACCACTCGCAATCACGAAGGCTAGCAGCCAGAGCCAGCGTCCTGGTTGGTGCATTAAGATGACCGCAATGAGGAAGCAAACGATGGCAAGGCTGAGCCAGACCAAGATTTGTCTGCGGGGTTGATGCTTAGTCCGGTAGTTGAGCGCTTGGAGCTGTTCGCGCTGGCGTTTATGCCAAGCCTGATTGGCTGAAGCCACTTTGCCCTGGTCAACTGAATTAAGATGCCGCAACTGACGAAAACTAATCTGATGATTCGGCTTTAATTGTAAGAGGCAAGCCATGAGTGGCTCTTCGGGATCGGTGAGTAAGCTTTGATCCAGTAATTCGATCCGGTAATCAGGATGCTTGCCAGGATTCGTTTCAATGATTGCAATTCGCTTTTGGGCTGCTAGTTCGAGCAAGTGGGCGCTGAAGGCACGATTATCTAATTGATTCCGATCGAAGTAAAGGAGTTGTGCCAACGGGGCAGAGTAAGTCGGGATGTCAAAGACATGCGGTGCCTCACTTCTGGCAACAGGAAAATGCCGGTTAGCAGGTGTTCGACCATAAACCAGCAATGCCATGAGACTGAAAATGCCAGCTAACACTAAACTGACGCCGAGGCCAATGATTCGCCCACGCTCCCGGCGGCGGGCAGCCTCAGCAGCTGCTTGAGCTAAGCGTGCTTCTTGGCGAATAATGGCACTGCGCCGTTTAGCGCTCGACCGGTAATGATTCTGCGGGGTTAATTTTGGGTCGAAGATGAGATGCAATTCAATCGGCTGATTCTCGGGATTTTCCCTACTAGTGAGTGTCACGAGCCCTTGCTTTCGGCTGACGTGCAGCTGATGTTCGCTACTATGAGCCCAAGCGCGCAATGACGGGACTTGCTCTTGTGGCAGCTGCAACTGGATCTTCACCTGGTTGAGGGGAACATCCCAGCGGCTACCAATGACTTTCCAGTTAATCTCGGCCGTATCGGCATAATTCTTCACAATCTGACTCAGGCGGTAGCGATAAATCACGGTCAGAGGCCCACCACTCGTGCGGTGATAGACGGTGAAACGTACGCGCTCCTGGGTCCGGTCAAGTTGATAGCTGTTGTTGGCTTTACTATTATTGGCAACGACGTTATGAATTTGTCCATTTTGTTTAATTTGAACCTGGGGTGCACTTAATGTTTGCGTCCCATTGCCTCGTAAAGCTTGGTTGTAGTAAACGCCATGCGCACTGCCATCAAATTGATAGCGAATGGCTTGCTGCAAGGTGGCAGACCCATCTGGGTGCACCTTAACGTTGACCTGGTAACGGGTAATGTTAAAGCTAGCGGCAGCTACGGGCTTGGAACGGGCTAAAAAGCCAATACAGCTCAGTAGCACAGCTACTAGTAATGTGAGTTTCTTGTGCATAAGGACCTCCAAAATGATATTTATTGTTATTATCCCCTAAAGCCTACGCAAAAGCGACTGAAAACGTAATTGGGCAACAAAAAAGCCTTCCTAGTTAGGAAGGCTTTGCGACTTTAGTTACGGCGACCGCCAATACCAAAGATTTCGAGTAAGTAGATAAACAAGTTAATGAAATCTAGATAGAGCTGTAGCGCCCCGACAGTTGCTAAGCCGGTTGCGGAAACTTGATTACCGTAATTGAGGTAGAGCTCCTTCATCTTCTGCGCGTCATAGGCGGTTAAGGCAGTGAAAATTACCACAGCAATAATCGAGAAGACGTAATCAATCATTGGGTTCTGCAAGAAGAGGTTGACGACCAGTGCCACAATCAGGCCAATTAAAGCGGCACGAGCATAGGCCCCAATGTTATCAAGCGAACGCTTGGTGGTGGTCCCAATGACGGCCATGCCAACAAAAATAGCGGCCGCAGAGACAAAGGCCGTGGCAATGGTCGAACCGGTATAGAAGCCAGCAATTAGCGCAAAGACAAAGCCGTAAGTAATGGCTAGGAGCATGAGCATAATGGTGCCGGCAACGGGATTGCGGGTGGCCTTAAAGCTGATACCCATTGAGAGGCCTACGGGCACGAGCATGGTCAGCCACAGCATCGCGGGATGCGCGCCGAAGAAAGTCATGACCGGTACTTTGTAACTAGTCATAGTGAGGTAGGCGGTGACCGCAGAAACGAAGACTGCTAGTGCCATCAAGCCATACATTTTAGCTAAGAAACGATTAACGGCCGTCAGATCGACGACTTGACGCCGTTCTGGTGTTGAAAAATTATCCATATCATTGATCCTTTCTGATGAACTTACCGTCAATATAACACAAAAGCGTTGTGAGTGATAGCAAGCCCCCTTGCCGTCTCATGGGATTATTTCGGCGAAATCAGTCCCCAAGCTTAAGGTCGTGGTCATTTGTTGCTATAATAAGGATAACTAACTATTAACGATTGAGGATATACTGTGGAAAAAAATCAAATTATTCAACTAACGATTACTGACTTATCTTATGAAGCCATGGGGGTTGCCCATTATGAGGGGATGACCGTCTTTGTGGCTAGTGCTTTGCCAGGCGAGGAAATTAGCGCCCAAGTTTTTAAGGTCAAGTCCCGTTTTGCGTTTGCCAAAATTGTCAAAGTGCTTAAAGCCAGTCCTGACCGAATTACGGTCGACCAACATGAGTGGGTGAAAACGGGTTTGGCAAGTTTAGCCCATATTAAATACGCCAAGCAACTTGAATTTAAACGCACGCAAGTGGTCAATTTACTGCAGAAGGCGCACTTGGATGAGGTTACCGTTGCTGAAACGCTTGCCAGTCCCGAAGAGACGGGATACCGTAATAAGGCCCAAGTGCCGGTTCGCCAGTATCATGGTCAACTGGAAATTGGTTTCTTTCGCCACCATTCGCATGATTTGGTGCCCCTAACGGATTTCTTCACGACAGATCCTGCGATTGACCAGGTGCTAGTGGCGGTGCGTGACATTTTACGCGAGCAGCGTGTACCGGCTTATGATGAACGGCAGAACCGCGGGGAAGTGCGTTATTTGGATGTACGCCGCAGCAAGGCGACCGGCGAAATCATGGTGATTTTAGTTTGTTGCCATAAGGATTTTCCACAGCTGCCAGCAGTGGCCGATGCGATTAAGCAATTAGATCACGTGAGCGGCGTCATTTTGAACCATAATCCGAAGAAGACGAATGTCATTCTGGGGAAAACAGACTACTTGGTCTGGGGCAAACCACAAATTGTGGATAAAATCGGTGACTTACAGTTTAAGATTTCGCCGCAAAGTTTCTTCCAAATTAATTCCCTGCAAACGCCGCGTCTCTATGACATTGCCATTAAAGCGGCAAAACTAACGCCTGATGATGTTGTGATTGATGCTTATTCCGGCATTGGGACGATTGGCCTGAGTGTTGCCAAACATGTCAAAGCCGTGCGTGGGGTGGAAGTAGTGCGTGATGCAGTTCGGGATGCGCAAGAAAATGCTGAATTGAACGATATCCACAATGCGAATTATCTGACGGGCAAGGCCGAAGAAATCATGCCGCGCTGGGCTAAGGAAGGCGTGAAGGCGGATGTGATCCTTGTTGACCCACCACGTAAGGGGCTGACGAGTGAATTTATCGAAGCAGCTGTGAAGACCAGTCCCAAGAAAGTTGTGTATATCTCATGTAATCCGGCCACGATGGTGCGTGATTTAGCCGAATTCCAAGCCAGCGGCTACCACTTTAACCACATTCAACCGGTGGATATGTTCCCACAAACCCCACATGTTGAAGCGGTCACGGTGCTAGAGCGCGATTAATTAACGTCGTAATACATCACGAAGAGATTGGAGCGTCATGATGGATATTTGGGAAACTTTATACAACAAGGCCAAGCAGTTATATCACCCGCATGATGTTTCACCGTTCATCTATGCTGAAAATGTGGTCTGTGCGCTTGAAGCGGACGATGGGCAAATCTACACGGGTTACTGTTTCGAAGCCACATGCGGCGTGTTTCATCTCTGTGCTGAGCGGGTCGCTGCTTTCAACATGTATCAATTTAGTAAACAAACTAAGGTTAAACGCATGATTGCTTTTCGCGAAGCCGCACCTGCTGGTGCCTCAGGGATGCCGTGTGGTGCTTGCCGCGAATTTTTGATGGAACTCAATGTTGCAAATGCGGCGACTGAAATCATGGTTGATTATGATCAGCGTGAGACGATTACCTTAGGTGAGTTGATGCCAAAATGGTGGGGCTTAGACCGCGCCAAAGGTGGAACTGAGTAGAAGATAAGTTTTAAAGCAATTTTAGCTAATGCTGGAATTGCTTTTTTGTTCGTTTAATAGCCCAGATTGGACTGTAATCAAAAGAGGAGAAAATAAAAAGATGAATGGTACTGCAAAACCGCTAATCAAATTTTTAGATGGCGCTGATACGCGCTTAATCATTCCAATTTATCAGAGAAATTATGACTGGAAGACTGATAATTGCAAGCAGTTGTTTAATGACTTAGTCAGTCTCACAAAGCACCATCGCACTACTCACTTTTTCGGCAGTATCGTTGAGATGAGCAATCAGGATGGCACCTCAGGCGAATATATTATTATTGATGGGCAGCAACGAATAACGACCATCTATTTATTATTGTTGTCGATGGTTAAATTACTCAATGAGGGTAAAATAACTAGTGTTGATCCCAATTTGGTTAAAAGAATTGAAAATTCCTATCTTGTGGATGAATATGAGCCAGAAGATCAAAAAATAAGATTAAAGCCAGTCAAGAATGATAAAGCAGCCTTAACAAGGTTATTCGGTGATAAACGCGATTATATGTATGCGTCAAACATAACGACTAACTATCTTTATTTTTATAATCGTGTTATAGCAAAAGAGATTACTGTCGATCAGTTGTTTGAAGCGATTAGAAGACTTATGGTGATTGATATTTCTTTGAAGCAAGGTGAGGATGATGCGCAATTAATATTTGAGAGTCTTAATTCTACCGGCCTTGATTTGACCGAAGCTGATAAAATCAGAAACTATGTGTTAATGAATCAGTCGATTGAATTACAACGGGCCTATTATGAAAAATATTGGAACCCTATTGAAAAGAATACTGATTATAAGGTTTCCGAATTTGTTAGAAATTACTTAACATTTAAGCTCAAAAGAGCGCCTAAGTTCAATAGTATCTATATTGAATTCAAAAAGTATGTGGAAACATAAAGTCAGCCTATTGAAACTATTTTGGCGAGTCTTGAAGAATATTCACGTTATGAAAATGAGATTGATCATGCGTCAACCGGGAACTATCATGTCGATGAATTGCTTCAGCGGTTAAACATTCTAGACGTCGGAGTTACTAAACCTTATCTATTAGCTCTGTTTGATTATTGGCATAAAGGTCAGATTGATGATAATCAAGTTGCAGAAGTTTTGACTACCATTGAAACACTTGTGTTTAGGAGATTAATTTGTAATATTCCGACCAATGGGCTCAATAAAATTTTTGCGACGCTTTTCAGTGACTCGATAGCTTATCTCGATCAGACCAAGGATTATGTTGCCGTATTAAATTATTTATTAGCAAAGCGTCCGGATGCTTCGCGTCTGCCTAACGATGTTCAGTTTCAAGAGGGCATTAGTACAAAAGATATTTATGGCATGAACTCTAAGAATAAATATTATTTGTTCAACCGTTTAGAAAATCAAAATTCGATGGAGCATGTTAACGTTGTGAAAAATATGGAAGAGGGCATATATACAATCGAGCATATTATGCCACAAACCTTATCTGATGCATGGAAAGCATCGTTAGGCCCAGAATATCAAAAAGTTTATGATCGTTGGTCGAATAGATTAGCTAATCTGACCTTGACCGCCTATAACAGCAAGTATAGTAATCGGATGTTTAGTGATAAGAAGGCAATCGAGAATGGATTTAACGCAAGCGGCTTTCGAATGAATGATTTCCTTAAGAATTGTCACGAATAGACTGAAAAGGAACTTCTTTCAAGAAATGAATTTTTAAAACAGCAAGCACTGAAGCTATGGCCATACCCGAAGACAATTTTTAAACCAAAAGCTAAAACATATGAATGGCATACAATTGATGACGAGTTTAATTTTACTGGACAAAAAATCAAGTCCTATAGGTTCTTAGATCATACATACCCAGTAAAAACGTGGAAAGCCATGTATATCGATGCGGTTGAAACGCTATTTGAAAGCAATCCGCTACCAATTTATAAATTACTCTCTTCGTCACAGAAAAATGGTTTAGCAGGCCCTTTTTCGAACAAGCTGCAAGACGGTTTCTTTAAATTGCAAAGCAATGTTTTTATTTATACTAGTACGGTGACTTGGAATAAAGTACAAATGTTAAAAAGATTATTTAATATTTATCAAATTGATCCGGAACAACTAAGCATTGAGCTTGTGCCGACTAAAGTTTTAATGGATGACTAACCGGAGTAATCATTTTAGAGGAATGTTGATTACATTGCTGTGGTAGGCAATGAATTTAGTTTTATCGAATTAGAAGTACATATACATTGAGTCAGATAATGGATATGTGCTTTTTTAGGTAAAATATAAAAAATTATTGCATACGATAATCATAACAATGCTTTTTGTTGAGCTATTGTTGTGGTAATCCTAATTAAAAGTGTGTTTTTAGTACTAGTGATTTTATTTCTATTGGGCTTTTTAATTGGAACGATTTCGCCAAAAATGACCCAATGGTTGGTATCAAGTGTTGATCAAAACATTTTAGCCTCATCAATGGGGGCATTAAATACAATTCTGGTAGTCAGTGCGCCAATGATGACTGCTATCATCACCACGTTTGCATCCATCAATTTGAATTTATCGTTATATATTTTGCTAGGTGTGAGTCTCATTATTTTGGTCGTCGTATCTAAAGTGGCTTTAACTCAGCGGACAGTATCTTAATCATAGGCAGAGTATCATTATCAGTTAGCTTAAGATGATAATGATCCTTCAGAAAAAACAATTGGTTTGTCATATCAAACACTATTGTAAATTATCCCCCCCATTATATAATCATCATAACGAGCTGATGTGTCTCATGCAGATGATACACAGGGATAATTTGGGGGAGCAAATATGGAGATAAATCATAAAAGGCTGTATTATTTAGCAGCTTGCTATTCGTTACTACAACTGATAATGCTAATGGTGGCTTATCGTAATGTGGCTGCCAAAGAATTTCAGCGTTTTACTAACTTGGCGATGACTTCAGGCCATTATCGTTTAATTGCAATTGTGCTGGTGATTGTCATCATCTTAGTGGTCTTCGTAGCTTCGATTTTGCTTGCTAAGGTATTTGCCACGATTGGCACGACCATCTTTGCTGAGGAGAGTGCTTCACCGACCCTTTTATCAGAAGGACTACTTGGCTATTTGGCGATTGCGTCATTGCAACCGGTTTTAAATCGTTTTGGTTTGCTAACAGCGAACCCATTGTTTAGCCTGATGAATCTTGTGGCCGCTGTGGTATTAGGGGTGTTGTTATCTACCAAGACGCACCGACCGCTTAAAAGTTTTTTGGTCGCGTTATTAATCTTTGTGCTTTATGCGGTAATCAGCTTGCTGCTGAACTTACGTTAAAACGATTTAAGCAATAAAAAAGCATCCCGTTGAGATGCTTTTTTGTTTGGCTAATTTAATTCGAAGTGGGAATAACTTTATTAAATTTTTTCATTAACGGATAAAGTGGTGCAATCACACTCATCGTTCATGCGGGTGCGATGCTCGTTGTGCTACCGATTTAGCCACGAATTTCTTTAATATTGCGCAGATTCATATTGAGACCGCGATTGACCAGATTATGGCCAAGTAAAAAATTAAGTCAAAAATAAAAAAGTCACTACGAATTGGTAGTGACGCTTTTTTTAATCGCGTTGTTGTAAGTGAGAATGGCGCAGCCCATAAGTAAAGTAGACAAGTAGCCCCAGGAACAGCCAGATGACAATGGACCATTTGGTCATAGTTGGTAGCATCAGGATGAAGTATAAGCTGAAGAGTCCGGCAAGAATTGGGAGATATGGATATAGTGGCATTTTGAAGCCCGGATTAGGAATATCTTGCCGGTGGCGGAGGGGAATAATGCCAAAAGAAATTAAGGCAAAGGCTATCAGGGTTCCAGCATTAATCAATGAGGCCAATTGGGTAAAGGGCACAAAGCCGGCAAAGAAGGCTTCAATAATCGTCGCAATCACTATCGCGTTATGAGGGACTGCATGTTTATGATTGATATGTCCAATAAAATTCGGTAATAAGCCGTCGCGACCTAAGGCATAGAGCAACCGCGAACCACCAAATGACATTGTAATCAGTGCCGTAAAAATCCCGATTAAAGCACCAATCGTAATCAGTTTATTCCAGGTAGCCAGATGGACAACTTTCAGCGCGTAAGCAGCGGGGTCATCGACATTGAGGTGCGTATAATGTACCATGCCGGTCAAGACAAATGAAAAGGCTACATAGAGCACCAGTGAAATCAGGACGGTACCCATAATACCTTTGACGACGTTTTTTTCTGGGCTAATGGTTTCTGCTGAGTTGGCAGCCAGCGCATCAAAGCCCATAAAAGCGAAAAAGACGGTCGCTGTAGCGGTGGAAATGCCGCCTAGTCCCCAAGGTGCCGTGTGAAATTGCTTCGGATAGAAGGGAACGTAGTTGCTGGTCTTGATGTAAAAGGCGCCCACAATAATGAATAAGATCATAATGGCGATTTTAATAATGACGGCCACGTTTTCAACCTGTTTGGAGAGGTTAGCGCCATGTACAATAATTGCGGCCACAATTAAGACAATCAGCGTCGCAGTTAAGTTGATGACACCCCCTTCAAGGGGACCACTTTGTAAAAAATTGGGTAAATTTAGTCCGAAACTACTCAACAAGTTGTGGTTAAAGTACGCTGCAAAGCCAGTTGCTTCGGCCGATACTACTAGGAAGTATTCCAAAATCAGCGCCCAACCGAGAATCCAACCGACAACTTCTCCATAAATAACGGATCCAAAGGAATAGGCAGAACCTGCCACTGGCATGGCAGATGAAAATTCGGCATAGGCCATCCCGACGATGCCAGACACAACGGCTGCTAGCATAAAGGCAATGGAGACAGCAGGCCCGGCGTGCATAGCGGCTTCGTGTCCGGGAAGAATGAAGATACCAGTCCCAATTACAGCTCCCACGCCAAGGGCAATGAGATCACGTGCACGCAAGGTCCGACTGAGGTGGGCGTCGGCTTTTAGGTAGGTCGATACGGTCTCCTTTTTAAAAATGTTTTTCATGCGAACTCCTTATCTGTGAGCTGAAATGATTGTCTCTTATTTTAGCTCACATTAAATAATAAATAAAATAAATATTTTTATTTCATAATATTGGACTTGAGAACTGCCATTGGTAGAAATTTCGGGAAATATGGTGAAATAAGCAATGACGGGGAAACTGCTGAATTTAACCCAAGCTAATCAGTTGCACAATTTCGCAGCAGTTGTATCAAGAAACTGGTACTGCAATTTTTGTCTTTTCGTTAGCGACGTATCCGCAGATGAAATTTGTCGTGATGACGTATAGGTGCTGGGACGGGACTACCTGAGCATTCGGCACAGGGGACACCATGATTTTTGCTTTTTATTATCTTGTTTGGTAGCTATTATTTTTGGCATTCGAACCTACTAATTGGCGTTATGGCAATCATTAGTCTGCTATATTGGACGGTGATTAATTATTAGTTATTTATGGCTGAATCATCTCTCATAGTCCGCTTTAAGGAAGGATGAGCGTTAAGTGCAATCAAGTAATTCATCTATTCCTAAAGTGATTGTCAACTTCATGTCACAGTGATTAGCGTATAATCGAATGCAATGATTCATTTTTTACGTTTGGAGATGTGAAATGAGCTAGGGGGGGTTATGAATAAAAGAAAGTTAGTTTTACAAGTGATTGGCACCTTGCTGGGACTCTATTTAATGGTGATTTATGCCATCATGCCAGGGCAGAGGCCACATCTGCAGCTGTGCTAGGGGGTAACTTTAGGTGGTTAGTTCCTACACTATGGCTTTGCGTGGTGCTATTTGGACTAGAAACGATGCTGTTGTGGTTAACACAGCGGGTTAGCACGACGTCGATGATGGTGATTGCGGTGTTAACCGTGATTTTTGCTTTGCTAGCCTACTTTTTGGGTCTCAGCGTGTGGATACCGCTCATGTGGACCGTGGTATTCAGAATTATCCTAGTTACGGTATCAACGCAAGCTGAGTAAGGCGGATCGTCTGATTATCATATACAAACTTGTAATTTTACATGATAGCCAACGATAACGTATAATAATGTGACAAAAGTATGACAAAGAAGATACGATTGAGGGTGGCAGTATCATGAAAAAGAAAATATGGCTTATTAGTGCGACCAGTCTACTGCTACTGGTGGGACTAGCCTACTTGGTGTTTACCAGCTACTATAGCAGTCGTTTTTTACCGGGAACGCATTTAGCTGGGCAAGATGTTAGTCAGATTGAGGTGAAAGCGGCTACTGCTAAAGTTGAACGGGTTGCGCGCAATCGGCAGTTTGTTTTTGAAGATCAAGATCGGATTGTGGGGCAGATATCAGCCCGCCAGTTGGGTTTACAACATGAGTTGGCGCGGTTTGTGAGTCAACAGATGCAGACGCAACAGGCTTGGCGATTTAAACATGCAACTGGGGTTCAGCGCAATCAAGTGACGCAGTATGATACTAAAGCTGCCAGTACATTCGTGAATCAGCTGGTTGCAAATCAGAATAAACGCCGTCGACCAGCGCAAGATGCCATGATTGTGAATGGACCCAAAGGCTTTCGGCTCCAAAAAGAAGTTTCTGGTAATCAGTTGGATGGGGCACTGGTGCGTGACCGTTTGAGCCGAGTAATTAGCACTGGCAAGACACGAATTTCATTAACGGGTGCGTATTTAAAACCAGCAGTCACTGCTAATTCACCCAAGCTGCAAGCTTCCTTTAATCGATTAAAGCGAATTGGTCAGATGACAGGTGTTTATCGCCTAGCTGGTCGCAAGATTACGTTATCTGGGCAAATGATTCGCTCTTTCTGGGATGATCTTGATGGTAAAATTCAGTTGAATCAAGACAAGCTAAATCAGTATGTAACCCAATTGAATCGGCGTTATGCAACTTATAATAAAACGCGTACTTTTAAGTCCACTAAACGTGGTAACGTGAAAGTCCCAGCTGGGATATATGGTTGGAGTCTCAACGTGCCCGCGGAAACGGTTAATTTGCGGCAAGCCATCCTAGCAGGTAAATCCTTTGATCGCACACCGCTCATTCAAGGCTCTGGTTACCATGCTGATGGCACCGATATTGGGTCTTCTTATGTGGAAGTTGATAAGCAGAACCAGCATATGTGGGTCTACTTAGATGGTAAACTGCGTCTAGATACTGCCGTTGTGACGGGCAAGCCCCATCAAGCGACGCCAAGTGGCGTCTTCTATGTTTGGGCTAAAAAGCGCAATGAAGTCCTACGCGGGTTTAATGATGATGGTTCCCGTTATAACAGTAAGGTATCTTACTGGATGCCAATTGATACGAATGGTGTTGGCTTGCATGATTCGCCATGGCAACCGCGTTATGGTGGTGATTGGTACTTGCAACATGGGTCGCATGGTTGTGTGAATACACCGCCCGCCATTATGAAAGTTCTCTATCAGCTGGTGCCAACTGGCACCCCCGTAGTGGTCTTTTAATCATAAAAAAAGCCTGATGCCATGGCATCAGGCTTTTTTTATTTGCTTAAATTAACGGTGTTCATTCACAAATTTACTAAACTTGTGGCCACTGTCAGCCAAGAAGGCTTTAGTGTCAGCGTTGGTAATATGTCCATGTTCATCGGCAAGTGCGCCGACATTTCCGATATAAAGTTCCGGTTGTTGCATGTGTGGCATATCTAGGAAGTCGAGCGTTTGGAGTAAGACGTGATTGGCAAGTGTGCCAGCAATTCCCGAGATGGATTCCGAAGCAACTAAGGCAGGCTTTTTAGCCCAGACGTTTTCACCAAAAGGCCGACTCGCAATATCAAGCGCATTCTTTAAAGCGGCAGGAACACTGCGGTTATGTTCCGGCGTGACAAAGATAAAGGCGTCTTGTGCTTGAACGGCTTTGCGGAAGGCGGTGTAGCTGGCTGGACTCGCTTCATCATAATCTTGGTTGTATAATGGCAACTCGCCAATCTCTAAATAAGTCACTTCTGCATCTGCTGGCAAACCTGCTACTAAGGCAGCCGCAATACCGCGTGAGTATGAATGGTGACGTAACGATCCGACTACAACTCCATATTTGGTCATATTATTTTCCTGCTTTCTGTTCCAATATAATACTTATTTAAAGTAAGTTAATCAGAGCGAGTGGATTTTGTCAATCATTATGGTTTGATTTTTACCAAAATCAAAAAGCCACCCGACAGCTGGGGACTTTTGTTTAATGATGCTTAATGAGGTAGGAAATTGCAATGAGACTTAAAAAGAGACTACCGATGATCACGGGAATACGCGTCTCAGGATTAATAAACATAAAGACTAAGATAATGAGTAGCATTGCGACCGCAAAATAAGTGGTAAACGGAAAACCAGGCATTTTAAACGGGTGATGAGCGAGAGCGGCCGCATTTTTTCGGCGGAAGCGCCATTCAGCTAGCAAAATGACGAACCATGGGACCATGCCAGGTAAGACACTACAGCTATAAACCACGACGAACAAATTATCCACATGGTTGTTGAGCGCGGTTAGCAGTAAATTCAAACTTAACCCTGCTAAAATGCCGGTGGCAATCGTTAGAATGGCGATATTGGGCACCAGGCGTTTTGACAAGCGGGCAAACAAACCGGGTACTTCATGATCTGAGCCTAATTTAAAGAGCATCCGGCTCGAACTATAGATGGCGGAGTTGGCGCCGGAAACCGCTGCGGTAATCACTACGAAGTTGATTAGCCCAGCTGCCCAGCTAATGCCAATCCGGGAGAACATTTCAACGAAGGGCGAACCCACTTGGGCCAATTGATTCCAAGGATAAATTGTCACAATTACGAAGATAGCCCCGACATAGAAGAGCAAAATCCGCCAGACAATACTTTTGACTGCTTTAACAATCGCTACTTGCGGATTGGCCGTTTCCCCCGCTGCAATTCCTAGAAGTTCAATGGCTTGATAAGACCCAATAACAATCGCCAGTGAGAACATGAAGCCTTTAATTCCGCCCGTAAAGAAACCGCCGTGTTGCCACAGATTGCCCAAACCTAAGGGACGACCATGGTTACCAACCCCGACAAAGATGACGAGCAGACCCACGACAATCATGAAGATGATTGTGACCACCTTAATAATTGAAAGATAAAACTCCAGACTGCCATAAGTTTTGGCCGAGGTTAGATTGGCGAGCGTGAGCGTGATAATTGCAATCGGCCCCGACACCCAAGCAGGCAACGTGGGCCACCAATAATTCAGATACTGACTAATGGCAATGACTTCACTCATGCCGACAATCAGATATTGAAAGATATTACTCCATTCAGTGAGATAACCCACGATGGGATGTAAGTAGTGACTGGCATAATCAGCAAAAGAACCAGTTGTCGGATTGACGTAAATCATTTCTCCGAGCGCCCGCATGACGGCAAAGAGGACGAGTCCCACTAAGAGATAAGCTAAAATAACTGACGGCCCAGTCCATTTAATGGTGGCAGCCGATCCCATGAAGAGACCGACGCCAATCGAGCCCCCAATCCCAATCATTTCCATTTGGGTTGCGGTCATTTCCCGCTTTAATTCAGGCTTCTGTGCCATGTGCCACCTGCGCTTTCCTTAACAACGCTGCCCGTCGAAAACAACCGAGTTCATGATCATTAATCAGGCCCGCCGCCTGCAACCAAGAATAAACAACCACCGGGCCAGTGAATTGAAAACCGGCTTGTTTTAACTGGCGACTGATTTTCTGGGCTAAGGCGTTACTGCATGGAATTTCGTCATGTGTTTGATAGTGATGGACAATTGGAACACCGTCCACAAAGGCCCAAAGGTAGGCACTTAAACTATTGCCACCTGCCTGCATTGCGCCACCACTTGCGCGTTGTGGATAATTGCCAGCAGTTTGCGCCGGTTACGCACAATGCCCGCGTTGGTCAGTAAAGTTGGTAATTGCGATTTAAAGTGTTGCAATTGCTTGACGTCAAAATCAGCTAAAGCATCCTTAAAAGCAGCTCGTTTATTGAGAACCGTTTGCCAACTTAAGCCAGCTTGCATAATTTCTAATGAAAGTAATTCAAATAATTTTCGATCGTCATGACAGGGATTTCCCCATTCCTGATCGTGATAGTGTTGCATTAATTGGTTAGCGGTTTCCGCCCAGGCACATCGTTTCATGATTTCCCCACCTTTAATGATATGATTTTACAAATTAGTTTAAGTATAGCGAAAAGGGGACTAAATGAACAGGATTCCCAGTTTAAAGTGACGCGATGCGAGTAATTTGCAGAGCTATTTTTCTTTTTCTAGTGGTGATAATTTAGCGCCGATACCAGCTAAGGCCCTGATAAGGCCAGCTAATAGAATAACCATTGTCATAGAGACGCCTTGTGCCAATAAGAAGCCACCAACCCAGCATAGTAAACCATTCGCGTTACGGCGATTACTCGACCTAGGATAGGACTAGGAACGCTTTTTTGTCGTAAAGTAAAATAGGTCATGACATTAATGGTCCCAAAAAAAACTAATCAGTCCCAGAATGAATCCTATGTAAAGGTAACTTGTATTGAGGAGTTGTACTCAACCCCGCCATTATCGTTGCAGTGGAAAGTAACCAACCAGCTTTAAAATGATTAATCACTTTACTTCCAACCAAACCAGCAAGTAGTGAACCAACACCACCAAGTGCCATCGCGAAAGTAGCTCTGATGATTGGGTAATGCAGCGTTCTGGTCATATAATAAATGAAATTTGCTTCAAATAAATTTAAAGCAAAATTGGTGACTAGGAACATGATTGAGCCACTAAAAATCACTTTTTCGTGAAAGCTATAACGGGCCCCAGCGATGATATCAGACAGAAAGTGAGATCTCTGATGTTGACACTGTTTTTTTGGCAAGTGGGGAAGTTGATTGAGAACCAATGCCGCTAGAAAAAATGAAAAGCCATCTAGCCATAAGGCATGGATACTTCCTATTAGAGTGACAAAGGTGCCACCGACTAGGGGGCCAATGATGGATAAAGTATTGTCAATGGTTTGAATTGTCGCGTTAGCATTTACAAAGTAGTGATAGTCGACTATTTCTGTAATAATACTTTGGAAGCTAGGGTGGATTAATGGGTCGACCGAGCCCAGTGCAAAAATACCAAAATACAGTGCCGCAAAATTGAGTTGTTTGTTTGTCACCACAAAAATGAGGAACAAAGTGATTGCAGCAGCAAATAAATTTCCGATGATCAGAACATAGTTCTTTGGGTAATTATCGGCTAAGGTACCACCTACTAGTGAAAAACAAACCCAAGGCACAAATGTCAGCCCGAAAGTGAGCGCAGTCTGATATGCAGATCCCGTTTTTGCAAGGATAATTAGTGGTAGCGCTAAGCGATAGAGCCAATCACCGGTGGTTGAAATAAGGAAACTAAGCCATAGCGCATTAAAAGTTCGATTTCGTATTAACAAAGTAAGATCCTCCCGAATTAGTAATAGCCTTCATATTAGCAATGTTGTAAAATATGGATTAAAATATTGCATATAGGTTAAACACATGAGTATAGGATCAGTATTTAGATATTTTAGACAAACTAAGCACATTACGCTTAAATCAGCCAGCCAGGATATTGTTTCAATTCCCTTTTTATCGCGGTTTGAGAATGGGAAGACTGATATTTCTTTTACACATCTGCTAGCACTGCTAAATAGAATTAATGTCCAGCTATCAGAATTTGAATTCTTATATCAGAAGCAACAGCTATCAGAATTCGATTTGTTGCCAGCTTTTCAACATGCTTATCAAAATGGTGAGGTTGAAAAAATTAAGATATATCTCCAAAAATGGCAAAAAATTCCGGGGCAGTTTGCGAGCTTGCAATGCCTTCAGTTAAAGATGATGTTAGCGACCCTTGATGCGGGAAGTGTTAGTCCAGCAGAACTTAAGCGGTTGGTTGCGTATTTTCAAAAGCTTGACAATTGGACGTTCTTTGAGCTCTACTTATTTGGACATAGCATTC
>JAKDPD010000015.1 GCA_030455605.1 Lactobacillus sp.
AAGCACAAGCAAAATATTCGGATTTTAATCCAAAAAAATTAAATTAATTGATTGATTTATGGGATTATTCTTGCTTATGCTATTTTAATCCTAAATATCGCAATAAAAGTTCGTCTTATTGTCAACAAACTTTACAATCAGCTTTACAAATTATCGCCGCGGTCAAACCGGTATCGTGAGCTTTCAAGTGCTTGTCTGATGAAATCACTTAAAAGTGTTTGAGTCCGCGCAGTCACCTTGGCAGCTGTTGTTTCGTTCGCCTTTGTTAAGTAGGTCGTCAATGCCTCATCACGCAATTCATGAGCGGCGCGATCAATCTCATCAATGCGGCCCACCGCATAGCTTTGACAGTCATCGCGATACGCATTAATTTGACCAACGTACTGATGGTATCGTGGCTCTACGACAACCTCCAAGGTCTTATAAAGCCAATAAGCACTCTGGGTTGGTTCCACCTGATGCGCCGCCACTTGGTAATTGGCAGGTGTATCCACAATATTCGTATAAAATGGCACATAAGGTGAATAAGCATAAAAGCCCAGATTGACCCATTGAATGGCCGCAAAAGCAGCCGAGACGTGCTGACGAATTTGTAAAATACTAGACTCTTGGTTGCGGTCAAGCGCAATTGAGCGATAACGTTTTTGATCGGCAGCATCCCCACTCGCATAGCTTCCCATTGGGTCAAAGGGGGTGCCATTATAATGGCTCGTTAAGAAAAATTGGACGTCTTCAACGCCTAATTTATGAGCTGGTCGACGCGTAAAGGGCATTTCTTGGCTAGTTGGCTCTTGGACAACTTCCGGATTAAAGAGCTTTTGACCATACCAAGTCCGTGGGGTGTTGTAATAACTATCGGCTTCGTCTTTGGTCCCAAAAATATTGCGGAAGTTAAAACCGTCATCAGCCGGATTCAGATGATGCTGGCTAACAAACTCACGAATGGTTGCTGCAAACATAAAGTGCTCAGTGTCGTCAAAATCAACCTGCTGAATCACTTGAATGTTCGGACAGATAGCATACGAATCATCTGGAATGCGCGCTGCTACCCATTGGTGACCTGCACCGGTCTCAAAATACCAGACCTCTTTGGCATCCGAAAATGCAATCCCATTAGACTCACCAGTACCATACGTTTCAATCAGTTGACCTAAGCGGGCCACACCTTCCCGAGCCGTTTTCACAAATGGCAACACCACGGCCAGCATCGCATCCTCATTCAGACCATTCGCCACCAGCGGATCATGTCCTAAGCAGCGGGCGTTGGTCATTTCCGTCTCGGTCGCTGACATGGCAACATTGTATTCATTAATGCCTTGTTCATCCCACACGCCCTCGTTCTGATCGTCGTTGGGCATGGCGGTGTAACGACAACCTTGCCCCGTCAAATGATACTTAAAGCCATTATATTTTGACACATAAAGCTCATCATAGGTCTTAGCCGGACGCACCATAAAGGTCTTTTCATTAATCCCACCATGTGAATCTTCATCACGGGCAATCATGGTTGAGCCGTCTAAACTCGCTCCTCTACCCACTAAAATGGCGGTACAGTTATCTTGCTTTGCTCTCATTGTTACTCCTTATGGCGCTACTTTTAGCGTCGCCATGCGTTTCGCCCGGCCGGTGACATAGTCAAATTCATAGCCAGGTTGCACGTTAAAAATATAAACATTAAAATCTAACCGACCATCAGTCGAAATCGCCTGCAGATTAATCCCGCGCGCCATCAATTCCTTTCCCCGAAAGATTGGGGTTGCTTGATAGATAACATTGCTGCCGGCACGTAGCTGCTCACGAACTTTCGTTTCAAACCGCGTTTGCACTTCTTGATTGGCATAAGCCGTCTGCGTAAATAAGTTCTTGGGATTGTTTTGGTCACCTGATGGGTTAGTTCTATTATAGTTACCTGATTGATCAATGCCAGCTGAAACGGAATAAGCAATCAGATGGCCCCGATTATAAATTTGATCACGACCATGATTGTAATGCCAGCCCGTTGGGGCAATAAATTGCCGCACGCGCAGCCGATCTCCCACGACATTACGTGGTGCCAAAAAAGCAATGTTCGAACGGCTCGTGCGGTTGAGCGCATCTAAATCTGAATAAATCACCCGGTTAACTTTCCATGCCTGCTTAATTAGGGTGGCATGATTGTGATTCACAGCCATCCATGCAGGTTGACCGGATTTAAAATCTAGTTGTGCTAACCGATCATAATCACGAGTAGCTAGCGCGCCATAAACTGTGGCGGCTGGTTTAGCTGATTGGGTCGTGGCAGGCTGGCGATTAGCTGGTGGCCCACTGGCATCGTCCCCACCTTTGGTATATAGTCCCCAAGCCGCAGCCAATAGCACAATTAGGATAGATAAAAAGTGACTTGATTGCTGCCGCCGTTTACGATATCGCCGTGCCATTAATTCTGAGCCCCCATCTATTAACTCCGTGCCCAATCATCTAAACGGCTCCAGAAGAATTGTTCCGACCAGCGGCGCAAATCAGCACCTGCTGCAGCATAAGTTGCTGCCTGTTTTAAATCCGGATTTTCCCGATTGAAGTAATCATGGTTACCTGCGATAACCAAATTAGTTAACGGACTGACCGTGGTATCAACCTGACCACCTAAATGCTTAATTGCGGTTGCTAATTCCGTCCGGTCAACTGCTAAATCGCCGGTTAATACCACCGTCTTACCCATTACGGGACTGCGATAACTGCTTAGCGGGGCAGCAATTAATAAATCAACATTTTTCAAATTAGCTTGAGCTTTAGTCAACACTTCTGGTACCGCATTGCGGCGAAAATCTTGATAGACCTTGATCGTATCCAGCGAATCTGCCAGCCCATGGTGCTGCTCCACTTCCGCAATTCCCGCACGCTGCATCACATCAAGCAAACGATTATGGCGCTCATGTGGATAAAATGCCCGGGCAATCCGCAGTACATCCACATAATCATTGCTCAAGAGGGACAAATGCTGTTTAGCGACCAAATCATAGACGAAGTTTAAGTCAAAGTTGACGTTATAGCCCACAATCAAATCATCACCAATAAACTGGCGAAATGCTGCAACCGCCTCTGTAACTAGCTGTCCTTCGGCTAATAATTGCTGCTCAGTAATCCCGTTTAATTTCGTAATAAAGGCCGGAACCGCATTATTGCCAGGATAACGCACCAATTGACTAAACGTTTCCACCACGTGGCTATCCCGCACACGCACACCGCCAAGCTCCGTCACCCGGTCACGGTATGGCGATAGCCCAGTGGTTTCAATATCAATCATCGTATAGTCGGAAAAGAATCCCGGTCGTTCCATCCCCTTAGCCCGAATTTGCGTCTGGGCAGCGGGAACTAGTAACTTACCCTGCTTAATTGCAATACTCATCTGTTTTACCTCGCTACTAATGCCTGTAAATTATCAGTTAAGCCGCCACTTAAGGAAACCACTCGTGCGGCTTGGGGAATGGCAACAGTCCCTGAAACAGCTACCTGCCAAGTGGGAAATTGTTGAACTAACGGCAGCATCGTTGCCAGTAATTGCTGGCTGCTGGCATCAATTCCTAAAGCCAAAATGACGACCCGTTTCGTTTCATGACCCATTAAAAACCAGCGGAAGCGCCGATTAGCATCCGTGTCAGGGAAGAAGTGGCTATCAAGTGGCAGATTATGCTCTAGTGGCTGCCCACATACCTCGCATTTGGGTAATGACGTAGCACCAGCTGCTGCTTTCGCCAGCACCTCGGCCGTTTCAGGGTGGCCATGATTCATCCCGCTAGTGCATTGTAACTTAGTCCAGTCCCCATTAAGGTTGAAAATACGCGCGCTGGCTAAGCCCGCGGTCTCAAATAAATGGGCAAAGGTCGTCGTCGCCACAAAGTAATCACGCCCTGACAAAAGAGTCGTTAAAGTCTGCATGCCAGCACTTGGTTGATAGTTTTGACGCGCCGCAATTAGCTTTTGCCAGCGAGGCCAGGCTTGCGCCAGTGGCACTTCGCTCAGCTGCATCATTTGTTTTAAATCGAGCCCCTCTTGCTGAGCAAACTCATTGCCAGCGAGCACAATCACACTATCAGCTGCCTGCAGCCATTCTTTAACTGTTATTAATGACGTCATCTTTCCTACTTTCTAACGTTTCAGTGGTGTTTCATCACGCCGCTGGTCAGACTGGACATGCTGCGTAACAATAGCGGTCAACGTTTTGGCCAACAACACCATCTGCTCAGTCGTCGCATACTCATAAGGGCCATGGAAATTACCGCCCCCGTTAAATAGATTCGGCGTCGGGATACCTTTGGGAGTAATAAAATCACCGTCAGTACCACCCCGAAACGGAATATGATTAATCTTGAGTCCTAATTGTCGGTAAGCTTGGTGAACTAAATTAACCACATAGGGATGCTACTTAATCACATCACCTGGTGATCGATATTGTTCTTGCAGTGTCAAACTGACGTGGCCAGCCCCATATTGCGCATTTAAATCTGCGACTTCGCGTCTCAAGTGGGCTCTCATAGCCTTATATTCAGCCGTATCAAAACTGCGTACAATGAGTTTCACTTCCGCCTTGTCAACATTACCTTCATTGGATAAGACCATGATGAAGCCTTGATAACCGCGGCTCTTTTCTGGTACCAATCCGGCTGGCAATTGTTGAATAAACTGACTGGCCAACAATGCCGCATTGACCATTAGACCGTACGCTTCCCCGGGATGGACAACCGTTCCGTTAAACGTTACCGTAGCGGCAGCAGCATTAAAAGTTTCATAAGCAATGTCGCCAGGCTGGCCATTATCCAAGGTATAAGCGAATTCCACGGGAAAGCGGCTAGCAATTAAGCGCTCTGCTCCACGCCCAATTTCTTCATCTGGACCAAAGGCCAGCCACACATCACCATGAGGCACTTGCGGATTAGCCTGTAAGTATTTCGCCATCCCGAGTAACCCGGCAATGCCCGCTTTATCATCTGAGCCCAGCAAGGTATCGCCGCTACCGGTAATGAGGGTCTGACCAATCAAGGCCTGCAAGGCAGGAAAAGCATTGCTCGATAACACCCGATCTGGTGCAGCCGGATAATGAATGTCACGGCCATCATAATTGGGATGAACGATTGGTTGGACGTTATCCGCTGGATAGTCAGCGGTATCGACATGCGCCACAAACCCAAGTGGGACCACCGTTTGGTCTTTAAGGTTACTGGTAATTTTACCCACTAGATACGCATCTGCATCTGAATAAGAAACTGCGGTTAACCCCAGCTGGTGCAGCTCAGTTTCCAGCGTCTTGAGTAACACCATTTGACCTAGCGTTGTTGGTACGGCCTCACTACGTTCATCTGAACGCGTATTTATGCGGCAATAATCAATAAATTTTTGTTGAATATAAGTGGCATTATAAGCTATCATCGTCATTTCCCCCAGTAGCTACTAACTGTTCTAAACCATGCTCTCATTATATAAAAAAAGCGCTACTTCTGCTTAAGAAGTAACTCTTTTTAATTAATTATGACGCGATGCGGGCTTGGTAGGCTGATTAAGATGCACAATTTGGTCAAACATGGCACGTTCTTGGTCAGAAATCTTATGGGCCACCTCTAGTACTGCTACTTCTGGATTGCTTAGCAATACTTGGTGAATGGCTAAAGAGAGTTTGGGATCAAGAGCTGAAGTGGCCTCATCAGCCAAGATAATTGGCCGCTTGGAAATTAAAGCCCGGGCAATTTCAACTCGCTGAATTTGACCACCAGATAGATGGCTACCATCTTCACCGACTTGTTTCTGTAACCCAGTATCGGTAGCAAATTCAGCTAATCCAGCTTGTTTCATCGCAGTAAACAGGGTGTCATCACTGACTGAGCGTCCCAAAGTCAAATTAAACCGCAACGTATCATCAAACATAAACGGCTTCTGATTAACATACGAAAAATACTGATGCGCGCGTTCCCAATTTCCCGTGACATCTTGGCCGGTAATACATACTTGCCCACTGGCTGGACGCCGCAACCCCAGCATAATATGCAGTAACGTGGTCTTACCCCAACCACTCGGCGCCATTAACAGCAACTTTTCGCCCGGCTTGACGATCAAATTAACATCTTGGAACAATTGTTTTTGATCGCCGTGGGTCACATAAGACAAATTGGCTAACTCAAGACCAGTAAAAGGCACTGGGGCAACCTGCTCATCCTTTAGGCGAAAGGCGAGCGCGCGCTGCGTCCAAACCCACATTGGCTTGGTCGCCATCACCTGATTAAACTCATTAAATAGCGTTACAACAGGCGTGATAAAGTTCATTGCCAAATCAACCATCATGACTAAGGTCCCAACCGCCAGCTGGCCCTGCATCATTAAAATCCCACCAATCGTACACGGAATGACAAAACTAAACAATTCAGCGACGGAATAAATGAGCTCTAAGGCCCAGGCCTGCGTTAACGATAGGTTTCGCAAGGCTGTTTCCATCCGGCCAGCGGCTCCCATGGCACGACTAATGACATGCCGGCGAACATTATAAATCTTCGCCATTTGGCCACCATTTAACGAGTCAGAAACATGTTGGGTATAGTCAGCATTCCGGGTCACCCAGGTGGCTGAACGTTTGGCAATGATTGGACTAGTTGCCAATTGGACTAAAGCTGGCGCAATGGTCGCCACCAAAAAGACTAAGGTCATCTGCCAAGAATTGTAAAGCGCAAACCCTAGTGAACCCACAAAGGTAAAGCCCTGTAAAATCATGTCTAATTGGGCATTAACCCGGTTGGTTTCCAATTGTTTCAAGTCATTTGTCATGAGTGACAAGCCTGACTTATAATCGTCCTCGCCTTGATCAATGAGATAAGTGAGGTTAGCTGATTTAAAGCATAAATTAACTTCCCTGATAATCGTCATTTTAATGGTCTCATAAACGAAGTTACTGCTCATAAAAAGCAACTGGCCCACACAAGTGATGCTAGCTAACCAAATTAAATGCCAATAATCCGTTGAACCTGACGACGCCACGTTCAACATATCCTTAATCATATAAGCGATAAACAAAATATTGCTAGCCTTGACTGCGGCTAGCAGGGTAAAGAGGAACAAATGCTTGTTTTTAGCGTATCTTAAACTCATATTTTCTCCTTATCGATATCCTGTTCATTATAAGCAACTTGTGCAAACTGCACAAATCATTCCCTTTCAGCAGCGTCAGCAGCTAAACATGCTAAAATATAAGTAATTATCTGTTTAAAGGAGCATACCAATGAAAACTGGAACTAAAATTATTACATTAGACAATGGTTACCATCTCTGGACGAACACGCAAGGACAAGGTGATATTCACCTGCTCGCCTTACATGGTGGCCCTGGCGGCAACCACGAATATTGGGAAGATACTGCTGATCAATTAAAGGCACAAGGCTTAAATGTCCAGGTTACGATGTATGATCAGTTGGGATCACTTTACTCTGACCAACCGGATTACCAAGATCCTGCAATTGCCAAGAAATACTTCACTTATGATTATTTCTTAGACGAACTTGAAGAAGTTCGTACCAAGCTAGGACTGGATCAGTTTTATCTAATCGGTCAAAGCTGGGGTGGTCTCATGGTCCAAGAATATGCGGCCAAATACGGTCAGCATCTCAAGGGCGCCATTATTTCTTCAATGATTGATGAAATTGCTGATTATGTCAAGGCAGTCAACCGGCGCCGGCAAGAAGTCTTACCACAAACCGAAATTGACTTCATGCGGCAATGCGAGTCAAGTAACGATTACGACAATGAACGTTATCAAGCTGACGTGCACATTTTGAATATCAACTTCGTTGATCGTAAACAACCCTCTAAGTTGTACCATCTGAAGGATATCGGTGGCACAGCCGTCTATCATGTTTTTCAAGGGGATAATGAATTTGTCATCACAGGAAAATTAAAAGATTGGCACTTCCGTGATCAATTAAAGCACATTAAAGTCCCAACTTTGCTAACTTTTGGTCAATATGACACGATGCCACTCGCAACTGCCAAAATTATGCAGCACAAAATTCCCAATGCCCAGCTAGTCGTTACCCCTGATGGCGGTCACCACCACATGGTTGACAACCCCGCTGTTTATTACCGCCACTTAGCTGACTTTATTAAACAAGTAGAAGCCGGTACCTTCAAAGGAGCTAAAGATTGAAAACACTCGTTACCGCCAGTGGCTTTGTCATTACCGGTGTCATCTTAACCATCCTAGTCGCCTTATTACACCTGGCGATTGGTGGCTTTGAAATGTTTGGTAAACCCGATAAACAAGCCCAGGCTTTTAAATTAAACCCCACTTTCCTCACACAACCAGAAGCTAAAATCATGCTAGCCAATCAAGGAATTTATAACTTCCTGTTAGGCTTACTACTACTTGCCACCTACGCGATGCTACTGGCCCACTTCAATTTATTATTAGTCGTTTGGCGCCTGTTACTTGGGTTCATTGTGATTGCTGGCGCTTATGGTGGTTGGAGCGCAACTAAAAAAATCTGGCTGATCCAGATGTTACCGGCATTAGTCGCATTAGTGCTCATTTGCCTCTAATCCTATCCAACCAAAAAAACATCTCATTCTAGGAATGAGATGTTTTTTTGGTTGCCACTTAGTAAGGCTGCGTGGACTTTAAAATTTCAACGCCGCGATTAACGAGCAAATAACTATAGCCCTGTTGATCGAACTGAATATCCTCAAATTCACGCTTCGAATTAAAGGTGAATTGAGCAATATCCGCCGGTGTTAAATGATTTAATTTATCCGGATTAGCAGGAACACTAATCATTGCGCCATCAGCCGTCGCATTTAAGCGATTGCTTCGAGGATTATAACTGATGTTCTGCAAATGCGTGCCAATCGCACGACCTAAAATCCGTTGTGCCAAATTAAAACTCACTTGATTAAGTGTGAGTTGACCGTAATAGAACTTAACCCGGTTAGGTGTTGATGACGAAACTGACGGCTGTGTTGCAAAGTAAGCTTCACCATCAGCGCCGAAGGTCAACACATGACCGCCTAAATCTACTTTAGGATCCAAACTATAATGTACCCAATTAATCGGCCGTAACTTACTCCAACTAATTTCGGCAGCCGTAACCTTGTCACTCACAAGTGCCTTATCGTTATGCATATTGGTATCTTGCAATAAAAAGAGCCGGTTCGTTTGCGGATTAAGACTCAACGATTGCCCATGACCAACGGTAATCACTGGACCAACTTGCAAATAATGGCGCGTATATTGCAGATACTGCTTGCGCCAGCGGCGAGTCGTCTTACTACGACTATGCTGAGTCACATAAAGGTACTGGTAGTGCGTCGATTTGCGCAGAAAGCTCATTGATTTCCGATTCATGCGATCTAACCCAGCCACATTATATTTGACAATGTAGCCCTTGCCAGGCTGTTTGGTTAGGCCGTAAAGGATGTAGAGACTCTGTTGGTCTTGACTGAACACACAAGACTGGGGATCCCCAGCGTATAAAGTCTTAGAACCACGAGGAAATTTCGTTGGAAAGAACCATCTCGTCTTGTAGTTAATCCCCGCATGATTAAGATGCGCCCCCGTCGTAATCGTATTAGGCTTTGTTTCCATCGTCGAAGACGAATTGAACAACGGTGAATAACTGTAATTAGCTAAACTAGGCGCCGTCACATACGTATTCGGAATATCAACCAAAGACGTTGATTGATATGGCTGCAACGCCTTTTGAACCGTTACTGGGTTTAAACCCAACGAGAAGTGAAACAACAATGCTAACTTAATCAAACCAAAAAACAAAATTTACCATCCTTTCTTACCAGAATAGTGAGCAGCTGGCATGTTCAGCAAAACCTAGGCCCGTGATTTATAATTTCCTTCGGAAGTGGAAATAATCAGCTTGTCGCCCTCATTGATGAAGTCAGGCACGTTAACTACGAGACCAGTTTCCATCTTAGCAGGTTTACCTGAACCAGTGACCGTTGCCCCTTTAATCCCAGGTTGCGTTTCAACCACGGTCAAAATCACCGTTGCTGGTAATTCAACCCCAATTAACTCACCACTATCCGTAAATTCCAAAGAAACTTCAATATTTGGCATCAAGTAGTTCTTGTCGTCACCTAGCTGGTCAGCACTCACTTCATATTGTTCATAAGTTTCAGTATCCATAAAGGTGAAACTATCGCCTTCACGATAAAGGTATTGTGACTTCTTCTTGGTAACTTCAACCAGTTCTACCTTTTCTGAAGGACGCATGGTTTTATGAACCACAGAACCGGCACGCAAATCGCGCAAATCCATTTGCATTACAGTATTACCCTTACCAGGTTTGTGATGATTAGCAGCCAAAACCCGAATCAGCTTGCCCTCTTGTGTGAATACCATACCCTTTTTTAAGTCGATTGCTTGTACCATTTTTTCCTCCTAAATTAAAATCCAACAGATTACCACGTTAAAGCGCAATCTGTTGCCGGAGGAAGTGCAAATTTTTTAATTAGTAATAAATATATTTCACTCATAACTCTATTATAACAAATTAAAACTGCCTAAGGTAAATCTCGTCAATAAAATGTCCCGTGGTTTTATGCAGAATCAGGCTAGCACGCGTTTTCGTTGGTGCAATATACTGGCGTAAATTCACTAAATTAACCATTTGCCAAGTTTCTTCTGCCAGTTTTCGGGCAGCCTCACGTGGTCCATTGGCCAATTGATAATAATAATTGCTAGGATCAGATTGGCTTAGCTGCATCAGATGCTCAAAGCGCTGCATAAACCAACTCTCAATATGCGCTTCGGCCGCATCAATGTAAATCGAAAAATCAAAAAAGTCACTGGTCACAACTAATCCACTAGTCGGCAGTTGCAAGGTGTTAATCCCTTCAATAATTAAGATGTCAGGGTTTTCCACATGTCCGAATCGATCTGGCACAATATCACTTAAGTCCTGCGAATACAGCGGATAAACGATATCAGTTTTTCCAGCCAACACGTCAGAGAGAAAATCGCTCAAGAGTTGCATATTATAACTCTCGGGAAAACCTTTACGGGCCATCAGCTGGCGGCGCGCTAGCTCTTGATTGGGATAAATAAACCCGTCTGTCGTCATCAGTTGGACTTTTAAACCTGGATAAGTCCGACTTAAGAGCACCTGCAATAACCGCGCAGTCGTCGACTTACCCACCGCAACTGAGCCAGAAATACCAATAATAAATGGCGCGGGTTTCGTCACCCGGTGTAAAAAACGATTTTTAGTAGCGCGCGCAGCACGCTTTTCCACATAAGCTAAATGTAAATAAGCGACGAGGCTGGCATAAATTTCAGCCACGTCGTTCAATTTTAGGACATCCCCCACCGATTTAAGCTCAGCTAATTCGGCTGCATCAATTTGTAAGGGGTGCGCATCAGCCAATTTTGACCACGCCTCACGGCTAAAACGCGTATAATTTCTCATAGTACTCCAATTCATCATCCACTATAGAAAGTAGGTTCGTTAACATGAAAATAGTGCTTTTCGGAGATTCCATTTTTGCTGGTTATAATCAAATTCATGACACCGATGCCGTTACCAAGCGCCTTCAAGTCGCTTTTCCCCAAGCTGAATTCCTTAACTTATCTAAGAGCGGTGCCACGACTGCAGAAGGTCGCGATTATCTTGAGCAGATTCCACGCGATGCGGAACTTGTCTTGCTTGAATATGGCACCAACGATGCAGCTTTAGGCTGGGGACTCAGCCCTGCTGCCTATCAGCACAATTTGGAAGCGATGATTGCCTTCATCGGGCCCAAGCGCGTGCTCGTACTTGGGCCTAATTATCCTAGTCCTAAAAATACCAGTATTAATGCCAGTTATCCACCAAAACGACTAACGCAGTTTAATGAAATTGCCCGCACCGCTGCTAAGAACACGCGCGGCTTCATCGACTTAATTGCGGCCTTTAAAGCAGCGGATCTGACAAACGTTTATCGCACTGATGGTCAGCATTTGACTGAACATGGGAACACGTTATTAGTGAACAGCCTGCTAGCGCCACTACACCAAACGCTTGCACATTAGGATATGGTCAATGCCAGCTTCTGGAAAAGGCTCACCCAAGACCTCATAGCCCAGCCGCTCATAAAAGCCTTGCGCTTGCACTTGGGCATGACAAGAAAGCGTGAAAACGCCTTGCGCGGCTAAATACGCATGAACAGCTTCTAGCATTTTTCGCCCTAATTGTTGACCCCTCATGGTAGCAGATACGGCGACTCGGCCTAGAATCCACTGCCTGTGATCACGAAAAATCCGACAAGTCGCTAGCGCATTCGTTTCGTCCTGATTTAACAAAAAAACATGAGTTGCCACCAAATCAAGGTCGTCTGCTTCCGCGACCGTGATTTTTTGTTGCGTCACAAAAGTATCGAGGCGGAGTCGTTCCACACAAAAGTGCTCACGGCCGCTCATTTGATCAATCGTTTTAAATTTAAAGTCCGTCATGGTTAACTTATCCTAAATCTGCTGATTATTTTTCCACATAGGTGGAAACATCCGTTGGTAATAAGGGACTCTTTTCCCCTGTGTATAAAATGTCCAGTTGATACATGGCACGTGAAGTAATGGTATAAACCAATTGAATTTCATCTGGGCGTGCATAAGTTTGCGCATCTGCACCCCACATGACCACCGCATCAAATTCAAGCCCCTTGGCAAGGTAGGCGGGAATCACTAAATTTCCTGGTACTAACCGCTGATTAGCACTGGCAATCAAGGTCACATGCTGCTGGCTATCACCAAGTGCCACAGCTACGCGCTTGGCTGTGGCTAAATCTTTGGTAATAATCGCAGTCGTTTGTTGCTGGCGCTGGTTAGCCTGCAGTACTTGCTCCAATGCCGCCAATTCGGCCGCAAAATCTGTTCGGCCCCATAACGCTGGCTTAGTCCCCGGACGATCAAAGGGTTCAATCTTAGCACCTGAGCGTAAAATTTGCCGCGTAAATTGCGTCAATTCCTTCGTTGACCGATACGAACGGGTAAGCTGAACCACTTCCGTCTTCTCATGATCAAATAAACTGGAAATTTGGCGCAATAAGCTGCGACTTGCATCCCGAGTAAAGA
Organism: Lactobacillus sp.; assembly: GCA_030455605.1. Taxonomy (GTDB): domain Bacteria; phylum Bacillota; class Bacilli; order Lactobacillales; family Lactobacillaceae; genus Lactobacillus. The sequence continues at coordinate 13,070 of JAKDPD010000015.1, forward strand.
TGGCTTGATTAAGATCGCCTAACATCGTAAATTTGGCATGTGGAAAACTCGTCTTGAGATAAGCGAGCTGAAAGGCAGTGTAATCTTGAATTTCATCAATAAAGACATAGCGCATTTCATAATCCATCTGGCGACCCGCAATTAAATCGTATAGGTAGAGGTAAGCCGACACGTCACTCATCTTAAGCTGGCGCTGCGCAAACTGTTCCTTTACCCGGTCACACTCATGTTCCCAGGCGGCGTTGCTTATTCCCGCTTTGGCTAAATCCGTCATTTGTGGCACTGCGCGTAAAAAGCGTAAATATTGCTGGCGCATATTAATAAACTGGTTGTGATTAATCCGGTGATTCATTGGCTGGAGCTGCTTAATCACAATCTTGCGTGCCAAGAATTTCTCTTCAGCGGCTTCTGATTCAAACTCCTGGTCAGGCTTGTCATACAAGGCCGTTAATTCGTTCTTACTGAGCCCTTCGATATACTCGCTGACCCAGCGTTTACGCATTTCAGCACTTAATTTACGATTGAGTCGTTTTAATAGTTCAGCCCGGGTAGCTTCAATCCGATTGTTTAAATGGTAATTTTCATTAAATGAGTAGTAAATCTCACTCAACTGTTCTTTACTAAAGAACGGTTTCTTGAGGTCCTTGAAATATAAGGATTTAAAAGCCACGCCCTGCTGATTAAGCCGCTCACTGTAACGCGTGAGTAGCTTAAAGAATTTCAGTGAGCCCTTAAACTGATCTACTTTGGAATCAGCTTGTGCCGCTTCAAACTGCTCAAATAGCGTCTCAACTTTCATCCCTGGGAGACGCCGTGCCACATATTGCCAATAAGTCATTTGAACCATATTTTGCTCGCCCATTTCGGGAAGCACATTTTTAATATAGTCGTTAAACAACATGTTCGGGCTGAACATAATCACATCACGGCTCGTTAAATTGCCACGATAACGGTAAAGTAGGTAAGCAATCCGCTGCAAAATTGCGGAGGTCTTGCCACTTCCTGCAGCACCTTGAACGAATAGTAAATCAGCTGCGGTATTGCGGATAATCTTATTTTGTTCGCGCTGAATCGTGGTCACAATCGATTTCATCTGCGTACCCGACTTTTCAGACAGAGTCTTTAGCAGCATCTGATCCCCAATCGATTCATTTGTATCAAAGAAATCGAGCAGTTTGCCGTGCTCAATGACAAATTGTCGCTTCTTCGTCATATTAACCGTAATTTCTCCGGCAGGAGACTGGTAACTAACATCGCCAAGTTTACCATCGTAATAAATTGAAGAAATAGGCGCCCGCCAGTCATAGATCAAGAAATGGTCATTCTCGTCAGCAAACGATCCCAGCCCGATGTAAATCGTTTCTGGTTGGCCTTTCTTTTCCGTAAAGTCAATTCGGGCAAAATAAGGTTTGTCTTTGAGTCTCGTAACAGTTGCAAGTTGTTTGGCTGAATGTTGCCAAGCATGCTCACGTTCATCTAACAATTGTTGCTGTTGATGGATTGAAATTGCCGTTTCCATGGCAGTCGAATAGCCATCATAGTCTAATTTCACGTCATCAAAGAAATGAGAATTCAGATGACGTGCTTCACCCTCAGCCGATTTGATCGACTTAGTCAAAGCGTATTCACGCTGTTTGACGAGATCAATAATATGATCGAGGTGTTCTTGTTCTTGATGTTTTTCGATGATTTTATCTGTCATAGCTTCACCCCTCAAAATAAACACATTCTATTTTATCATGATTGACAGCGATTTTCCTGCTTCAGCCCTTGGCTACCGGACTAATCGCCGAGCGCTCAGACTCGCAAGTAAACCGCTTTATTCTTGACCCAAAATTCACTACAATAAAGGAAACAAATTAAGGAGAAAAAATGAAGCGAATCTATATCGTCAGACACGGCGAAACTTATATTAACCGCTATAACAAAATGCAAGGCTGGTGCGATACACCCCTTACTGAAACAGGCGAAGCCCAGGCCCATCAAGCCGGCGAAGCCTTGAAGGATATTCCCTTCGATATTGCCTTGTCAAGTGACACCATGCGGGCCGGCAAAACTTGTGACTTGATTATCAGCCACAACTGCAATCGTGATGAATTACAGCACCTGGCTAGTCCGTTCTTTCGTGAACAATTTTATGGCTACTTTGAAGGGATGGACTCGGAGGCAGCTTGGCGCATGATTGGTGGCCCGCACGGCTACCAAGATCGTCACGAATTATTTCGGCAAGAGTCCATTGATACCATTAAGGATTGGATTAAAGCCCAGGATCCTTACCATCAAGCTGAAAACGCGTCCGAATATTGGCAGCGCTTGAACCAAGGCCTCAATTTAATTCGCCAACTTGATGGCGCCGAAACCATTTTATTGGTCACCCACGGCTTTACGATTCGCAGTTTGGTTGATCACTTTGGCAAGCAATTTGACAAGAGCCAAAGCCCCCGTAATGCTTCCATCACGATTATGGACCAAACCGCGGATGGCCAAACGATTAGTAGCTTTAATCGATTGCAGCTTTAAAGCAAAAAAAGCACCCGAACTGGTTCCACAGTTCGAGTGTTTTTTGATTACTAACTAATTCAAAACGCTGCGTTCATAAAGTTTGACCGTCAAAACATAATAACCGGTATATAGAATCGTAAAGAGGAAAAATGGGAACCAGATTCCTTGCCAGGGATGCGTGATTAGACTCGTAAACATATTGAGCCCCACCAGCACATCAATCATCCCTAAAACTGCTGGTAGGATGAAGAGACAGGCTAATTCAATATGAATTGAACGTCTCAGTAATTGCTCATGCGTCCCCATTTTAATTAACATGCGGTAGCGCGGACGATCATCACTGGCCGCGGACAAAACTTTAAACATCAAGGTTGATGCTAACATCGTCAAAAAGGCAATGCCTAAGAACAAGCCCATAAACTGGAAACCACTGGTCAAGGCTAGCCCAGCTTGATAACTGGTTAAGCCGAGCTGCGTCAGGATATCTTTGCTAGCAGGCTGCGCCTGCACTTCTAAACGGGCGAGCCGCTTGATAGTTTGATAATCCTTCACCAAATCCGGCACATGGATGAGCTGAAACCAGCGCTCCTTGCTACGCAAACGCGCATAACGCTTATTAGAGAGCATTTTAGTTGTGCCAGTGCTATGAACCAGTTGACTTAATAAAAATCCTGGTTGACCAGACAACCGAGTCACTTCACGCAATGGATACGTATAAGCTTGATATTGGCTATTTTTAGGTAGAAAGCGAATCCCGCGGAGCGGTTGCCGCCGGAATTCCGCCTGGTTCAGATAGCGGCCTTTAGCCGTCATTTTATAATGATAAATTGGCATCACGGGATCATGTAATTTAGCCAGCTGGCGCTTAGTTGCGGGCTCATGCTGCGTCACCAGCACCGCATAATAGCTTGATTTACTAAATTCACGTTGCATACTGTGGAATCGCCCACCAACCGTAATCGCCCCTAAAGCTAAGGCGAACAAAACCGAGGTCATGGTCAGAATCTGAGTATAAGCGGGCAAGCGAAACTTCAATTGTCCCAATGTAAATACCCGCAACCGCCGATAAGTAAAACTACGCCGCTTAAGTAAAGCCGTAATCAGCACACTAAAGAAACTGTGAAACAGGAAATAGCTACCCAATAAGACACCAAAGAAACCAGTAAAGAAGCAAATCATCAGCATGCTAGGGTTAATTCGCGCCATGGCAACATAAGCAATCGCTAGTAAAACCAATCCCATAACTGCTTCCAAGGCTTGCAATAATGGATGATGATCGATTTTAACCGGCTTTTGTTTTTCTTGCAGCAGTTCAAGTAACCGGATCTGGAAAAGTTTTTGAACATTCCATAAGGCGGCAAAACAAAAGACAGCTACGAAAAAGACGAACGTCCATAGCACCGCTTGTGGAACAAATGCTTGAAAGTGGTGGATTTCTAAGTCCAGTTGACCAATCAATAATTTACCAACTAACCCAGTAAACCCAAAGCCTAAAACAATCCCACTACAAGTTGCCAGCAACCCAGTGACAACTGTTTCTAAAATCACCAGCAAACTGATGCGGCCACGCTTGGCGCCTAAGACGAGAAACATACCGTAATCATGTTGGCGCATACTCAGTAAAAATGAATTGGCATAAATCAAATAGATAAAGGTAATAACCCCTAGGATGACCATCCCAAAGCCAAAAATAAAGGGCAAAAAGGCAGCGCCAATTGTCATATTATGACGATAGAAACTGGGATTAACGGCCAATGATAGGAACATATAAAAGACCATGCTGGCCACAATCAGTCCTGAAAACAAGACCAGGTAATCCTTAAAGCGCCGTTGCAGCCCGGTGAGTGCTAATTGTAACAGCATCCCTATTCCCCCGTTCCCAGATACGCGATTAATTCTTGATAAAAGGCCGGTCGACTCTTAGTCCCCTTGTTCACTTCTTGTCCAATATTGCCGTCCTTAATGAACAAGATGCGTTTCGCAAAGCTGGCCGAAAATGGATCATGCGTCACCATCATAGTAGTCACATGATCGCGCTGATTTAAAAGTGACATCGTATCTAGCATTTCCCGGGCACTAGCAGAATCTAGCGCACCGGTTGGCTCATCGGCTAGCAAAATCGCAGGGCGATGAATTAAGGCGCGCGCTGCAGCAACACGTTGCTTTTGACCACCAGACACCGCCACCGGATACTTATCCAAAATCGCTTTAATATCAAGCTTGTCAGCTAATTCATCAATCAGCGGATCAATTCGATTCGTCGAAATCACGCGCAATGTTAATGGTAAAGCAATATTTTGCCGGTTCGTCAGATTCTCTAACAAATTAAAATCTTGGAAAATAAAGCCAATGGATTGACTCCGAAAGTCTGCCATTTGTTTCGGACGCAAGCTGCTTAAATCTTGCCCGTTGATGCGAATATGGCCCGTTGTGGGTTGATCTAAAGTAGATAATAAATTGAGTAATGTGGTTTTTCCCGATCCCGAGGCCCCCATAATAGCGACAAATTCGCCGGCAGCCACGCTAAAGTTAACGCCCTTGAGCGCCTGATACTGCTGTTCATGCTTTTTGCCATAAGTTTTAGTGACTTGATCGACTTCCAGTATATTGGTCATTTTTTTGCTCCTCACTTAATGTACTATTCAAGTAATACACTAATACGGAAAAACAATCTTGTCAACTAAAAAAAGGATGCTAGTTAGCATCCTTTTTGGTATAAGTCGCTGATTTTAAAGTCCCAATGTCCGTAATGACTTGCTGGCCTGCTACCAAGCGAACCTGTGCCTGGTTAAAGACATAAGTTTCAACGCGTTGATAGCCACCGATTCGCAGCGATTTGCGGCGTATTGTGGTGGGCAAATATCGCTGCTTTACTTTAGTTGCCTTTGCGTCAGGTGTTTTACTCGTAATGGTATAAATGAGTTTAAAATTGACGACACTTAAGTTACGGCCAGCTGGTAAAACTTGGCTGACCATGACCTTAATTTTTAAACGCCGCAAATGACTCGCTTGGCGTGCGACCTTGATTGTCGCCTTGATTTGGGCTAACTGATCCGGCTTGAAATCAGGGCCAAACATAGCCAATTCCGGGCGTTTAAAGGCGAGATAAAAGGTCTTAGCTGCGTCCTGTTCGCTAATCAATCCTGGCCAAATCGGATTGACAACATAACTGCCATCATCATTTTGATAAATATCACGGGTTTCATTACCGCTATAAGTCAATGAATCATCATAACCCGAAACGGCGGCACTTGCGCTACTGCTATCAAAATGAATATAACGATTAAAGTCAACCACGGGACGTGAACGAATCCGCCTACCACGATAACGGCCGGTTACATACAGCTCAGTATCCTTAGCAATCGGATAATTCTTAAACCAAACACTGCCAGTTGCATCCAATTGTTTGACCTTTTTATCGTTAAAATACACCCTGCCATCAGGGATACTCTGTACCTGAAAAGTAGCCGTCTTGATTTTTAAATCAATCGTTTGATCGCGCCACACATTCACTACAGCACTCTCAGTGAGATTTCTGCTGGCAACCTTACTAGTCACCGCTAAGTGGTATCTTCCCGGAAACAGCAACCCTAAATCCAGATAATAGCGACTGTCCGCACCAGCTAACTCACCTGCTGAACGGTGATTAAACTGGAGTTGTGACCGCGGGTGATTGGTCAAAACTTGCGCATGATAAGGCTGCAACCGAAGTAAGTACCTAGGGAAAATCCCAAAATAGTGTCCTGACTGGACGATCTGGATGGCAGCAGTATTTTTACCACGACGAAGATTGGCCTTAAAAGCGGCAGTCGCACGCGGGTCATTATGAAAATACCGCTGCAACGGCTGTAAATTGGTACGCGTGACCGCTAAATCAGTCGTCGCAGAAACCGCGTACGGTGTTAAATCTAATTGCGGCCGATTAATCACCTGATTAATGCGCGCAATTTGCCGATCTTTTTGATAATAAAACTGACCATACCCATAGCTGGCCATGACGATGATTAATAGCACTAACCACCGCCAGCTATGATGACGTGGTCGCACAGTTTGATTTGAAGATTGCATCGGATATCCTTAATTGTTTCAGCATTGATTGTAATGTCTTAATGATACAATAGTAACAAGCTAATGTCCTAAATTCAAAAAATCACTAGAATTGTAGGTGTTTTTTATGTTTAATACCGAATCGAATCCACTTAAAGTCATCATTGCCGGCGTGAATTTAAATGATGCTAACTTTGAATACCAAATGACGGAACTTGCTTCCTTAGCTGCCGCTAATCGCATGATTGTCGTCGGCCGCGTACAACAAAATTTGCCACATCTGATTGCAGCCAGCTATTTTGGGTTAGGTAAAGTCAATGAACTCAAAAATCTAGCTCATGGTCTTGGCGCCAGTGTGATCTTACTGAATGATGAATTAACCCCCGTCCAGATTCGAAATCTCGAAAAGGATATCAAATTACGCGTCATTGACCGCACGGAACTCATTTTAGAAATTTTTGCTGGACGCGCTAAAAGCCGCCAAGCCAGTTTGCAGGTACAGCTTGCGAGACTCCAATATGAATTACCGCGCCTACACCCTTCTGACAACACACTCGATCAACAGCGCGGTGGTGGGGTCGCCAACCGCGGGGCCGGTGAATCTAAGCTGGAAATTAACCGCCGGACGATTGGAAAACAAATTACCGCGATTAAACAAGAGCTAGCGAATGTCACTGCTCAAGAAAGCCTAAAAGCCAATCGGCGTAACCAAAGTGAACTGCCGAAAGTCGCGTTAGTTGGTTATACCAATGCGGGGAAATCCACGACAATGAACGGCCTCTTACAACTCTCGACTAGCAACCACGCTAAGCCGAAGACTGTTTTAGCTAAAGATATGTTATTTGCAACGCTCGACACGGCGGTGCGGCGAATTGACCTCGAACAGCAATTCAGTTTCATCCTCAGTGACACGGTCGGGTTCGTTTCCAAACTTCCCCACCAATTAATCGCAGCTTTTAAGGCAACCTTGCAAGAAGCGCGTGATGCTGACCTGATTATTAACGTCGTCGATCCCGCTGACCCGGATATGTCACAAATGATTGCGACCACTAAAGCAGTACTAAATGAAATTGGCATCAAAGATACCCCTATTATCACGGCTTATAATAAAGCTGATCGTACTCAGCGGCCGTATCCTGAACTTGAAGGGGATGATTTACGCTATGCTGCTAACGATACCGCTTCAATTAAACTGTTAGCCAAACTAATTGTTAAACGCGTCTTTGCCCACCAGCACCCCGTAAACCTCATCCTCCCAGTTAATGCTGGGAAATTGCTGTCCTATCTACATGAACACGCCCACATCACACAAGAAGTTTATCAAGCCGATGGCATACATGTTACTGCCCGCATTGCCAAATCTGACCTTGCAAAAGTAGCTGCATATGCAGTTATGCCTACAAAAATACCCGAATAATAAAAAAGCCGCTCAACCAAAGTTGAACGGCTTTTTTAGATTCATAAATTATAGGACACGCTTAGCTAATGATGGGTAGAAATACGAAGTCAAGCGTGATTCAACCACACCCTGGGATGGAGTTGCAGCGGCAACATAACGTCCATTCCCGATATAAACTGCCACATGATAAGGACTAGCTGGATTACCCCAGAAGAGTAAATCGCCAGCTTGCAAATCATCAACATTCTTCACATTAACCGTATAGCCCTTTTTGACCTGCGTGTAAGTTGTCCCAGTAATATTGATACCGGCAGCATACTGATAAACATACTGTGTTAAACCGGAACAATCGAAACCAGAAGTTGAGCGACCGCCCCAGACATAACGTCGACCAACTTGCTGCTCAGCAATGCGAACAACATTATTACGAGCGGTAGCGCTATTCGTAACCCGCTGGACACGCACTTTGCGGGCATGTGACTTTGGCTTAGCTACTGGTGTGGTAGCACTAACCGTGTACTTAGCCATAATCCATTGGCCAGCACCAATTTCGTACCAAGTGCGACCGCGACGATCCGTCTGCGTTGCTAAAACGTTCCAAGTCGTACCATGCTTTGCACGAACACCTGTAAAACGCTTATTATGGAAATTATTCCAAATATTAATTCCATAACCAGGAACATAATTAATCCGAACCCGCATCGTAGCGGCTTGGACAAATGCATGAAGTGAAGGCTTTACCGCAGATACGGTAGCAACCCCCGAAAGGGTTAGCGCTGTAATCGCAGTAGCCTTAATGAATTGACGTGATGCGCTCAAATTAACTTCCCCCCGCTACAAGTAGCGAACCTAAATTTACGACTAATTTAATTAACTTATTCAGATGTTTACTATTGTAAGCTCAAATTATGACAGAAGCGTTACAAAATGAATACGCAACGATAAAAGTTAAGAAATGCTAATGATCACGAAGTCACGTGGCTTAATTAAATCACACGGAGGGCAGCACTAGGATACCACCAAGACAGCTTAGTCCGCTTCACTCTTTGACCAGGTTCTGGTGCTTGAATGTAGTAATGATGACCAATGTAAATAGCAACATGATAGTAACCTTCCCAGCGGCTATACCAAAAGAGCAAATCACCAGCACGCAGACGACTAAGGGACACGCGACGTCCAACATTGACTTGATCAAATGTTCTTCTTGGTAGCGAAATCCCAGCTGCGCGACGATAAACATATTGTGCAAGTCCTGAACAATCAAAGCCGTAAGGGCCAGTAGCACCCCAGATGTAAGGTCGACCCAATTGGCGCTTAGCTAACCGGACAATACGCTGACTACGACTAGACGCATTAACAGGCGTATTTTGAGCAGCCATCATCTGAATACCAGCAACTGCTCAAGCAACAACGATTAAAACTTTCATAAAGCGATGTGATAATTTCAAAATCAGGTACTCCTCGGGACGATTAGTGCCAAATACACTTAATTAAATGCATTAATAGTTAAATCAATAGCTAGTTTGCTAGCTCACAATGATTATCATAGTCGCCCTATGTTACAAAACTGTGTTAATCCAGATACACAATGATAAAAAGCAACAAAAAAGGTTAGGAATACGTTCCTAACCTTGAAATAAGTTCAGTTAATTATAAAACCCGTTTAGCAGCACTAGGATAGAAGTAACCACTAAGATGTTGCCGTTTTACCCGTTGTCCCGGTTGTGGGGCATGGATATAACAGCCACCACCCACGTAAATACCAACATGGTAAGGTGCGTATTTAGAGCCCCAGAAAATCAAGTCGCCCTTCTTTAAATGGCTTAAAGAAACACGTCGACCAGCATGAATTTGATCATACGTGCTACGACCAATCCAGTGTCTTACAGCGTGGCTGTAAACGTACTGAGCTAAGCCAGAACAATCAAAACCGGAAGGGCCATTGGCAGCCCAGACATAAGGCTTGCCAATTTCACGTTTAGCTAACCGAACAACCCGATTTCTTTTGGTTGTAATCGACGCAGCAGACACCTCATTGCTAGTCGTCCCTAGTTGGTTAGCTAAGCTAACGCCTGTTAAAAATAAACCAATAATGGCAACTGCCTTAATTAAACGATGTGCTAGTCTCAAAACGATCTCTCCCTTGATTCTGGTTGTTCTCCAATCAGTTGATAGTTAATATCATACAATCTGATTGTGACAAACACGTATCAAACGAGTGAACATCTGATTAAGGTATTTTTCATAATGATTAAATTGCCGGCCGAGCGTTATTTATCCTTGCAAATCAGCTACAATTTGATCTAGCTGTTTTTTAGTCTTTTCCCAATTATCGTTGCGAATGACTGTGGCAGAGGGCATTAAGTCCGCCGGTAACTCATTTAATTCTGCGCCAGACAACCGATTGGCAATCTTGGCAGGATCATCCCCCCGATCACGCAGCCGCTGCTCAAGCGTTGAACGAGCTGACACCGTCACATAAATGAAGCAGATTTGATCTGGAAGTTGCTGTAAATATGACCGTGCACCTTGGATATCCACAATTAATGAGACCAGATCATGCTGTTCCCAAACGCGGTTTAAAGCTTCACGGCTTGAGCCATACTGATAATTTCCATAATGAATATGCTCAAAAAAGTGCAAGCGCGCAAAACTTGTCTTGCTTTCAAAGTAGTAACTCTCATTTGCCCGTTCCCCGGGGCGCATGGGCCGCGTAGTATGAGTGAGGACACGTGGTATGTGAAATTTTTCCATTAAATAAGTTGAAATCGTAGTCTTCCCCGCCCCACTTGGGCCAGCAATTAAAATTAGCTTTGACATTCTTTTCTCCCAGTTTCATTCTCCATATCTTATTTATTAAACCATAAAAAGCCAACTTACTTTCGACAATTCGACCCAAATGTACCCTTTACGCAGTTTTTATCCTATAATAAGGCAAGCTACTTGAAAAAAAGCCGACAATAGATTAATATTTCAACATTGTCCAATGTTTTTTTGAAAAGAGGAAACCATTTATGAAAAAAGCGGATGTTAAAGCCGGTCTAATTGTGGATGCCCGGTCTGAGGAAGAAATCAAAAAACCATTCGAAGGCAAGATTGAAAAGGTTTATGAAAATTCAGCTTTGTTAGGAATCACCTCATACGATCCAATTGATGAGGCTGCCATCGGCGACTTAAATAGCAAAATTGTCGTTAACTTTAAGAATTTACGCGTCATTAAATTGACTAAAGACAGCCAAACAGCTACTTTAAATGAAATCAAGATTGAAAAGATGAAGCAAGCAGCAGCTGCCGCTAAAGCCGCCGAAGAAAAGAAGTAGTCGCTAGCGACAACTTCTTTTTTGATGTTAAGGAGTCCTTATGCACCGATATCAAGTGAAGCACTACTTGCAGGTCTTTATCCTCATCCAACCATTTCTAGATTTATATTGGTTTTATCATGGCAGCTTAGCAAATACGTTGCCTTTTACCCTGCCAACCATTATTCGATTACTCGCAATGGCCGTTATTTTTGGCTTATTCTGGCAGAAGCCCAGCCGGCTCAAGCAATTTGGTAGGCGTCCTTGGCTGATTACCTATGTAATTTTGCTGGTGCTTTATAGCGTCGTCCATCTTTATTATGTTCGGCACTTTACGAGTCTTAGTCCCACGAGCTATGGCTATTCAACCTTCAGTGAGCTCTTCTACCTCATTCGCATGTTACTGCCCCTGCTCGTCCTCTACTTCAGCTATGAACTGGACTGCTCAGCGCAGCAATTACGCCGAATCGTCATGGGACTGAGCGGACTATTCTCTTATACCATCGTGACTAGTAACCTGCTAGTGATCTCCCTGCGCAGTTATGAATCTGGCCCAATTTCGGCCAATATCTTTGCCTGGTTCACCAATCCGAATCTCGGCTATTCCCATATGGCGTCTAAAGGGTTCTTCAACTTTGCCAATATGATTTCGGCGGTGCTCTTTATGCTGCTACCCTTACTCATCGCTAACTTACTAGAGCGTACAAATTGGCAAAATAGCCTCGCTCTCAGTATCCAGGCCCTCGCCATGATTGAAGTCGGCACGAAAGTTGCCCTCATCGGCCTCATTGCGGGGCTAGCCGTGTCCAGCATCATTTTAGTGGCGCATCGTCTGAAAGAACGCGGCTGGTTCAAATCTTTACGGCCAGCGTTGCTCGTCTTACTATTGATTGAATTAGTAGCGTTAGCCATCACGCCCTTTGGTCCCGTCGGACAACGCTATCGCTATGAACATTACTTAGCTCAGCAATCTGACACTCAGACACAACAACTCGACCAACAATTAGCAGCTGGACTTAAAAAATATCAAGCGCAACCGGCGCGTTTAAAGCAATTTAAACAAAATTTTGTCAAACAACACTATCAAGCTTATGCCTTAAATCCTAAATTTGTGCTTAAAGCTTATCCTTACCAGCGTGATCCCGACTTTTGGCTTGGCATCATACGGCAGCCTGGCGAATTACGCATGCAAAACCGTTATGTCGAAACAGCCATGCTCAATCGAGTGCGCCGTCACCATCAGCAACCGCTTGCTTACTGGCTCGGCATTTCCTACACGCGCGTCAGCAATATTTTTAACCTCGAACGCGATTATGTTTCACAAGTCTATTCGTTAGGCCTAATCGGCATGCTCCTCTTCGTAGGGCCATCGCTCTTGCTCCCAGCGTATGCGCTACTTCAGTGGTGGCGCCGTAAATCAGCTCACTTGATGGCTCTGATATTAGCAAGTGGTTTCATGGTGATGGCCGCTTTCTACTCAGGCAACGTGCTCGACTTTCTAACCGCTAGTCTCATTCTCGCCTTCATTGAAGGCATCATGTTAAAGCTAGCCAATGCCAAGACAGCTGATTAATTAAAAAAAGTCCCAACTCATTAATACTGAATGGGGCTTTTTTTGATGGACAAAATAAATCAATTACCAATTTATTTCTAATTTAAGGTTAACCATAATTAATAAAAATGTTATCTTGGAATGAACAACAATTGTTTTTACCATACAAGATACTAGCCGCATACAGGTATTTAAATTTCACGCACCTAACTTTAGCAGAAGGCAGAACTCATGATTGAACTTTTATTAATCCTCATTTTTCTCATTAATTTCAGCTTTTTATGCACCCTAATCCGCGACCTGCAGGCACACCGCAATCAAATCCTGCTTGAACCAGCCACTACTTGGCTGCTCCCCTTCAGTTCATTTATCATTTTCTTCCTATCGACTTTTGGTATTTTTGATTTTGCCATCAGCACTGCGCTTTATGCCAAACTCAAGTGGGTCCCCATTAAGAAAATACCAGGCACACTAAACACCCGATGTGTGATCCCCCTAGCAGTCATGGCGCTCTCTTACATCAGTGCCATCAAGGTCGACTTCAAAACCTCTTAGCGGTCTGCATTTTTGCGGCGATGCTAGGCGCTTATATCAGTCCCCGCCTGGTCGTCAAATTAGCCGTTCCCACCATTCAAAAGTTTGTCACCGCTGGACTGGTACTCGCAGCGTTATTGATACTGGCAAATAAATTAAACTGGATTTCCGCAACCGGCACGGCAAATGCCCTAACCAGCTGGAAGTTAATGGTGACGGCGGGCCTGCTTTTCATCTATGGCGGGCTGAACAACATTGGAATTGGCTCTTATGCCCTAACGATGGCGACTGTTTACACCATGGGACTCACGCCGGTAGCGGCCTTTCCAATCATGATGGGTGCGGCGACTTGTTCAATATCAACGAGTTCGATTCAGTTTGTTAAACTTGGAACTTACAGCCGTAAAATTACGTTATTTGCCGGGATTTTTGGGGTACTAGGTGTTTTAACCGCCGTCTTCTTCGTCAAAAATCTAGATACCAGTTGTTTGCAATGGCTCGTCATCATCTATGTTTTACTATATTCCGCACTAAGCATGGCAGCGTCTTTACGTCAAGCAGCCTAAGAAAAATTTTGACTGATGGACGTAATGATGGTAACCAAGTTTCAGCAGTTTATGCTTAGGGAGGATACTCATGGAGGATCCAGAATTCAAAAAATGGTACAAAAACCGCCAGCGTCACAAGCTTTTTTTAATCCTCGAGTGGTTCTGGTTTGCAGTCATGTACCTCTTTATTATTTATAGCTTCCCCCTCTTCGTGTTGGACTTCAAAATAACTGTTTGCCTCATCCTGCTGTTATATGCAGTTGAAGCTTGCAAACTTAGCATTGAAAAATTTAAAAAGAAACACTAATATCCAGCTCTTTTTAGCGCTAAATCGCTAATTCTACTAAAAAAGCAATATCACGGCAAAAAGAAAATAGCTATCGAGGTTGATAACATGCTTGAAATACCGATGACGACTAAAATTTTAGCAATTAACTGGCTACGGCAGGCTCAGCATGCATAGCAAAATAGCTTAAGTAGCTTAAGTAGCGGTATAGCCAAAAAAAGCCAGCTGATGGATTGTTTTTTCATATCCAACAGCTGACTTTTTATAAATGATACTAGAGAGAACATATTTATGATGGGCTATTTATTTCTAACACTTAACAATATTTCGAATTATATTTGTTCTTTAATACAGTTTTGTCGAAATTTTGTTGGTGTTATCTTAAATGAGTGTTTGAAGGCCTGAGAAAATTTTCCAGCATTTTGATAACCAACACGCTCAGCAATTTGATTCACGGGATAACAAGTATTGGATAAAAACTTTTTGGCAGCTGTTAACCGTATTTGCTTTAAATCAGCATAAATACTGATCCCATAAAAATAATGGTAATCACGTTTCATAACGGTCAAGGATAATCTAAAATGCTGTGATAATTGTGGTAATGTCAATGGTTGACTGTAATGTTGAATCAGATAATCATGAATATTTCGTATTCTATCGTGTCTGCTTGGTGAAAAATAATTACGATACCGTTGTAAATTTTGTTGAGCAATACGCTGATTAGAGAGATAGAGTAAAAGCTCTACAATTTTTAGCCGTAAAAAAGCACAGTTGGTTGTCAAATCAGGAATTCGCAAATCCGAGAATAAATGAGAAATAAAGGGTGTTTTAATTACTGTGAACGGGCAATCTTGACAATAATTTTTCAAAATCAATTTGAAATCAATTTGACCATTGATCAAATCATCTATCTTGGGATTAAAATGATCTAAATCTATATTTATTGTAATTCCTTGATAGTGATGTTTTGGAAATGACATCTTTTGATTTTGAATAGCACGAGAATCAATTTTAAAAAAGCCCGGCTCAAAAAAACTGTGCTGATTATAAACGGTATCGTAATTAACTTGAC